>CAYWKH010000100.1:0-7612 GCA_964458805.1 uncultured Synergistaceae bacterium
CGGAACTCGGCGCGTTGCGAACGCAGATCGCGCACCTTTGGCACGAAGTCGTTCCACGCCTCGGCCAGCGTTCCATTGCGGAGGTCGTAAGTCGTCCCCTTCGCCCACAAAGAGGAGCAGAGCCGGAAAGCACCGTCGTACCCAACACTGAAGCTGCCGTTTCCCGCTCCGCAGTGAAAGAGATGGTCGCAGCCGAAGTGCACGAACTGCTCGTTGATCAGCGTGTCGCACTTCTTCCGCAGCGCGTCGATTCGTTTCTCGTCCGCCTCCTCGAGCGCAACGACCTGCTCCGGCGACAGGCGCTCGGCTCGGATTTCCTCGTTGCGGAACGGATCGCCGTCGAAGCGCAGATGCAGTTGCGGATCGAAGCGGAAGTAGTCCTTTGTCCGCTCAATGCAGAAATCGGCGATTTGCTTCTGTTCGTGAAGGTTCGAGCGGATGGCCATTGCCTTCAGACGGACGAGCGCTCCGGCCGAACGAAGCCTCTCAAGCCCCGCGAGAAAGCGCTCGAAAGAACCGGGACGACGCGTGACAGCTTCGTACGTCTCCCGCGTCGCACCGTAGACGGTGATCTCGATGTCGCGCGGCGGAAGCTTTTGAAACAGCTCGACGTGCCCGTCGTCGATCAGGGTCGCGTTGGTAAAGACGGAGACGAGCAGTCCGAGGCGTTTCAGTCCTGTGTAGATGCCGGCGAAATCGGGGCGGAGCAGCGGCTCTCCCCCTGTGATCAGGCACCACACGGAGCCCATCTCCACGGCCTGGCGCGCGATGCCTAGAATCTCCTCCGGCGTCAGCTCGCGGGCGCGCGCCGCTTCGTCGCCGGCGGAGAGGTTGATGTAGCAGTGGCGGCAATCCATGTTGCAGCGCGCCGTGATCTCGACGTCGAAGGAGAGGGGCGTTCTGCGCTCCTTCAGTCTCTTCCACAGGGGGAGGTGCTGAATCTCCATCGTCTCGGTCATAGAATCACCGCTCCTTCTCATCATTCGACGCCAAGTCTTTTCGCATAACGATGCGCAGCCGTTCAGAATCGTGTTGGTCGGCGATGGAGATGATCGCTCGGGCAGCAAGTCTCCTGCCGACCGCATGATACACCGAAAGCCCCTGAAGACGCCGCAGCAAAAAAGATGCAACGCGGCGCGGAAGGCGCCATACTCTTCGGACATGCACCAACATCCCCGAGCTATTGAGTGAGGCAATCAGCGCGCCCGCCCTTCCAAGCCAGGGGTACGCTCGCCGACCGTTGCGCTCCACGAGGATCACTCTGCCTAGGATGTCGCCGGGGGCGACTTCTCCGTCCGGTTCGGGGCAGTTGTCACCCCATGCGAGCCAGCCTTTTTTTGTCCGCCGGACGAGGCGGTGGATCGCCAGCCTGCCGTCCCGAGGATGCCGGAAGGCGACGATGTCGCCGATCCGCAGCGTGTCGTGCATAGTAGAGATGGTCAGTACGTCGCCGTCGCGGAGAAAGGGGTTCATGCTGAAGCCGCGTACCATCGTTCGCAGCGGCGCGCCGCGTTCCCGCATCGCCAGCAGCAGCTCGAGCTGCCCGGAATTGGAGAGGGACAGCTCCCCGCCCTGCACAACATATGCGGAAGAACCCACAGGAACAGAATCCGGCGGAAGTTCTTCCGCGAAGCGTTCCTCCCCGCAGGCCATGCTTGATCTCCGGAATCGTATCAGGGCCTTGTGACGAGCATCCGCCGCCGCACCATCTCACCGGCGAATCCAAGGACGTCCTCGCGGAGAATCTCGGGAGTGCACTCAAACTCCTCGAACAGAAGCTTCGCCACCTGTCCCAGCGTTCTCTCTCCGTCGAGCGCGTTCCAAATCGCCTTGCCGGTGTCGTTCAATGCGTACAGTTCGTCGTCCGCATCCCCTATCCCCGCCACCAGCGGAACGAGGATCATCTCACCCTCAATCTCGCGGGCCACCACATCCTCGGAGGGAAGGCAGACTGTTTCAAGCGTCGGTTCGTATGTCATCGATCAATCTCCCGGTAAAATGGACATTGGGCAAACGGCCCAGCAAACAAATCAATACACCCAGTATTTTGCCCTCCTGCACCACCACCCGCATTCTTGCACGCAGACAGCACGGCCTCCTCCGGCACGTTCCGCTGTGCACGTTTTTCCATTTTCAAGAAACATTCTGATCAGAACAATTAACACAATCCAGAGAATAATATCTGCAAGAACTGTCATCACTATTCAGACTAGATCCAGTCGCTCCTTTACAACTTGCCAGAACCACTTCCTCAGGCTTGTTGCGCGTCAACACGGTCAGTTCCGGCCTGCTCCACTCTTTCTTTCCGTTTTCGTTCTTCATCATCCGTTCCTCCTAGAATAAAGTAGATGCATCTCCTTGAGTTCTTTATAGCCCGGCAACCACCTGCCGCGCTTCTTGCCCCGCAGCAAACTTCCTTATCCCCTCCCGTCTATTCTTTCCCTCCATGCTTTCACCGTCCACGCGCTCTCACCATCCTTCAGCCAACCCAGAAAGCGGGCCTGTTCGTGGGCGACGTCGCAGAGGTACTCCACTGGCGTGTCCTGTGTGCCGTACTCCGACCACGATTTTGCCGGGCACTGTTCGCACAAACCCTTTAAAAAGCAGTTCGCGCATCGCATTAAATAGGCGGGGTTCGTCGCCCGCATTTCTCCAAGCGAGGCGAAGCTCTCCAGCGCATCTGCCAGAGGGGAGGGGGATGTACAACCCGCAATGTCCATGCTCAGCTTCGGTGCACGCAAACCCATGCAGGGCTGGGCTCGCCCGTACGCGTCGATGCAAAGCCCCCTGCCCGCGCCGCATCGGAAGAGGATATCTCCGGGGGGGCCCATGCACTTCTCGGCAAACTCCTGCATCGTCTTCCGGTATCCCGATTCGTCTCGAGCCAGGACGGCAAGTCCATCTTCGGGAGAGAGGCGCATCGCGGCGATCAGCCTGTTCTTCTCCTCGTCGTCGCGTCGATTGCGCAGATCGAAGAACATGGAGTAGGAGGGCGGCTTGCTCATCCACGGGATCGTCGCGCACCACGCCTCGAACGCCTCTATTTCGTGCCGGTTCGGCGGAAGAAGAGCCGATTTGAGGATGAAGGGGACGTTGCGCTCCAACAGCAGCTCCACACCTCTCCGGAAGTGAGCGAAGGAGCCGGGAGAACGGCTGACGGCCTCGTAGCTTGCTGCGCTCATTCCGTAGACGGTGATCTCGATCTTCGCCAGCGGAGGGACACGGGCAAGTAGATCGGCGAGGGGGGGAGTGATCAGTGTCGCGTTGGTGAAGAGGAGGACTTTCATCCCCAGGCGGCGCGCGAAGAGGTAGAGTTCTTCGAAGTCGTGCCGCAGCAGCGGCTCTCCCCCCGTGAAGCGGACGCGGAGACACCCGAGCGAGGCTGCCTCGGTCAGGATCGCCTTGATCTGGCCGGTAGTCGTCTCGCGGACTCGTGCGGCCTCGTCGCCTGCGGGGAGGTTGATGCAGCAGTGGATGCAGTCGTTGTTGCAGCGCTCGGTGAGTTCGATGTCGAGTCGTCCGAGGCGCGGGGCAAGACGCTTGGGAAGCCGCTTGACGGAGCGTGCGTAGGCGCTCACGAGAGCAAGGTCTCCAGCTCCGGCACAATCTTCCCTGTCTTGTCGAATCGCATGGTGTAGCATGGGACCTCGGCTACGAGGCACTCCAGAATGTCCAGCTCCTTCCGCCACCACTCGTCGCTGACAGCGGCGCGGATTAGGGTGGCCAACAGCCGTCGCCAGACGAGTCTGCGGTCGGTCAAGGGGACGATCTCGTTCTTCGCCGCCTGTTCGAGGAAGAGGACGGCCCGAAGCGGCGCGCTCGAAGGGGAGACATCGGCGGTGGTACCGTGGCTCCACGTGCCGTGGACGCGCCAGCCATCGCTCCATTTGCGGACGATGTTCCGGTCGTCGCAGAGGATTTCGGCGTCAAGCCCCTGCTCCCGCCGGGCGCTCTTAAGCAGCTCCATCGTGGTGGACTTGCCCGCGTCGGAGTGGCCGACGAAGATGAACCCGCACCCGTCGACGACCGCCGCCGCAGAGTGCAGCAGCGCCGCGTCGCGGTCGGCCAGCAGACGCACGAGCCATATCTGGTCGGTGGGGAAGAGGGAGAGCGACTGCCACTCAGTATCAAGCACCCGTTCCATCTCGCGCGGCGGGCTGTAAATCGTGCCGTGGCGATGGTCGGGGGAAAAGACCGCTACCCGGTGCAGCGACTCGTCTCCTTGCCTCGGAGAGATGCCCCGGTAGAACCACACGCCGTTCTTCCGGGAGATCGCCCAGGGGGGCTTGCAGTAGATCTCCTCTCCCAGGTCCTTGCCCTTCATGTCGGGGATTTCGAAAAAATGGCGAAGCATGACGTTGTCGTCGCCGGGTCCGTCGGCGGAGAAGGCGTTCAGCTCGTCCTTGAAACGCACCGTGCCGAAGTCAAGATCGCTCTCCAGTCGGACGGTGATGCCGGCGATCCGGAAATATCGGCGGTGCCGTGCGCGCCACTCATCTTTGAAGCTCCGCGCCTGGTCGGCGACCCGGCAGAGGTAGGGAACGGGCGCGCCGTAGCGGCCGGTCTCCAGATAGGAGTAGACGGCGCACCAGCGGCAGTCGCCTTTTTTTTCGCAGGTTCCGCACCCGTTTTGCCACTCCGTTCCTCCTCGAACCTTGTCGGCGCAGGAGGGGATAAAACGCTCCCATGCGTCCTCGAAGCTCGCCGCCCGCAGGTCGCAGCGTAGCGCGGGATCCTTGACGAAGGAGCACCAGGACATCATGCCGTAAGCGTCGATATGGAAGGAGCGTCTGCCCTCGATGCAGCGGGCGAAGAGGCGGTCGTCGCACTGCGCTGCGGCGCCGCATGCCGTCGAAACGACGGCGCTGCCGCCATCCGTCGCTTCGACGTCTTCCGCAAACGAGGCGTTTAATTCGCCCATTCTTTCTCCATACGACGGATTCGGCCTGTCCAGCCCGACCACCTCCGCGGGATCAAGGCGCTGCGCGTCGATTTCGGCGTTGCGTTCGGGGGAGGCGTCGGCGGAGAGGTAGAGCCACGGGGCCCCCACACGCCAATGCGGACTCAGGTTCTGCGCAAGAGCGATCATCTCGCCCCACTGATGCCAGTTGGCCCGCATCGGGATCAACTGGACGATGAAACCGGCGCCGGCCTCCTTCATATAGGCGAAGCCGCGCATCATTCGCTCGAAACCTCCCGGATTGCGGGTGACCCTGTCGTAGACCTCGGGAGTCGCTCCGTAGACGGCGATCATTTTCGTTCCCCTGCGTTTCAATAGGCGCGCGACGGACGACGTGATCAGCGTGCCGTTGGTGTTGATGGAGTAGCCGACGGCCCTGCTCGTCAGAAAGTCGAATATCTCGGGGAAGTCGTGGCGCAACATCGGTTCGCCCCCGGAGATACTCCAGCGGCGACACCCCAACGCCCGTGCCTCGCCGGCGATGCGGCGAATCTCGTCGAAGGAGAGTTCTTCAGGTTGCACGGGATCGTCGGCAGGACGGCGCACCCAGCAGTGCAGACAGTTGTTGTTGCAACGGTAGGTGAGGTCGATCTGCCCTTCGAGGGGAAGGCGAAGATGACGGCGCACGAGGAGCCGGTTCATCTCGGCATCCAAGGGAGATAAATCCCGCAAGCTAAGAAACATCGCAGGCGAGTGCATACTAGCTGGAAGCCGAGTCTTTCTTTCACGAACTCTCTGCCTTTCTCATGACGAGGCTTTGGAGTTAAAAAAACACCATTATCCTCTTTTTTCAAGAATATCCCTGTGAAACCAAGGTGTCAAGAGGGAGCGGGTAACTTCGACAAACTCAGGATGGCACCTGCGAGGTCGTTTCCGTCACCTCTCCGAAAGGAGCGAATCATGGCAGGCGGTTCCGGTAGAGCGCGTAGTCGATCGCCCCACGCATCGCGCTTCTGTCCAGCGGCTCTTCGAGGAATCCGGCGACTCTTTCTATCCACTCATCGGGGCTCGCCAGCAGCTCGTTGTACTGTACGAAGAGCACTCCGAAGTTTTTGCGCCGTTCGAGAGTAGCCTCGTAGACGGCATACTCGGTCTTGAAGGCTAGGATCCGCTCTCTCTCGCTCAGACGTACATCCGGCCGCGTCAGCTTCATCTTATTCCACGAAGCCAGCACCTCGGCGATTCTTCTGCGCATGAAGATAACGCGGTATTCGAAGGTTTCCGGCAGGTGCCGTAGCTGGTAGGCCATCACCTTCACCGATCTGCCGACAGCCCCGTCCACCCAGTCCGTCGAAACCTCCTTTCCGCCCAGTTTCAGCGCCGGTCCGAACTCGAAATAGCCGCGAGGGTTGTGCTCATCAGGCGTCTTCGTGTCGTCCGTCAGTACATCCATTCCTCCGGCGGCCAGCATCTGCATCATCAGCGACGTGCCGGAGCGAGGGTACCCCGAGACAACGATAATGTGTCCGCTCACTGCGCTTCACTCCTCCGGGGGAAAAGGGAAACTCAGGAGAACCACCGACACACCGGAGGCTTTCCCCAGCTCGCAAACATGCTGAATCCTCCGCATCTTCTCCTCGGTCTGCGCTTCGCTCAGGTCGGCGTTCAACCCTTTCTCAAGATCCTCCCAGCTCAGTTTCATTACTGGGCAGTGTTCTCGCAGGATTCGCTCCAGCTCTTCCTCCGATGTATCAGACAACCAAAGAGTTCCTGCCTCCCCCTGTCTATCCGCGGGCTCTCCGTTTGTCTTGAGGTGCGTCATGCAGCGTTCGATCATCCCCGAGCCGACGGTCAGGTTGCTGACAGGGTCTACGACAATGAAGGCACCCGTCGCGGCGTTGTCGCGGTACTCGTCGGCGCAGAGCGGTTTCACGAAGGAGATGAAGGCTCTGCCGATTTCGTTCATCCGGAACTCTTCGGCTTCTTTTCTGTGAAGGTCCCTCGGGTCGAGACGATATTTAAGTGCGGTGAAGGTTCCCTTGACGTAGCGGGAGCAGTGCTTGAAAAGATACGTCTCTCCGGGGCGGAGTGGCTTTTCGTTCATCCAGACGAGACTGGCCTCGACCTCGTCGGTGAGCGTCGGGAGGTTCTTCGGGCGGGCGAGCATGTCGCCCCTGCTTATGTCAACGTCGTTTTCGAGTTCAAAGACAACGGCCTGCGGAGCAAAGGCGTACTGTTTGTCGCCGTCCCATGTGGTGATGCGCTTGACTCTGGACATGACGCCGGAGGGGAGAACAGCAACCTCCTCGCCGGCTCTAACGACGCCGGAAGCTATCGTTCCGGCGTAGCCACGGAATGTTTTTCCCGTCCAGACGACGCGCTGCACTGGGAAGCGGAAGTCCCTAAGGTTGCGTTCCCCCAGAACAACGACGTTCTCCAGGTAGTCAAGAAGCGGGGCACCCTTATACCACATCATGCGTTCGCTCTTTTCGACGATGTTGTCCCCTTGAAGGGCGCTCAGGGGGATGAAGTGAAGGCTGTCGACTGGGAGCTTATCGGCGAATAGACGGCAGTCGGAGACTACCTTCTGGAAGACGTACTCCTCGTACCCGACGAGGTCCATCTTGTTCACAGCGAGGACGAGATGCCGGATCCCCAGCAGGGAGGAGATGAAGGCGTGCCTTCTCGTCTGGACGCCGACGCCGTTGACCG
>CAYWKH010000101.1:0-7596 GCA_964458805.1 uncultured Synergistaceae bacterium
TCCTCGTCATCCTCGTCCTCGTCCTCGATAAGCGGCAGGCCTTTGTCATCCTCTTCCTCTTCGTCCTCGACGAGAGGCATGTCCCCCTCCTCCTCTTCCTCGGGCGCGACCTTCTGCTCGGGGAAGCGCAGGACGTTCTTCACGAAGCTCAGGAACTTCGGATGCAGCTTGGCGAACCACTCGTCGGTCGTGTCGAAGAGGAACACGTACCCGGTCTCGTCCAGCACGAACACGTACATCTCGCCCTTGAGCGTGTCTCGCTGGTTGGAGAAGTGGAAGCGATGGACTATCGCATCCCTTCCGTGCAGCCTCGCGGGCTCGTCCTCGAGGGGGGCGTACTCCGCGAAGCTGGGCATGCTGTTCTCCTTGAGGGCCTCCAGGTACTCCTCCGGGGTCATCTCATCAGGAAGCACCTCCTCCAGGCACAACAGCTCCGCCAGCACCGTACCCTTCTCCTGGTACACCAGGTACTGTTTTATAGACTCGTGCGCGGGCTCTCCCTCGCTCCACCCTGAGGGCAGCACGCCCAGCGTGATCTCGCCGCCGGTCGCCGCGCCCGGAAGGGCTACCAGTGTCAAAAGCGCCGAAACCAATACCACGGAGTAAAACAGCCTTCGCATTTTTAATTCCCCCTTGATGAGTATCGGGTCCCTTGGGCCAGGATCAGCGGCGTAAGGACGCGTCGCGGGCGTCGAACGACACCCGGCGTTGAGGCAATTTTAGCACAGACTTCAGGCTGCGCGCCGCCACGCGATCACCACGAGGAGTACTCGGGGCGAAGATACTGCTCGAGATCGCCGATCGGCAGGGCGAACTCCGGCTGACCGGAGGCGTGCGGCGTGAACTGGGTGTCCGTCCAGAAGAGGACCAGCTCCCCTGGGCGCAGGAAGAACTGGTCGGAGTACTCCAGCACGTCCGGGTACTCCTCGTCGTCGAACACCATGAGTCCTTCGTCCTCCACCTGCCTGTCGATCTCGCAGGAGACCAGCCAGTTGACGGCATCGCGCCAGCCAGTCCCCGTCAGGAACAGGTCCTCGAGCAGGATTTCGTCACCGGTCCTGGAGTCGAACGTTATCCCCCGCCTGCTGCTGGACGGGTGAGCCGCGCCCTCGAAGTCGACCATTCCCGTGAAGGAGAAGCTGAGAAGGGCGCCCCTCTTCAGCTCGGCCTTACCCTGGACGATGAGCTGGCGCGGTTCCTCCACGTCGGCAAGGGCCATGACCTCGTCCTCGACCAGGGCGGCCAGGGCCTCGTTCACGACCTCCTCCACCTCCGCGCTCACCCCCCTGACCACCGGGGTCACAAGGGTCTTCGCCCCCAGGACCTGCTTCCGGTAGGTCACCGTGGCCCCGCAGGCGGCCCCGGCCAACCACGCGAACAGCGTCAAACCGACAACGCACACGCGAAAAGCGCGCATATCCACACCCCCTTCTTCAACTCGGCCGGCCGTGCCGTCCCTCTACTTCTTCTCTATCCTCACGCTGCACAGCATCTCCTTGATCCATCCGGAGGAGGCGTTGTACTCCTTCTTCGGCACCTGGAGCAATATGCCTGCGCCCGTGCCCTCCCAGACGGCCGTGAGCACTACCAGCTTCACGCCGTCCTCGCTGTCCGAGTACAGGGTGATCGGGATGACGCCGCCGCCGCACCTCAGAGTGCTCGCTCCGATGCGCGACAGATCCCCGGTGTACTTTCCGAACATTGTCTCCGTCTGCTCCTGGCTGTCCTGCATGGAGACTATCATCTCGAAGTTCTTCGGCCCCAGGGCCTCCAACCAGTTGTAGTCATTTACCATTTGCCCCTTCGTCCACCCCTCGGGCAGGGTTATGTAAAGGTTCTCCCTCGCGCTGCCGAGGAAGGCCGCCTCGGCGTCTGCATCTTCTTCGTCGTCCTCGAACTCGGGCATCACGATTTCGTCGTCATCGTCGTCCAATATCTCTTCCTCCGGCTCCGGCTTTGGCTCGGGCTTCGGCTTCGGCTTCGGCTTGGGTTCGGGGGCTTGCGCGCCGGGGATCTTGACCGCCTCGTCGATGAACTGGCGGAACTTCGGCTGCATCTTCTTGAACCAGGTCTCGGAAGAGTCGAACAGGAGGATGTACGCGGTCTCGTCGATCACGAACGCGTACACCTCCGCCTTGATCGTCTCCTGCGGCCCGGTGAAGGTGAAGTGGTGCACGGCCGCGTCCAACCCGTGAATCTTCGTCGCCTCGTCGTCCAGCGGGACGTAGTCCTTGAAGCCGGGCGCCAGGTGCTTTTTCATCTCCTTCATGTAGTCCCCGGGCCTGTAATGCTCCGGAAGCTCCTCCTCCAGCATCGACAGTTCGATGCGCACGATTCCCTTCATCTCGTAGACGAAGTACCTGTCGATGGATGCATCGATCGGCTCCCTCTCGGCCCAGCCCTTGGGGAGCTTCCCGATCGAGGGTTCCTCGGCGCCGGCGGCGCCGGCCATGACCGCAAGGACGACTAACACAAAAACCAGCATCGCGGAGCAGGAAAACCTCTTCACTATTAATCCCCCCTTGCATGATGGCGGCTCCCGTACCGGATCGGCGAAATGCTCCCCCTGTCGACGCCCGCGCCGGGGTGCCGCATTTTGGCAATTTTAGCACTTATTCCGCTGTCGGAGAAGCCGTCCCCCGGACATGGGCGCGGCCTGCAAGGGCTACTTCTTTCGCCTCTGGATGAACTTCTCCAGCTTGCGGACGTGCTCCTCGACCACTGTATCGTGGAGTATCGAGAGCCCCTCGTGGTATTTCACCAGGGCCTCCTCGTACCTCTCCGCCAGCTGCAGCTCCGCCGCCTGCCGCCAGACCGCCTCGGCCCGGCTTCGGGGATCCCCCTCGGGCTCCGCGGCGGGCACCGTTGGTTCCTCCGCAACAGCGGCACGCCCCGCCCGCTCCTCCAGGTCAATGATGTAGGCCTCCACGGCCGGATCCGCGTGCATCGGCAGGCTCTCCCGGTACTTCGCCGCCGCCCCCGGCAGGTCGCCGTCGTCCTCGAGGCGTTCGGCCTCCTCGCGCAGGGACAGGGCCCTCTTAAGCCGCGCAAGTTCGGCTTCAAGCGGCGAAAGGGCTGTTTCCTCGTCCTTTTCGACACGCGCCGGCGCCGGGGGAGGTGTATCGGCAGGACCGGCCTCCAGGGCGCCCGCGCCCGCAAACAGCAACGCCGACAAAACCAGCATGCAGACGGCCGAGGCCCGCACCCGCCGAGGCACTCGGCCCCGCCCGTTCCCCCGGCCTGCGGGCGCGCCACCACACCACCTATCGACCGTCCTTTTCATGAATGCGCCCTCCCCCTTAATCTTCCTCAAGGTCGCACCTCCTGCCCCTGGCCTCCCCCGCTCAACAAGTACCCGCCAGTGACCAGCGCGCCACCCGTCCGGGCGGCCCCGGCCGCGAGGCGCTCCAGGGCGGCTATCCTGTCGCGAAGGGGCTGAAGGTCGGGGCGGTGGCGGGATTCAGGCCCGGACTCGAGCTCTCGCGCCATTCGCTCCAGCTCCGGGTCCGGGTAGATCTCAAGGCTTCTCCTGAACGAGAGCAAAGCGCCAGGGAGGTCGCCCCCGCGCTTCATGCGCCAACCCTCCTCCCTCAGCGCGAGCGCTCTTTCGAGCAGGGCTATGCGCTCGCGCAGCGCATCGTTCGACGGAGGCGCGGTCCCGCCCGTGAGGATCGCATCTTCGGACTGGATCGGAGTGCTCGCACCGGCCTTTTCAACGGGCCTGTCGATCTCCCGAACCACCTCCGAATCATCCTCCCGCCGAGCCTCTCCGAACTCCTCCGAACTGCCCGCCATTACGACTTTTCCAGAATCCGCGACCGTCACGCACCAGGCGGAATGAACGCCGCCGTCCCCCAGGGCTTTCTTGTCGGCGCGAATCCTGCCGAGGGGCTTCCCGGTCAGCGAGAAGCGATGCACGCCAGGGTCGTCGGAAAACCACTCGTCGAGGACGCAGAGAGAGCCGTCCGGCGCGAAGCCCATGGACCTCGGATTATTGAGGATTCCGTCGTTCAGCTCCGGGCGAGGCTCGTACCTTGAGGCGACCTCAAGAGCGTCCGCCCGTGCGAGCAGCGGTGCCGTCAAAACCAGCACGCAAGCGGCCGCGATCCGCACGTGCGCAGACAGCAGGCCCCGCGGGCGCCCCACCGCCGCGACCGACCCGTCGCTTCGCCCATAGACCGCTCTTTTCATGAATGCTCCTCCCCCTTCGCCGAATTCTATCTCAAGGGCCGCTTTTGGCAATTTTAACACGGTTTCTCACCTCAAGAAAGTGCGATGCTCGCGTCGAAAGTACTGCCCGTGCTACAATCGTTACGAACGAGGATCAGGACCGGAGGAGGATCGGTGATGGCAAGCGCCGGGGTCGCAGAGACAAACGAGAGCATTTTGATACATGTCCGAAGCTTCCCTCCGGCGTCCAACCCCGACGCAGCGGCGCTGATCCTGGGCAGCATGCCCGGCGAGGCCTCGCTGAGGGCGGGACAGTACTACGCACACCCGCGCAACGCCTTCTGGCCCGTTATGCAGGCGGTGCTGGGCATCGGGACGGAGCTTCCGTACGAGGATAGGATCGCCGCCCTGATCGCAAGGCGCGCGGCGCTGTGGGACGTGCTGGCATCCTGCGTGCGGCCCGGAAGCCTCGACTCGGACATAGTGGACTCCACCGCCGAGCCCAACGACCTGCCGGGCTTTCTCGACGAACATCCGCTGGTGCGCACGGTCTTCTTCAACGGCGCGAAGGCCGAGCAGGCCTGGAGAAGGCACGTCTCGCCCGTTTTGCCGGGTTCGCCGCTCCGCCTCGTCCGCCTGCCCTCCACCAGCCCGGCCAACGCGTCGTACAGCCTGGAGCGGAAGACCGAGGCGTGGCGAGCGGTCGAGGTCGCGATCGAAGTCCCGCCGGAGGGGAGACGACTATGACAAGAGCCAGGGTCATCGAGACAAACGAAGGCATCCAGAACGAAATAACGGTGGATATTTACGACAGGTTCGCACGAATCATGAGGGACAAGGGATGGCTCGACGTGGACAGCCTGATGAGCGCGGGGCTTGAGGCGGGGCGCGCCCTCGAGGTAGGGCCGGGACCCGGCTACGTCGGGCTCGAATGGCTGAAAAGACAGGGGGAGAATGCGAGGCTTACAGGGCTTGAGATAAGCCCTGCGATGATCAAAATAGCCCGCAATAACGCCCGCGAGTACGGCCTTGACGGCAGGACGGAGTACGTCCTTGGCGACGCCATGAACATGCCGTTCACGGACGGCTGCTTCGACTCGGTCTTCTCGAACGGCTCCCTCCACGAGTGGGAGGACCCGGCGAGGGGCTTCCGCGAGATCCTGCGGGTTCTGCGGCCCGGCGGGAAATTCTGCGTCTGCGACCTCAGGCGCGACGCGGGCCCGCTGAAAAAGTGGATGATCTACGCCATGACCAGGCCAAAGGAGATTCGCCCCGGCTTTCTGACCTCGTTCAACGCCTCGTACACTACGGGTGAGATGGCCGAGATCCTGGACCGGGCGGGACTGCGCGGATGCGAGCTGCGCAGGGAGTTCTTCGGGATGAGCATCATCGGGTCGAAGGCCGGTTGAACAGGTACGCTTTCGGAGCTTGGTATGCGACGCGCCGCGAATCAAATCCGCACCTTTCCCGCCGCGCCGAGTTTTCTCTTGTCCTGTTCGGTTATGCTCCTGCCTCCTTGCGATTCTTTAACCTGTTTTCCAGCGCTTGCAGCTCGGCCTCGTCCTGCGCGTCCGCAGCGCGGGCCTCTTCGGATTTTCGGCGGTGCTCGTAGTCCAGAAAGAGTGAAGCGATGCGCTGCTCCATGCGCGCATGGCTGACCGATCCCGCTCCCTCTAGCAAAGGAAAACCGTTGTCGGTTATGATCTGCGCGACATTCTCGCACCAGAAGGCCATGGTGGTGATAACTTGCCTCTTTGCCCGCAGTTCGGCGGTTTCGAGAAAGACCACCACCAGACGGTTGAGAGTGTCGATTTCCTCTTCGGTCAGGAAGTTTTTGGCCACTAGAATGTCGTGCTTGCGCACCCGATCGCCAGTCCATGACAGCAGGCCAAAATGGGCATCCTCCGGGTCCGCGCGGTCGAGGATGATTTCGGCGGCGGTCCGCTGCGTGACGCCGTACAGCAGCATGTTTTGCACGGCGGCAAAAAACTGCTGGGTAGCCTGATCGGTCTTGTCGTAATCGGCAGCCAGCGCGAAGAGATCGCGCACTTTTTGATAGAAACGCTTCTCCGAGGCGCGAATATCGCGGATTCGCGCCAGCATCTCGTCGAAATAGTCCGGGCGGCCGTCGGGGTTCTTCAATCGTTCGTCATCCATGGCGAAGCCTTTGCGCAGATACTCCGCCAGAACGGTTGTGGCCCATCGCCGGAACTGAGCGCCGCGCGGCGATCTTACGCGGTATCCCACGGCAAGAATGGCGTCGAGATTGTAGTGCGCTACTCGATAATTCTTGCCGTCGGCAGCAGTTGTCAACCAATAGTTGACAACTGATTCCTCACTCAATTCCTTCTCAGTGAAAATCGCCTTTAGGTGTTTAGCAATATTCTGCTTCGTGGTAAGAAAAAGCTCCGCCATTTCCAACTGGCTGAGCCACACCGTGCCCCGGTCGGCCCGAAGTTGCACCTGGCTTTGCCCGTCTTCGCTGTAGTAGAGGATGAGCTGCGTCATCTCCCCACCTCGTCGATGCATGGGCACACCACTGGAAAACTGGCCACATCTGCCCCAGTATTATTTGGACTTTTTCGACTGTTTCTTGTGATTCGTTTCCAATCCTCGACCTTAGCATTCAAGCACATCAACAAATCGATAGGGAGTACCCTCTCCCGATCTGCCTCAAAAACTGATATGGCCTGATTTTTTGCAACGGTAATCTTTAGATACCCTGTGGGACCAATTTGATTGAATCCTCCATACATGGCTACCAGTACTGATCCTACAGGGTTTATCCTTGCTCTTGTTTTGTCGGTCATTTTCAAATCCCCCGCTTTTCGCTTCTTTTCCGTGGTTCGAAGGTCGCGGAAGCTCCCGTGTTACGAGATTGAGCCACCTTTTTCAGATCTGGTGCACAAGCACGTTTTTCGACCAGCCGTATTTGCGGGTCGTTTTGAGTGATCCTGGTCATGGCTGTCGCTCCTTTCGTCAGGGGGCTCGATCGTTTTCGCGGCGTCGGGAAGTGGTACGGCAACAATCCTTTGGCGACGTAGGAGACCAGAATTGGGTTGCGAATGTTGGAGTTTCCGGCGCGTATCTTCTCGACCGTCAGGTTGTTGGGCAGATGGCCGGGACTGACGATCTCGATTCGGTTGTCGAATATGAAGAGGCGGATCGGCGCGCTGATCAGGTAGTCCCGGTGCATCAGGGCATTGACCAGAAGTTCTTCGAAAACTGTTTCAGGCACTTCCGGCATACCCGGCGCATTCACTCCGCGCCCTGATCTGTCATCTGGAACAGACGGCGGAGCTCCTCCTTTGAGTTCACCCGCCGTTTGTCCGCTCCGGCCTTGAGCCAGATTACTCCATTCTTGTCAAAGTACGGCTTGTCGATCCCCTTGGGAACCGTCAGCAGGATGACAACACGACCGCTGTC
>CAYWKH010000102.1:0-7581 GCA_964458805.1 uncultured Synergistaceae bacterium
GGCCGCCGCGTCCGGCCTGACGGTGGCGGTCTACAACCCGGTTCGCCGGGAGATAGAGGAGAAGCTCGCGGCGGTCAGGCGCATCTTCGCGAGGCACGGCTACAACCGCGCCTACCTGGTGCGCGACGCCGGGCGGCCGGGGCAGTCGGCCTCCCGCCTGCCTCTGTCCGACCTCGTTCCGGACAGGGTCGACATGCGCACACTTATATTACTCCCTGGCGCGTCGGCCGAGGAGTCCTGCGGCCTGCTGCTGGACCGCAGGGGGTACGGCAGGGAGCTGGCGGCGGACGGGGGACCGGAGGCTTGACCGGCATGAATCGCCTCCCGTCCCCGAGAAGAACCTCCCTGATGATCTGCGTGAATGACGCAACCGGCCCGATCCTCGTGGTGGGCGGAGGGGCGGTCGGCCTGCGCAAGGTCGGGACACTGCTGGATGCGGGCGCGGCGGTCAGGCTGGTTTCGCCGGAGGCCGCGCCGGAGCTCGCTGGATACGCACGAGACGGGCTTATCGAGTGGGAGAGACGCCCGGTGGAGAGAAGTGATTTCGAAAAGCACGCGCTCGCGCTGCTGGCCCTGCCGCGCGATGTCACCATGGAAGTCATCCCCCTGGCCGCCGGGACGGGGTGCCTGCTGAACTGCTGCGGGGCGGCCGAGCTGGGGAGCTGGTCACTGGCGGCCCAGTTCCGGGTGGAGCTGGACGCGGCTTCGCCGCGGTCGCAGACACGGAAGGTTGCGCGGCGTGCTTGCGGGACAACCAGCCATCCGCGGGTCATGCGGCCCGCCGCCCGCCTCGCGCACTTTAAAGGAGGCGAGTGGTTCGTGATCGGAGTTTCGAGCGGGGGGCGCTCTCCGGCAGGGTCCGGGGAGTTGAAACGCCGCCTCGCGCGTCTTCTGGAAGGAGAGAATGGATGATACTGCTCACGCGCGGCAGCGACCTGGCCATAGTTCAGACGGAGATGATCGCGGCGCCCCTCCGCGCCCTCGGCCACGACGTCGCGATCAGGCGAGTCGTAACCAGGGGCGACAGGGACAAGTCGAGCCCGCTCAAGTCCTTCGGCGGCTCCGGGGCATTCTCCAGCTGTATCGAGGAGGCACTCCTGCGCGGCGAGGGGGACGGCGCGGTCCACAGCCTGAAGGACCTTCCGTCGAGCTGCGGGGATGGGCTGGGGATAGCCGCGGTGTCCGGTCGCGACGCTCCCGAGGACGTCCTTCTGTGCAGGGAGGACCGGGACCTGAACACCCTTCGCACACGCGCTTCGGTAGGGACGTCGAGCCCGCGCCGCCGTGCGCAGCTCCTTCGGGCGCGGCCCGACCTCAGGGTTAGGGAGCTCAGGGGGAACATCCCGACTCGCGTCCGCCGCCTGCAGGACGGGGAGCTGGACGCCATCGTGCTGGCCCGGGCGGGGCTCGAGCGGCTGGGGATAAGCGCGCCGCACCGCTCAACCCTCCCCTTCCTGCCCGCCCCCTGCCAGGGAGTAGTGGCACTGGAGGCTCCGCTGGACGGCGACCTCTTCAGGATAGGAGCGGAGATCACCGACAGGGATACTCACCTGTGCGCCACCGTCGAGCGAGCCCTCCTGCGCGCGCTGGGGGTGGGGTGCCACGTCCCCTTCGGGGCGTTGGCGAAACTCGACGGGGACAACATGCTGATCCGGGCGGAGATCCTGGATTGCGACGGTAGAGAATCGACAGAGCTACAATTGGAAGCCAGGGTCGTCAGCCCGGAGGAGGCCGATGCCGCCGGGATCGAACTTGCGGCGAAATTCCGCGGTGAGCCTCTCGCATCCCGGCTGCTGAACTCCTTCGCCCCGGATCAGCCCGCCGCTTCAGGAACGTCGCAGGGGGCCCGGGATGTACGCGCCCTTCGGGCAGCCCTGTCGGGGAGCGGCGCAAGATGACCGTCCACCTCGTCGGAGCGGGGTGCGGCGGCCCCCTGTGGCTCGTCCTGAGGGCGAGGGAGCTGCTCCAGCAGGCCGCCCACGTGGTGTACGACAGCCTGATCCACCCGGATCTGCTGCAGCTTGCGCCGGAAGGGTGTGCGTTCCACCCGGTCGGTAAGCGCAAGGGGAGGCCGTCGCACAACCAGGGAGACGTCAACGACCTGCTGGTGAGGCTCGGACGGAACGGCGACAGTGTGGTCAGGCTCAAGGGGGGCGACCCCTTCGTATTCGGGCGCGGCGGCGAGGAGGCCATCGCCCTGAACGAGGCAGGGATTACGTGGACCTACACGCCGGGCATCACCGCGGCCATAGGCGGCCTGGGGGCGGCCGGCATTCCCCCGACCCACAGGGGAGTCGCCGACTCCATCACCCTGGTGACCGGTCACTCGGCCGGCGGGGAGCCCCCGGACGCCGGGCTGTGGAGGAGCATAGGCTCGCTGGGCGGCACGAAGGCCGTGTACATGGGGGCGTCGTCCTGGGGGGAGCTTCATCCGCTGCTGCGGCAGGGGGGCATGAGGCCGGACGAGCCGTGCACCGCGGTGGTGTGGGGCGGCTGGGGCAGGTCGCGCCTGGTGCGCTTCGAAGGCCCGGATTCGCTCGGAGCCCCTAGCCCGTGCATCCTCGCCATCGGGGATGCTGCGAAGATGAATCTCGCCCCGGACAGGGGACGGCTGCTCGGGCTTCAGGTCGCGGTCGTCCGTCCCTTCCCGGAGAGCTGGAACACAGCCAGGACCCTTGAGGCCCTTGGAGCGGACGC
This sequence comes from uncultured Synergistaceae bacterium, assembly GCA_964458805.1. Lineage (GTDB taxonomy): Bacteria > Synergistota > Synergistia > Synergistales > Aminobacteriaceae > JAAYLU01. Next base: position 2,698 of record CAYWKH010000102.1, read on the forward strand.
ATACAGCCTTCCGCTGCTGAAGCTCGAGGAGATCCGCTCCCCCGGCGCGGAGGAGGAGCTCGCCAGGGCGGACTGGGTGGTGCTGACCAGCCCGAGGGGAGCGGCGCTTCTGCCGGTCCGGATCGACCCTCGCCGCATCGGGGGTAGGGTGGCGGCGATAGGGGACGGCACCGCCGCCGCCCTTTCATCCTTCGGGATAAGGGCCGACGCGGTCCCCCGCGAGTCCACCTCGGAGTCGCTCGCCACTCTGATGGCCGATGTCGTGAGGCCGGGGGACAGGGTGGCCTTCTTCAGGAACGAGGCCGGCTCCCCCCTGCCCGGCGAGGCCGTCGCATCGCGAGGGGGCGTGCCGGTCGACATCCCGGCATACCGGATGGTACCGTGCAAACCGCCTGGTATCGACGCCTGCGAGTCCATGTGGGAGGAGTGCGGGCTCGACGCGGTGGTCTTCGGCAGCGCGGCGCTAGCAGCCGCCTGGGAGGGCATCGCCCCTCCCCCGAAGGGCGCGGCCCTGGTGGCGTGGGGGGAGACCTGCGCCGCCGCGATCGAGCGCCGCTTCGGCAGGAAACCCGTAGTCATGAGGAGCGCAGATCATCGGGGGCTCGTTGAAGCCCTGGATGGCGTTTACAAGGAGGTGGCAAGACGATGAACAGCGAGATGCCGCGCGTGCGGCTTCGCAGGCTGCGGGAGAACCGGCTGCTGGCGGAGAGCCTCGGGGAGGTGTCGCTGGAGCCGAGGCAGCTTTTACTCCCCCTGTTCGTGGTCCCCGGGACCGGGGTGCGCAACCCGATCCCCGGCCTGCACGGGGTGGACCACTGGAGCGTGGATCGGGTCGGAGAGGGGATCGAGCAGGCCCTCGACGCGGGCGTGAGATCCTTCGTCCTGTTCGGACTGCCCACGGAGAAGGACCCCGCGGGGAGCACCGCCTGGCGCGACGACCAGCCGGTGCAGCGGGCGCTTCGCATGCTGAAGGATCGCTGGGGAGACCAGGTCCACCTGGTGTCTGACGTCTGCATGTGCGAGTACACGGACCACGGGCACTGCGGCCTGCTGACCGAGGACGGCAGGGTGGACAACGACCCGTCAGCGGCGATGCTGGGGCGCATCGCGCTCAGCCACGCGCGGGCCGGGGCCGACACCGTGGCCCCCTCCGCCATGATGGACGGACAGGTCGCGGCCATCAGGAGGGCCCTGGACGATGGCGGATTCCAATCGACGCCGATCATGAGCTACAGCACCAAGTTCGCCTCCGCCTTCTACGGTCCCTTCAGGGCGGCGGCCGGCAGCGCCCCGTCCTTTGGAGACCGTCGCAGCTACCAGGCCCCGTCGACCAACTGGAGGGAGGCCCTCCGGGAGTCGCTGCTGGACGAGGATGAGGGTGCTGATATACTTATGGTGAAGCCATCCCTGCTCTACATGGACATCCTGGCCCGCCTGAGGGAGGCGACCCTGCTGCCCCTGGCCTGCTACCTGGTGAGCGGCGAGTACATGATGCTCCGCCACTCCATCGAAGCCGGGGCACTGGACGAGGAGCGCGGTATGCTGGAGGCCCACTTCGCGCTGCGCCGCGCGGGCGCGGACCTGATCATCACCTACGCGGCCGTGGAGGTGGCCAGGCTGCTCGCGCGCAGATGACCCTGAAGGCCCGGTGGAGCATGGATTACCCCTGACAGAAAGGAGGGATGACGATTTCTTAACTAACGCTGATGCTGCATCCCCTTGGTTGGATAATCTATGGAAAGGGCGTGTAACCTTTGAAGGAGAGAGTGGCAAGAAAGGCGAACCTGCAAGAGGCGCTTATTACCTTTATCCTGCTCATGGTCATCATGGCGGCGAGCATCGTCGTCTACGGAATCGACCCTCACATCCCGATGTTCTGCGGGGTCATCATTGCCGGGATCATGGGGCTGCACCTGGGCTACAAGTGGGGGGACCTGGAGGAGGCCATGATCGCCGGGATCAACCGGGCCATGCAGTCAATAATCATCCTGGCCATAATCGGAATCCTCATCGGGGTCTGGATGATCTCGGGCGTCGTGCCCGCGATGATCTACTACGGGCTGAACATCCTGTCGCCGAAGATCTTCCTGCCGGCGGCGCTGCTGATCTGCTCGATAACCTCACTGGCCACGGGGACATCCTGGGGCACTGCCGGGACGATGGGCGTAGCCCTGATAGGAATAGCCCACGGCCTTAACGTGCCGGTGGAGGTGGCCGCGGGAGCGGTAATCTCCGGCGCCTACTTTGGAGACAAGATGTCCCCGCTGTCGGATACGACCAACCTCGCCCCCGCGATGGCGGGCACGGACGTGTTCACCCACGTCAAGCACATGATCCCGTCCACCGTGATAGCCTACGCCATAACCCTGGCGGCGTTCAGCTACATCGGCAGCGGGTACGCGGTCGAGAGCGCGTCGCTCGACAATGTCGTAGCCATCCAGAAGGGCATCCTGGACCAGTTCACCATCAACCCGGTCCTCATGCTGCCCCCGCTCATAGTCATCGTGACGATCGCCATGAAGATGCCGGCCATCCCCGGCATAGTAATCGGCATCCTGTCGGCGGCCGTCCTGGCGCCGCTCTTCCAGGGCGCGTCGCTCGGCGCTATCCTGGAGAGCGGACACTACGGCTACGTCAGCGAGTCGGGGGTCGAGATCATCGACAACCTGCTGACCAAGGGCGGCCTCGAGGGGATGATGTTCTCCATCTCTCTGACGATAATCGCCATGATGTTCGGCGGAATAGTGGAGCTCACCGGCCAGCTCGAGGTCATAGTCGACAGGATCACCCGCCTCTTCAAGGGCGTGGTCGGCCTGATCTTCGCGACCGAGCTGTCGTGCCTGTTCAGCAACATGACCATGCCGGAGCAGTACATCTCGATAGTCATCCCCGGGCGAATGTTCGCCAAGAGATACACGGACATGGGACTGCACCCGAAGACCCTCTCCAACGCCCTGGAGGCGACCGGCACGGTCACCAGCGCCCTGATCCCGTGGAACACCTGCGGGGTCTTCCTGACCGGCGCGCTCGGCGTGACCACCGCCCAGTACTGGAAGTGGTCCTTCTTCAACCTGTCCATGCCGCTGGTGGTGCTGGTCATGGCGTTGTTCGGCGGGACGGTCGCCTACATGACGGAGGAGGAAAAAAAGAGGCTCGCCGAGACCGGGAGGGCATAATCCCCGCTTTCCCGCTTTTCCCGGTGACAATGCGGATGCGCCGGTGGTCGCGAGACTAGCAGCCCATGACCACCGGCACAGCCGCAATGGCGATGCTTACCAGCATCAGCGCGACCAGGGTGAAGTAGTTCCAGAAGAAGAGCGAGCGCACCATCCTCCCGGGGAAAATCCCCAGCCAGAAGGCAAGGTCCTGCCTGAGCACCCTGGACAGAGCAGCCAGCATGTTCCCGATCAGCAGCGCCAGCACCCCCTGCGCGGTGGTGAGGGTTCCTGCGGCTATCGCGCCGCCGGCCACGCCGAGCGCCGCGTGGGCGTGGGCGAAGGAGGCGGCTGCCACCGTCCAGCCGGCGCTTGACAGCAGCGGGAACCACGCGCCTCTCTCCTCAAAAAAGCGCTGAATCGACGGCGTAAGCATGTAGGCCAGGGCGTAGACGGTGCAGGCAAGGGGCAGTGTGAGGGACAGGGTGCGCAAAAGCGGCAGGCGGCCGCCGCGTGGCATCTCCGCAACCCCGTCGTCGTAGGCCCCTCCGGTCGCCTCGCGCACGACCCCCTCCCCCGCAGGCCGTCTCACGAGAAAAAGGAAGAAGACGAAGCGGACGAAGCTGCGGAGAAGCACCACCAGCGAGAAGACCGCCCCCGCGAGCCCCGCCAGCCCGAGGGCCGTCGGAAAGGTCACCACGAAGCGCTTCAGGTAGCCGGGGAATGCCTGCATAAGCGTTCCGAAGACAGCCTCCCGGTCGGTGACCCGCCCCTCCCGGCGGGCCTCGGCCACTATCGCCGCTCCCGCCCTTGATGAGCCCAAGCTGAGAGCGAGGGCAAACAGGATGTCCGGCTGGGTGCGCGACGCCCTCCTCCCCTCCGGGAGAAGCAGCCGCATGACCCTCTCGGGCACGGACATAGCCAGCAACAGCTTGCCGAACGCCAGTCCCGCCGCAACCGTCAGGACGAGCGTGATCTCGCCCTGTATCAGGCCGGGCCAGTCGAAGGAGCTAGCCATGGGACAACCGCCGCCCGCGCCTCATCGAAGCCGCAGGAGCTGCACCACGCTTAGGTACTCGCCCGACGGGGCGAGCGCCGCATCCCCCTCCAGCACCCTTTCGTCAGGCAGTCCGGCTCGGTCTATCCTCAGCACGGTCCTCCAGGGACCGCTCTTCTCCACCGCCTCGCGCAGACGCTCCCCGACGGCGGAGGGCTTGTATATCACCGCGCCGTCCGCCGCCGACAGCATCGCGACTATGCGATCGATCGGCGCTGTGCCCGGTACCAGGCACAACGGCTCGTCCCCGAGCGCCAGGAAGCGCCCGGCCGCGCAGGAGCCCAGCGAGTGGGCCGACACGCCCGGGACCAGCCCAAGCTCGATTTCCGGCACGAAGCTCCTGAGGGCTTCGTACAGGTAGGCGGCCGTGGCGTACAGCGCCGAGTCTCCGATGACCGGCAGAGCCAGGCTCCTGGCCGTGCTCCACTCCGGGAGCAGGTCCTCCAGCTCCGACCTTATCAAAGCGTCGCGCTCCCCCTCGTCCCGAATCATCGGGAAATGGAACGGCAGGGTGCGCCGCAGCAGGTGCGCGTCCAGTATGCCGCCCGCGATGCTCTCCCCGCCCCTCTCGGAACAGGGGACGAAGACTACGTCCGCCTCCCCGAGCACCCTGAGCGCCCGCAGGGTTGCCAGTTCAGGGTCACCCGGACCCAATCCCACTCCCCAGAATTT
>CAYWKH010000103.1:0-3154 GCA_964458805.1 uncultured Synergistaceae bacterium
GACGACTATCACTCTTCTCCCCACTGCTCATACCTCCATTTCCAGGCAAACACATCCTGGCAGGAGAGCCCCGCATGTGCGGGGCTCTCCAAAGTGTCTTGCGTACTCCGGGGCGGGACTACTCCTCCTCTTCCTCCTGCTTGTGGGCTGCTATTACCTTCTTCGCTATCTCGGCCGGGACCTCCTCGTAGTGGTCGTACTCCATGGTGAAGGACCCTCTCCCCGAGGTCATCGACCTGAGGATTATGGCGTAGCGGAACATCTCCGCCAGCGGGGCCTGGGCCTTCACTATCTGCTGGCGTCCCTTGCTGTCGATGCCGAGTATGCGTCCCCTCCTGCCGTTGAAGTCGCCCATCACGTCCCCCAGGTAGTCCTCGGGGACGGTCACCTCGACGTTCATTATCGGCTCCAGCAGTATCGGGCCCGCCTCGAGTATCCCCTTCCTGAACGACAGTCGAGCGGCTAGCTTGAACGACATCTCGGAGCTGTCGACGTCGTGGTACGATCCGAAGTAGAGCGTGGCCTTGAAGTCGACTACGGGGAAGCCGGCCAGGGGGCCCTTGACCATGTTCTCGCGCAGTCCCTTCTCGACCGCGGGGATGAAACCCTTGGGGATGGCCCCTCCGACGATGCTGTCTTCGAACTCGAATCCCGCGCCCCTCTCGAGCGGGGTGTACCTTATGTGGACGTCGCCGTACTGGCCGTGTCCGCCGGTCTGCTTCTTGTGCTTGCCCTGCGCCTCCGCGGTCTTTCGTATCGTCTCCCGGTACGGGACCTGCGGGGTCTTTATATCCAGGTCGACTCCGTAGCGCTCCTTCATCTTGGCCAGGACTATGTCGATGTGCATGTCGCCCATGCCGGAGAGCACGCTGTCGTTCGTCTCCGGGTTCTTCTCGTAGCTGAGGCTGAGGTCCTCCTCGAGCGTCTTGTTTATCGCGTTGCCCAGCTTGTCCTCGTCCGCCCGGCTCTTCGCTGTTATCGCCACGCTGTACACGGGCTTAGGGAATTCGACGGGAGGATAGAGGAGCTTCGCCCCCTTCAGGCCAAGCGTGTCGCCTACCTGGACGCTCTGCAGCTTCGGCAGGGAGAGGATGTCGCCGACCACTATCTCCTTAACGTCCTTGCCATCCTTGCCTGTCATGAACTTCAAGGAGCTGATGCGCTCGTCCTCGTGCTTGTTGACGTTGTAGATGATATTGTCCGAGGTCAGGGTCCCGGAGTTTACCCGGATGAACGAGAGCTTTCCGACGAATGGGTCCACCATGATCTTGAAGCACGAGGCTGAGAAGGGAGCCGACGGATCGGGCGCGACCTCCACGGACTCGCCGTCCCTGGTCGCCGTGCGAGGACGGGACTCCAGGGGCGACGGAAAGAAGTCCACTATGAAATCAAGCACCTGGTGAACTCCGATGTTAAGGGTGGAGGAGCCAGGGAAGACGGGTAGCAGGAGGCGGTTGGAGATGGCCCTCCTTAGGACCGGGATGAGCTCGTCGTCCGATATGGCCTCGCCGTCCAGGTACCGCATCATCAGGTCGTCATCCGCCTCGACCACCGCCTCTACGAGGGCCTCCCTCGCGGCCGCCGCAGCGTCGGCCATGTCCGCCGGGACATCCCCTTCGACGTACTTGCCGGAGCCGTTGGCCTCGTAGGTGTATGCCCTACCCTTAAGAACGTCTATCACGCCCTTGAAGGACGACTCGCTGCCGATGGGCAGGAAGACCGGGACGGCCTTGTCGCTGTAGTCCGACCTTATGTCCGAGAGGACCTTTTCAAAGTCGGAGTTCTCCCTGTCCAGCTTGGAGATGAAGAAGGAGGCGGGGAGTCCGAACTCCTCCCCCGTCTGCCATGCCTTGTCGGTCTGAACCTCGATTCCGCTGGTTCCGCTGACGACGATTATCAGCGAGTCGGCGACTCCCACCGCGGAGCGCATCTCGCCTACGAAGTCCGCAAATCCCGGCGTGTCCAGGGCAAAGAGGGTCTTCCCCCCTCTCTCCATGGTAACGAGGGATGTGTTGATCGAGATCTGCCGCTTTTGTTCCTCCTGACTGAAATCGCTGACGGTGTTGCCGTCTTCGACCTTTCCCAGCCTCGTCGTCACTGCGCAATCAAAGAGCATAGCCTCCACTAGGCTGGTCTTGCCCGCCCCTCCGTGGGCGGCCAGGGCAAAACTTCGTGTGTTCTCAGGCTGACGGGTTCCCATTGCCAACTACCTCCTCCGGCGTTTCATTACTTCCCTGCGCACGGCAGGGCAACTAGATTATCTTACTAATAGCGCCTCCGTTAGTCAATGAATCGTTCAGAAAACAGGGATGGGCGCGGGTCATTCCATCCCCTCCAGCAAACATGCGATCACGTACTCGACCGCGCCCGGAGTTGCCCTTCCCCGGGTCTCCCTCATCACCTGGCCGCAGATGAACTTTCTCTTCTTGCCCTTGACGTCCCTGCCGCCCATGATCTCCGCAAGCACGTCAGGGTTCGCCCCGAGCACGGATCTCGCGGCCAGCTCCAAATCCTCCTGCGACAGCTCCCCGTGCGCGCCGCAAATGTCCGTCGCATCCTGGAGCGACAGACCCCGGTCCGCCATCAAACCGAAGATCTCCTTGGCGACCGTGGTCGAGGCCTTGCCATCGTCGAGCATGCTCACGAGCAACCCCAACTCCTCGGGTTTGACGGGGCACTCCTCGATGCCGACTCCCCGTTCGTTCAGCACCCTGAGCACCTCGGTGCGAACCCAGTTGGAGGCGCGCACAGGGGAGGCGCCTGAGTGGACGCACCTCTCGTAGTAGTCCGCGAGGGCCGGCGTCTCGACCAGGACGGCCGCGTCGACCTCGCCCAGGGAGTAATCGTCGATGAAGCGGGCCTCTCTCGCCCAGGGCATCTCGGGGAGGGAGCTCCGGATTGCGTCCAGCATCTCCCTGCTCACCTCTATCGGGCCAAGGTCGGGGTCGGGCAGGCAACGGTAGTCCAGGGCGGCCTCCTTGCTTCTCATTGAGGTGGTTACGCCCTCTCCGTCGTTCCAGTGCCTGGTCTCGCGCTCCAGGGTCCCCCCCGACTCAAGTGTCGCGATCTGCCTTCGTATCTCGTACTCCAAGGCCCTCTCTACCGAGCGAAGGGAGTTCATGTTCTTGATCTCCGCCCGGTCCCCCCTGTACAG
>CAYWKH010000103.1:3164-7508 GCA_964458805.1 uncultured Synergistaceae bacterium
CGTCAACACGCATCGAGCCCCTGTCCATGTCGCCGTCCGAAACCCCCAGGTAGCGGACGAGCCTTCGAAGCGCTGATACATACTCCCTGGCCTCGCGTGGCGAACCTATATCCGGGTCGGATACTATCTCGGCGAGCGAGACCCCACCTCTGTTGAAGTCCGCGTAGGACTCCCGCGCCCCCTCCAGCCTGCCGTCCGTGGCGGAGTGCACCAGCTTGCCCGCATCCTCCTCCAGGTGCAGGCGGGTAATGCCGATCCTCTTCGGGGCGCCGCTGTCGCCGGTGATGTACAACTCACCCCTGTCCGCCAGCGGCCGGTCATACTGGCTGACCTGGTAGGCCTTGGGCAGATCGGCGTAAAAATAGTGCTTCCTGTGGAAGATGGTGCCGTCGTGTATCTCGCATGACAGTCCCATGGCCGCCTTGACGGCCTGCTCCACGGCCCTCGCGTTGAGCGTGGGAAGCGCGCCTGGCAGGCCGAGACACACCGGGCAGACGTTGGTGTTCGGCTCCGCGCCGATATAGTCCGTCGAGCAGGGGCAGAAAAGCTTGGACTCCGTCGCCAGCTGGACGTGGATCTCCAGGCCGATAACCGGGGTGTAGACGTGTCTCATCGTTTGCTCCTCCTCTCCCCGGCCTCGTCGCGGGACGAGCGGACTCTATCTATCGCGGCGGCCGCAGCCAGCAGGACGGTCTCCCCCCGCCTGGGGGCGATCAGTTGAACGCCCGCCGGGAGCTCGTCCGCGCCGGTTGCGTTGAACGACAGGGCGGGAAGTCCCGCCAAGCTCGCCTGGACCGTGAAGGACAGGGACAGGCTCATGCCAAAGTAGTCGCCGTCGAACTCACCCCTGCGGAAGGCGGTGGTCGGAGTCGTCGGAAGGGCTATGAGATCACACCCGGAGAAGGCGTCTAGGAGCTCTCCGACGATACCGCGCCTTACGGCGGAGGCCCTCAGGTAGCAGTCCTCGTAGCGGTCCGAGCCCAGGATGTACGTGCCGGCCGCCGCCACCCGTTTCACTTCCCTGCCGAAGCCCTTGCCCCTGGTCCTTAGGTAGAGCGAGTTCAGCGAATCGGCCTCCGCGGAGAGGCCGTGGCGCACCCCGTCGAATCTCGCGAGGCTGGAGCTCGCCTCCGCCGCCAGTAGTACCTGGTAGCACGCCAATCCGTGGTTGAAGGAGAGCGGAAGGTGTACCTCGACGAGCTCCGCGCCGGCCTCGGCCAACATGGCCAGGGTTCTGTCGAGGGCTTCGCGGCAAGCGCCCGCCAGGTCGCTTCTTCCCTGCAATTCGGCGACCGTCGCAATCCTCCTGCCCGCAAGGGGCCTTCTAGCGTCCTTGCCATCCGGCACTGCGATGGCTGCCATATAGTCGGGTCGATCCCCCGGGGTAGACATGGCGTCCCTGGGGTCGTGCCCGGATATGACCGATAGTGCCAGGGCGGCATCCTCCACCGTGCGGGACAGTATCCCGAGCTGGTCCATCGACGGCGCCAGGGAAGAGAACCCCCAGCGGCTTAAAAGGCCGTAGGTAGGCCTAAGTCCGTATACCCCGCAGTAAGAGGCGGGTTGCAGCAGGGATCCCCCGGTGTCGCAGGCGAAGGCGAGCGGCGCGTAGCCGGCCGCAACCGCGGCGGCGCACCCGCCCGCGGATCCCCCCGGGACCCGCCCCGGGTCGCAGGGGTTCGCGGTCGCCCCGAAGGCGGACGTCTCGGTCGAGCAGCCGATAGAGAACTCATCCATGTTGCCCTTCGCGCAGATGATAGCGCCGGAGGAATCCAGCATCTCCGACGCGGCGGAGTCGTAGGGCGCGATCCACCCCTCGAGCATCCGGCTTGCGCAGGTCGTAGGCGTCCCGCGGACGCAGATCCCGTCGTCCAGCACCACAGGGACGCCCGACAGGGGTCCCGGCCTTTCGCCGCGCGAGAGACTTGCGTCAAGGCGCTCGGCCGTATACCCCGCCCTTTCCTCCAGGACTGCCAACAGCGCGCGAAGACTCGGCTCCCGCTCCCTCGCGGTCTTCATGAAGACGTCTACCGCATCTCGCGGCCGGAGTTCTCCGTCGCGCACTCGGCGCGCCATCTCCGCGGCGGTCATGGATAACTGCATCACAAGGAGCCCTCCTCGCCCTGCGGATCCATTATCCTCGGTACGACGAAGAACGATCCGCTCCTCATAGGGGCCGCCTCCAGCACAGCGTCCCTCACGTCGGAGCGCCGAACGACATCCTCCCTGGTCCCCGCTCGGAGCGACCCGAGCGGGGGTTCGGCCCCGGCTGCGACCGCCACCCCTGCCAGCTCGTCGGCGTAGTCCATGAATTCATTAATAAAGCCAGCCAGGTCGATCGTCTCCTCCTCGCCCATGAGGATCCTGGCATTGTTTGCGACGCGCGCCGCCAGGGCAATCTCCGGCGTGCCAATATCCTGTTTTCTCAGTGCCATTAAAAAGAACCTCCTGATTCAAGCGACAGTAAAACCGTCGCTCGAGAAAAATCACCGGCTACGCAGAAATTATCGAGCCGGGAGCGCTTCACGCGCCGCCGTCCCTCCGGGGCCTCTCTTGCCTTCCCTCGCCGCCAGCCTCTGCCATTTTCAGGAACTCCTGCTCCCCTACGATCCTGACCCCCAAGGAGCGGGCCTTCTCGATCTTGCTTCCCGGGTTCTCTCCCGCCACAACCAGCGAGGTCCGCCCAGAGACGCTGGAGGTGCAGGCGCCTCCCAGCCTCCTGGCCAGCTCCTCGGCCTCGCTTCGAGTCATCGAGCGCATCTCGCCGGTGAAGACCAGTCGCATCCCCTCGAACGGGCGAGCCCCCTCCTTCTCCAACCTGGCAGCCCCGCCTTCCGCAGGCAGCGCTCCCTTCACCCCTGCCTCCGCCAGTCGCTCCAGGAGCCTTGTGTTCTCGGGCTGCTCGAAGAATGAGCGTATCGCCTCTGCCGTCACCGGGCCCACCCCGTCCACCGACGCAAGCTCCTCCTCGCCGGCGGACTGGAGAGAGGGCATGTCTCGGAAGGCAGCTGCGAGAATCTCCGCGCCGCGGGTGCCGGTGAACCTGATCCCCAGGGCCGAGAGGAGATTCGAGAAAGGGCGCTCTTTGGATTTCCGCAATTCCGCCACCAGGTTTTGCGCCGACTTCTCACCCATTCGGTCAAGCCTTGCAAGGGCTTCCTCTCCGAGGTCGTAGAGGTCCGCCGGGGATTGCACCATGCCCCTGTCGACCAGCTGGTCCACGATCTTCTCCCCCAGCCCGCGTACGTCCATCCCGTTGCGGGAGGCGAAGTGAAGGATGCCCTCCTTCAGCTGGGCCGGACACGACGCGCGGTTCAGGCAGCGGACCGCCGCCTCCCCCGCGAGGCGCGCGACCCCTCCCCCGCAGGCCGGGCATCGATCCGGCATGACGAACTCCCGCTCGGTCCCTGTTCTTTGCTCCAACACCGGTCCAAGTATCTCCGGGATTATCTCGCCCGCCTTCCTCACGCGGACCAGGTCGCCGATGCGGACATCCTTGCGGCGCAGCTCGTCCTCGTTGTGAAGGCTGGCTCTTCGCACGACCGTCCCCGAGACCTCGACCGGCGCCAGGATAGCGACCGGCGTGAGCGCCCCCGTCCGTCCGACGGAGACCACTATGTCCTCCACCCGGGTCGTCCTCTCCTCGGGGGGGTACTTGAAGGCGACTGCCCACCTGGGGGCGTGGGACGTGGCACCCAGCTCGCCCCACGCGGCGAGCAAGTTGAGCTTGACCACCACCCCGTCGGTTGCGTAGGGGAGATCGAAGCGCCTCTCCCTCCACTCCTCCACGAATCCTGCTACCTCGTCGAGGGAACAGGCGCGCCAGGCCGGCTGCACGGGCAGGCCCATCTCCCCGAGGCGAGTCAGCAGCTCCTGCTGGGTTCGCAGAGCGAGGGCCCCCGGGTTGAGCATCGAGTAGACGAATATCGACAGGCGGCGCTCCGCGACGATCGCCGGGTCGAGCTGCCTCAGGCTGCCGGCCGCCGCGTTGCGCGGATTGGCGAAGAGCGGCTCGCCGCGCTCCTCGCGCAGGGCGTTCAGCTCCGCGAAGTGGTCGCGCTGAATCAGGACCTCCCCCCTTATCTCGACCGACGGTGGGTAGCCCCCCGACAGACGAAGCGGAAGGTTCCGTATCGTGCGGATGTTGGCGGTGACGTCCTCCCCGACGCGCCCGTCGCCCCTCGTCGTGCCGCGGACGAAAAGCCCGTCCTCGTACAGGAGAGACACAGCGAGGCCGTCTATCTTCAGCTCGCAGACGTAGCCGCTGTCGCCGGCGAATGGCGCGGTCCTGAAAAGGAAGGCGGAGAGGTCCTCGGCCCCCAGGGCGTTGTCCAGGCTGAGCAT
>CAYWKH010000104.1:0-7408 GCA_964458805.1 uncultured Synergistaceae bacterium
AACCGAGTCCAAACGAAGAGTAATTCTACCACACAACTACCGAAAAAGGACATCGATCATACGGCGTCCTGCCTCGGCCCTGTGGGAAATTTGTCTTTTCACCTCTTCGGGGAGCTCCCCGAAGGTCATGTCGAACCCCCACGGCCTGAACACCGGGTCGTAGCCGAAGCCGCGCCCTCCGGACGGGGACATGGTTATATGGCCCCGGCACTCCCCCTCCGTGACTACGCACAGGCCGGAGGGCAGGTACAGGGCGAAGGCGGCTACGAACCGGGCGTGCCTGTCGGGCTCGCCGCTCATCATCTCGAGTATCCCGCGGATCCTGTCCGCGTCGGTGACCGCGAACCGGGCGGAGCGCACCCCGGGCGCCCAGTCCAGCGCCCTGACCTCCAGCCCGCTGTCGTCCGCCAGCGCGGCCATCCCGGTGGCCATGGACCAGGCCCTGGCCTTGATCCAGGCGTTGACGGCATAGGACGCGCCGGTCTCCTCCACCTCGAGCCGGGCCAGGTCGGGCCCGAAGACCACCTCCACCGGCGTCCGGGCGAACAGCTCGACTACCTCGCGGTACTTGCCCCTGTTGCCGCTGGCGAAAAGTATCCTGTCGAGCGGGGTGGCAAGCTGCGGCATCAGGCCCTGGGCAGCCTCCACGGCACGCTCAGGTCTACCGGCGCGTTCCCCTGCTGCTCCTTGCCGTCGACTAGGAAACGCACCTGCACTATCGGCGAGAAGTTCTCGCTCATGGTCTGCACCACCCCTGTTATGAACAGAGCGCTCTCCTTTGCGCCGCCCGCCGACAGGAATCCCAGGAACGGCGCGTTGAAGTTCAGGTACAGGGTGTCGCCGGAGCGGAACAGGTTGAGCAGCCTGACATCGGCCGCGGCGCCGGACCCGGTGGATGAGAGTATCCTGGTCACCACCTGCCTGATGTCGTCCTCCATTATCCCCGAAAGGAACTCCGCGCTCTTGGATACCAGCGTGCCCTCCCTGGGGTAGTAGAAGGTGAAGGAGACCTTCTTGGCGTTCAGCTTTATCTCCTTCGGCTCCTCTTTCATGATCCTCTCCGCGTCGCCCGGATTGGAGGCGACGTCCTCCCTCTGCAGTATCCCCTGGCGGTTCAGCATTCGCAGCGCTATGGAAGTGCCGACGTACCCCGCCGCGAAGCAGAACACCAGCACCCCGCTCCAGGCGATCAGGCGGACCGGCAGGGGCGCCTTCCTGCCCCCGGCCCGGTCGTCGCGGCGCGCCGGGCGTCGCGCCCCTCCGTCGCGCCTCAGATCGTATTCGTCCTCGTAATCGTCGTCTCTTCGCCGCATTCAGCGATCGACCTCCTAGCTCCAGATCAGTTGTTCTTCAGGTAGCCCTGGATTCCCCTGGCGAGGGCGTCCGCCATCTTCTTCTGGTACGCCTCGTCGAGCAGCAGCTTCGCCTCCGCCTTGTCGGTGACGAATCCTAGCTCCACCAGCACCGACGGCATCCCCGCCCCGCGCAGCACGAAGAAGGGGGCCTGCGCGACCCGGCGCATCTTGATGCCGCCCGACTTGCCCGAGTTGAACAGGTACTCGGCGAACCCGGTGCTCTCGCTTATCTTGGCATTCTGCTGCATGTTGCCCAGTATCGTGAGCAGCATCCTGGTCCTCTCGTCCGACGCCCTGGCCGAATCTCCCCCGTTCGAGGTCAGCTCCCTGTTCTCCACCAGGGCCAGCTGCATTGCGTCCTTGTCGGTAGGCAGGGCCATCAGGTATATCTCCATCCCGGTGGCGTTCTTTCCCGCTGGCAGGGCGTTGCAGTGGATGCTGACGAACAGGTCCGAGTCGAGATCGTTCGCGATCTCGGTGCGACGCTGCAGCGTGAGGTAGACGTCCGTGTCGCGAGTCAGCCTGGCGTCTATGCCCAGCTCCCTCAGGCGGGCGGCGAGCTTCCTGGCCACCGACAGGTTGACGTTCTTCTCGCGCACCCCGTTGCCGATCGCCCCGGGGTCCTTGCCGCCGTGCCCGGCGTCCACCACCACGACGCGCTTGCCCGTCCTCGGCGGCTCCCGCGGGATCGCCGGGGACTTCGGCGCGGGCGCGGGCTTACTGGCGACACCGGGTCCCCTCCTGAAGTCGACGACGAGGCGCTTGGGCGAGTCCAGCGCGAGCACCTCGTGGATCGGCAGGGAGGAGGACAGATCGAGCATCAGCCTGTCCCCCATGTTCATCGCCCACGCGCTCACGTCGGGGTAGGGGGACGGCACCCCCGGGACCGGCCAGATACCCGCGGAGAAGAGGATCTTCACCCCGCCGGCGCCCCTCTGCACCTCCGGCGCTCCCTCGCCTTCGCAGTCCATGACGGCGCGAAGCTTGCCGTCGTCCTCCCCCCAGCGAATGCCCTTCAGGACGGGGCGCGCTGTGGATGACGGAGGCGCTGTAACCGGCGGGGCGGGCTTGTCCGCGGGCGGAGCCGGGGCTGGTGCAGGCTTGTCAACAGGCGGAGCGGGCGCGGGCGGAGGCGCGCCCTCCGCGCCGAAGCTCAAGGATGCCGCCCTCCCCGACCGGGCCAGCAACAGGTTGAACATCTTGAGCGCGGACCTCGCCTCCAGGAACCACCGTCCGTTCCACTCGACGCAGGAGGTCGCGAGCGGCACCAGTTCGACGTCCAGCCAGGCCGCGGACGCCCCGGACACCAGCTGCATCTTGTGGTCGCCCGCGGTCACCACCAGGGTGTCCCCCTTCACGGCCGCGTCGAGCTCGAGCAGCGATGCCATGTCCTGCGCGGAGACCAGGGTATGCGCGCCCTGCTTCACCATCTCGGCCGCGCCCAGAGTGCGCTCGCCGCTAACCAGCGCGATCCCCCCCGCCGCGGCCGCGACGGCGGCCAGCAGCAGGATCGCCAGCACCGACAGCAGCGCCGGCCGCCTAAGAACCGGCCGCCGCGACATCCCTTATCACCATCGAGCAGGCGCCCACGCTGCCGGAGAACCTGAAGTCGGAGCCGACCAGGTCGACCGAGCGCAGCAGGTCCACGAGGTTGCCGGCTATTGTCATGCCGCCGACCGGCGAGCCTACCTCGCCGCTCCTTATCCGGACCCCCTTGACCCCGAGCGAGAAGTCGCCGCTCACGAGGTTGATCGTGTGAAGCCCCAGGAGCTCCGTCACGAGTATACCGTCCTCCATCCTTCCGATCATCTCCCCCGGCGACAGCTCTCCGGGCGACAGGCACAGGTTCGAGCAGCCCACGTCCGGCGTCCCCGACAGGGAGCGGCTGGCGTTGCCGGTCGACCCGACCCCGTCCATGCGGGCATACTTGAGGTTGTACAGCCACGACCGGACCACGCCATCCTTCATTATGCAGGTCCTCGAGCAGGGGTGTCCCTCGCCGTCGAATGGGGCGGTCCCCAGCCCTCCCCTGAGGGTCCCGTCGTCGATCAGGGTGACGGCTGCCGAGGCCGCCCTGTCGCCGAGTCTTCCCTTGAGCAGCGACCTGTTCTTGTGAATGTTGGAGGCGAGAAACAGCTCCCCCACGGCGTCGATGAAGGAGGCCGAGGTCTCCGGGTCCAGCATCAGGTCGTACCTGCCGGTCGGGGCCGGCGTCCCTCCCAGCGTCATGGCCGTCCTCCTGACCGCCTCGCGGGCCGTGTCCCTTGGCGACAGGGTGGACAGCAGGCGGCTCTCGTCGCCGTACCCACCCATCTCCATATCGTCGCCGGACGACATCACAACCGAGACTCCGCACCCGGCGGTCGCACCCGAGTACCACATCATGGACCCGGCCGAGGAGACGTAAAGCACATCCTGCACCCCGTCCCCCCACGACGCGCTCCTGACCGAGATCACGCGGGGGTCCGCCCCCCTGGCCTCCTCCCACATCTCCCTGCAGAACGCCAGCCTGTCCTCCGCGCCGAGCCGGGCTATGCAGGGGTCGTTCAGCCCCAGGTCGCCATCCGACGGCGACCATCGCGGGGCAAGGGCGACATACGGGTCCTCTTCGCACGCGCGACAGTTGGCGAGGCTCCATTCCACGGCCTCCTCGAGGCGCTCCCTCACCAGGGAGCCGACGCGCGCCGCTCCCTGGCGGCCCGCGGAGTCCATCGTGCGCACTCCTATCGCCTCCGAGAAGCCCGATACCGTCTCCTCCGGTTCACCGTCGATCAGCGACAGGGAGTGCTCGACGCCGACAATGTACATGGCGTCCGCGGCGGCCGCTCCCCTCTTAAGGGCCCGTTCTACCGCGAAGGCCGCGGCGGCCTCTGCGGCTCCCCTGTCCAGGACGCCGGTCACGAAGCGGCGGCCTCCTCCAGGATAACCGCTGCCGCCGCCTTCACCTGCTCGGTCGACACGTCGAGGTGGGTGACGAGGCGGAACCGGCCGTCGGCGACCGCGTTGAACAGCACTCCCCTGGCGGCGCAGCGGACGTTCAGGTCCTCGCCGACCCCGTCCGGCACCGTGCAGTAGACCATGTTGGTGGGCTTGTCGTTCCTCTCCACCCTTATAACGTCGCTGGCGGAGAGCAGGCCTGCCAGCAGCGCCGCATTCTCGTGATCCTCCCCCAGCCGGCCGATGTTGTGCTCGAGCGCGTAAAGCCCCGCCGCGGCCAGCACTCCGGCCTGCCTCATGCCGCCACCGAGGCGCTTCCTCCAGTGCCTGGCGGTATCCACGAAGTCTCGACGCCCGCACAGCACGCTGCCCACCGGCGCTCCAAGCCCCTTGGACAGGCAGAACTGCACCGAGTCGACGCTCGAGGCGAAATCGGCCGCGCGGCAACCCCACGCCGTCGCGGCGTTGAAGATTCGCGCGCCGTCTATGTGCACCGCCAGCCCGTGTCTTCTCGCCTCGTCCGCCGACGCGCGGATGCGGTCCGGCGACGACGCCAGCCCGCCCATGCGGTTGTGGGTGTTCTCCAGGCAGAGCAGGCGCGCGGGGGCGAAGTGCACGTTGGACGGACGGCAGTGGGCGCGCACCTCCTCCGGCGGTATGCAGCCGGAGCTGTCGTCCGCAAGCAGAGGCACCGCGGAGCCCAGCGCCGCCACTCCGCCGCCCTCGTAGTTCTGCATGTGGCTGCCCGCGCCCAGTATGAGAGCGTCCCCCCTGCCGCAGTGCGTCAGCACGGCCGAAAGGTTCCCCATGGTCCCGGAGGCCATGAACAGCGCGGCCTCCATCCCCAGTAGCCCGGCCGCGGCCTCCTCGAGGCGGACCACCGTCGGGTCCTCGCCGTAGACGTCGTCGCCAACCTCGGCCTCGTACATGGCCCTCCTCATCTCGGGAGAGGGCTTCGTGACAGTGTCGCTCTTCAGATCGACGGGAAACACAGCATGCACCACCCTGTTCATAAAATTACGGAAGCTCTGATCAAGCAACTTTCACTAGTCGCAAGGCCCGATGTTGCCAAGTGCCCTGGCGGATGGGACAGCGTTGCTCAGAGACTCCTTGTGCTTGCATTTTATCTCCTTCGCGGATGGCTCAGGCTCACCCCGAGCCTCGCCCACGGCAGAAAGTCCTCCTTCACCGACACCCCCAGCGACACCGAGGGCCGGTTCACCCCGTGAAAGTCGCTGCCGGCGGTGGCGAAAAGCCCTAGCTCCGCCGCTATCGACATGTAGCGAAACACCTGCTCCGGGGACGATCCCGGGGACAGGCACTCCATCCCCCACAGCCCGGCCTCCTTCAGGCGCTCCAGTATGTCGAGAAGCTCCTGTTCGTCCCTCGTGGTCTCCGCCGGATGAGCCAGCACCGCCAGGCCCCCCGCCTCCCTGATAAGGCGAATGCAGTCCTCCGGGGGAAGCCGGTCCCTCCTGACGTAGGCCGGGGCGGACGACCCCAGGTAGCGCGCGAACGCGGAGCGGATGTCGTGAGAGTACCCCTTTTTTATCAAAACCCGCGCCATGTGGGGGCGCGCGACCACCTCGCCCCCGGCCTCCGCGGCCACCTCCTGCATGGTGATATCCACTCCCATGCCTCGCATCTTCTCGCACATCCGCTCGTTGCGGACGTCCCTGCCCCGCCTCAACCTCTCAAGGGCCTCCCCCAGTCCGCCGGGCGCCCGGAAGTTCAGCCGGTAACCCAGGATGTGAAGTGTCCTTTCATGGTCGGCCGAAAGCTCCACCCCCGGTATCCCCGCGACGCCGAGCCTGTCGCACGCCGACATGAAGGGCGCAAGCCCGTCCAGTGTATCGTGGTCGGTAAGGCTCATCACCGACAGCCCAACGGCTCGGCCCCGCGACGCCAGCTCCTCCGGCGACATTGTTCCGTCGGAGAACGTGCTGTGCATGTGAAGGTCGATTCGAATCATCCCAGGCCCGCCGGGAGCCCTACGCCTCCTCGTCCAGGTACTGATCGTAGTCGAACAGAGCCGGCAGATCGAGAAGCAGTATCAGGCGACCGTCGTCGTGCCTCGCCACTCCGAGCAGGTACTTCTTGTCCATCGTGGTGCTGAGCTTCGCCGCCGAGTCTATCTGGTGGTCGTATATCGTGCACACCTCGCGGACCGAGTCCACGACGATGCCGAACAGATTGTCGTTCCAGGACACCACCACGATTCGCGCCTCGTCGGTTAGCTCCTTCTGCTTCATGCCGATCTTGAGCTCCATGTCGAACACCGGCACAATCGAGCCGCGAAGGTTGATCACTCCGCGTATATACTCCGGCGAGTTGGGCACTCTTGTCGTGAATGGGGGCACGCGCACTATCTCCCTCACGCAGGTGACGTCAAGCCCGTAGTCCTCGTCGTAAAGGGTGAAGACAAGCGTTATCCGCTCGGCGCCCCTGCTCTCGGCGTCCTTCGCGTCCGAAACCCCGGTTTTTACGAGCGTATCGTTCATTCGAGCAATCTCCCTCCCAATAAAGCATCCTCCCGATGAACAGGCCATCCGAAGAATTATATCAGCAAATCGCGGCGACAAGTTCGTCGGCGTCAAGTGTATAATTGCAGGATGCAGTATTCGCCCCTATTCTATCACGCCCCGCCGCACGCGCGGGGCACGGACTACAGTAAAGGAGATCACGCAATGAACGACGAGTATGACGAGAGAGCAATGTTCAAGGAGGTAAAAAAGCTGATAGACTCGGAGGGGCTTGTCACCGCCCGCCTGGTCGAGGCGGTGAACCGCACCGCCCAGATGGCTTCATCGACCGTTCCCGAGATCCAGGACCTGTTCCACGCCTGGCTGTCGCTGGTGGGGGGCGAGGTCAAGCGAATGGCCGAGGGCTCGCCGGAGATGGACATCGCCCAGACGGCCAGCGGAATAGGGATAGACGAGTCGTCGCTGCTATCCATACTGCTAATGCTGCACCGAGAGGGGAAGGTTTCAATAAAGTCCGTGCGGACAACCCCCGGCGACGGGCGCAACCGGGAGATCTGCTCCTGCCTGATGGGCGAGGACTAAGCAGGCGACCGAACGGGCGCTTTTCCGTTCGTGTCGATCGCTTACCCTGAG
>CAYWKH010000105.1:0-7338 GCA_964458805.1 uncultured Synergistaceae bacterium
TAGTCTCCTCGCTCCAGGAGAAGGCTCACCAGCTCCTCAACCTGTCGGAGACCTCCGCGGCGTCCTGCGAGGAGATAACCAGCACCACCAGCGAGGTCGCTGCGGGCAACGAGAGGCTGGCCGCGGAGGTAAGCGCCGGGCTGAAGAGCGCCTCCGACGCGGCGGGCACGATAGCGGAGCTGAACGAGGTGATACTCTCGGCCAAGGGGATGGCCGCGGGGGCCGGGGAGGATTCCCGCGCCATGGCGGAGGCCGCCGCCAGGGGGGCGGAGACGGTAGCGTCCTCCGTGGCCCGCATGGAGGGGATACGCGACTCCGTAGCCGACACCGAGAGGATAATAACCCAGCTCGACCAGTACTCCCAGCGTATAGGAGTGGTCGGCACCACGATCACATCCATCGCGGAGCAGACCAACCTGCTGGCGCTCAACGCCGCGATAGAGGCCGCGAGGGCCGGGGACGCGGGGAGGGGGTTCGCGGTGGTGGCCGACGAGGTGCGCAAGCTCGCCGAGCAGTCTCAGAGGGGAGCGCGCGAGGTGGCGGAGCTTGTCGAGCGCATTCTGCAGGGTACCTCCGACGCGGTCGAGTCCATGAGAAAGAGCTTCAGCGACGTCGAGGAGGGGGTCAAGGTCGCCCACGCAGCGGGCGGAGCGCTGGAGGAGATCATGCAGGCGACCAGGAGCGCGGGGGCCAACATCGGACGCATAGTCGAGACCATGGAGCAGGAGGCCCTGAAGGCGGGGAGCGTGATGGAGATGATCGACAGTACGGCCTCGGTCATGGAGGCCGCGGACTCGCAGGTGCAGTCGGTTGCCGCATCTATGCAGCAGACCGCCGCGACGATGGAGAGCGTTGCCGGAGGGGCCGCCGAGGTGAGCTCTACATCGGCCGAGCTAAACAGGCTGGCTGAGGGGTTCGTCGTCTCGCGTCCCGGAGCGTCCGGGCCGCCGGCGGTTTTGCAGACGCGCGCCCGGAGGGTTTTCTGAGGGGGCCGCGAGGTCGTCCTTGCCCATAACCCTTGGTATAGTATAAAATGAGCCGTCGCGGCCGGATTTTCGAACTGCGAAGGCAGGCAGAACAAATTGCAGAGGAGAGAGTTTTTTGAGCACAACACTACCGGTACTGAAACTGGGCAAGCACGCGCCCCGTTTTCCGCTGATCCAGGGCGGCATGGGCGTCGCCATATCCGGGCCGAGCCTGGCCGGACATGTGGCAAAATGCGGCGGCGTGGGGACCATAGCCAGCGTGGGGCTTGCCGCGAACTCTCCCCACTACAACGGGCGCAACTACTTCGAGGCCAACCAGATCGCAGTAAAAGAGGCCATCGCCGAGGCGCGGAGGATAGCGGGGCCGGGCGGGGTCATCGCCGTCAACTGCATGGTGGCCCTGACGGACTACGACAGGCAGACCCGCTCCGCCTGCGAGGGCGGGGTCGACGTGATAATCTCGGGCGCCGGGCTTCCGCTGAGGCTGCCGGAGTACACCAGGGACTTCCCCGACGTGGCGCTGGTGCCTATAGTCAGCTCGCTGAAGGCCGCCGCCCTGATCACCCGCCGCTGGGAGAAGACCTACGGCAGGATTCCGGACGGCTTCGTGATGGAGACGCCCAAGTACGCGGGCGGGCACCTGGGGGTCACGAAGATGGACCAGGTGGACGACGAGCAGTTCACGCTCGAGAGGGTAATCCCCGAGCTGGTCGAATTCGTGGGGAGAGAGCTCGGCAGGGACGTGCCGGTGATAGGCGCGGGCGGAATCTGGGGGCGCGAGGACATGGAGAGGGTCTTCGCGATGGGTGCGAAGGGCGTCCAGGTCGGGACCCGCTTCGCCTGCACCTTCGAGGGGGACGCGTCCGACCGGTTCAAGCAGGCCTACATCGACGCGACCGAGGAGGACGTGGTGATCATCGAGAGCCCCGCGGGGCTGCCGGGTCGCGTCCTGAACTCCCCCTTCGTCAGGCAGTACCTGGAGGGGGACGTCAAGAGCAAGCCCTGCATGGCCAACTGTCTCACCCACTGCCGCTACAAGATCGACAAGGAGACTTTCTGCATCGCCCAGGCCCTGATAGACTCCTTCCGCGGCAACTGGGAGGAGGGGCTGTTCTTCTGCGGCTCGAACGTCGCCAGGATAGAGCGGATGCAGCACGTCTCGGAGATCATGGAGGAGTTCTTCCCCGGGGCGGGCGTTCAGGGGTAGAGGCGCGTCCCGCGCCGCGATTTTTAGCGCAGTTCTTTCACAAGGCGGGAGCGTACCTCCCGCCTTGTGCGCCAGCGCGAGGAGGCGACGGTATACATGAGAAGAGCGCGGCTGGTTTTTGCGGCGGTCCTGGCGGGACTCCTGCTATCGCTGACCGCGGCGGCGTATTGCGCGGACGCCCCCGAGGCCTCCTCCGCAGGAGGCCTGTCGAAGCAGGCCGTGAAGGAGCGCATGGCGGAGATACAGAAGGAGATAGACTCCATCGCGGGGGAGAGGGACGTGCTGACGGAGGAGAGGGTGGTCGAGGAGGACGCCGTCAGGAGGGCCCTGGAGGCCCTGGGCGCCCTCATGAACGCCTACTCAAGGTACCTGACCGCCATAGACAGGCTCGAGGAGGCGCAGGCGAGCGCGGCCCCGGTCCGGCAGGGCGCCGAGCCCTCCCCCCCGGCTCAGGCGAGGTTCAACCTGTCCCACTACGAGGATGTGCTCGACCGCTACGAGACCGCGCTGTACAAGCTCGACTCGGCGGCGTCCTCCATCCGCCTCGCGGAGGGCAGCCTGTCCTCGCTGAAGGAACTCGAGCAGAGGCTGGCCGAGCGCCACCTCGCCCTGCTGAGGGAGCCGGAGCCCGCCGAAGGCCCGGGGCGAGTGGCCAGGTCGCTTCACCTGACCGAGGTGGAGGCCGAGCTAGAGTCCGCGCAGGTCTCCAGGGAGTCCCAGAGGATCGGCATAGAGACCCAGAAGATAGTGCAGACCAGCCTTCACGCGGAGCGAGACGCGCTGTTGAAGGAGCTGGCCCACGTGAAGGAGCACCTCGCCTTCGACGAGAAAGACCGGGATGTGCGGCTCGAGTCGATAGCGGCGCGCCTGGTCGCTGCCCGCGAGAGGCTGCCGGTGTTGAGGGACGAGAGGGACGGCGCGCGCCTCGCCCTGTCGAAGAGGCAGGGGGCGCTTACGGCCGCGCGCAGCGACAAGGAGCGTCGCGTGGCCCAGGCCGCGGTGGCCGAGCAGCAGGCGGCGGTGCAGCTGGCCCAGGCACTGCTGGAGCAGGCCGAGCAGGCGGTCCAGTTCCTCGAGGAGGAGCAGCGCATCTGGGCCGCCAGGTACTCCCTGCTCGAGGGAGGGCTGAAGGGGCAGGAGATCTGGGACCTCAGGGCCGGCATCCAGTCGCGCCAGAAGAACCTAGAGAACGTCTTCCTCGTGCGCCAGAGGGGCGTGGCCTCGATGCAGACCGAGATGGCCGCGGCCCGCAAAGAGCTGGAGGAGAACCAGGACGCCGGGGCCGTGCAGGCGCGCAACCGCTCCCGCATCGACCTGCTCTCGCGCACGGCGGAGGCCGCGAACGCCTCCATGGCCATGATCTTCCCCCTGTTCAACCAGTACGACCGCCTTGAGGACGAGATAAACGAGCATATCGACGCGGTTCGCATCGCCGAGAGGGTCACGGCGTTCGGCAAGGAGCGCTTCCTCGCCTTCTGGAACATAACCCTGTGGTCGGGCGACGGGTTCGACATCACGGTGTGGAAGCTCTCCCTCGCGGTGGCCCTCTTCCTGGCGGCGTTCTTCCTGAGCGGCAGGCTGACCGAGTTCCTGAGCAACACCCTGCTGACGCGCCTCGGCATGGACAGCATGGCGCGGATGGCGAGCAGGAAGATACTCTTCTTCGTGCTCATGGGGGCCTTCATCCTGGTCGCGCTGGACCTGGTCGGCATCCCCCTCACGGCCTTCGCCTTCCTGGGCGGCGCCCTCGCGATCGGAATAGGGTTCGGCGCCCAGAACATTTTCAACAACCTCATCAGCGGTTTCATACTGATGTTCAGCAAGCCCATCAGGGTAGACGACATGATCGAGATAGACGGCATGTTCGCCAGCGTCGAGGAGATCGGCACCAGGGCCACTCACATCAAGACCTACGAGAACGTGGACGTGCTGATGCCGAACAGCTACTTCCTCAACAACAAGATAGTCAACTGGACCCTGACCGACAAGAAGATCAGGACCACCGTCGCGGTCGGGGTCGCACACGACGCCGACGTGCGCAAGGTGGAGGAGCTGCTCCTGCTCGCGGCGAACGACCACACGCGCGTGCTGAAGAACCCCGAGCCGTTCGTGATCTTCCGCGAGATCGGCGCGAACTCGCTGGACTTCACCCTGTACTTCTGGATAGACATGGAGAACGCGGTCGGGTTCAGGGTGTGCAGCGACATCCGCTTTCGCATGGTCTCCCTGTTAGAGAAAAGCGGCATAAGGATCGCGTCGCCGCGCATTGACGTGCTTATGGGGCGCGGCGGAATCCCGGCGGGAGACGCCCCGCCTCAGGAGGTGCAGAGCTGATGCTGACCCTGGACGAGAGGGACCTGTACCGGCTGCTGCTGGACCTGGTGTCCATCCCGAGCGTGTCGTTCACCGAGGAGGAGAACAGGGCCGCCCGGTTCATAGCCTCCACCCTCGGCGAGCTGGACTGCTTCAGGCGCGACCCGTCCCTGCTGCGCCTGCTCCCGGTGGAGGGGGACAGGCTCGGCAGGAGCGTCGTCGCGGCCCTGGTCAGGGGCGCGCCCGAGACGAGAAGGACGGTGATACTGACCGGGCACTTCGACGTGGTCGATGCCGGCGCGTGCGGCCACCTGAACAGCCTCGCCTTCTCGCCCGAGGAGTACACGAGCCGGGTGGGTGAGCTGGAGATACCGGAGCAGGCCAGGACCGACCTCGCGAGCGGGGAGTACCTGTTCGGCCGGGGGGTGTCCGACATGAAGTCCGGCCTGGCCCTCGAGATGTGCCTGCTGGGGGAGATATCGCGCCGGGAGGAGTACCCCGCCAACGTCCTGTTCCTGGCGGTCCCGGACGAGGAGAACAGCTCCGCGGGCATGAGAGGGGCGGTGCCCTGGCTGGTGCGCCTCGCGGAGGAGTGGGGGCTGGACTACGTCGCCTGCCTGAACGCCGAGCCGTCCGTCGGGGGTCGGGGCGTACCGGCGGGCGGAGTGTACGTCGGGACGATTGGCAAGATAATGCCCTTCTTCCTGTGCGCAGGGAGGGAGGCGCACGTGGGCGACTACTACGAGGGCGTCAGCTCCTCCCTGCTCGTCGCGCACCTGGCGCTCCTCCTCGAGGGCGCGCCGGAGACCGCCGAGACCCTGGGGGAGGACAGGTTCCCCCCGGCCGCCTGCCTGAGGTTCAATGACCTGGTGAAGAACTACTCGGTCACACTGCCCGAGAGGGCCGTCGCGTGCTACAACATCCTCACTGTGTCGAAGACCCCGGCGCAAGTGCTCGGAGAGATGAAGGCAGCGGCCGCGCGCGCGCTGGACGCCGCCCTGGAGCGCCTGGAGAGCGCGAGGAGGGCCGCCGGGGCAGAGGGTCGGTCGCGTCAGGTTGGACGCGTCCTGACGTACGAGGAGCTATTGAAACGGGCGCGGGCGCGCATTGGCGTAAACGAGACGGACTCGGCCCTGGATCGCCTGTCGCGGGAGCTCCCGTCGTCTATCGACGAGCGGGAGCGCTGCATAGAGGCCGCATCCCTGCTGCTCGACCTGTCCGGGGAGAAGGGGCCGCTAATCGTGACCGGCTTCCTCCCCCCGTACTACCCCCCGCGCCTGAACATGCGGCGCAAGCCCGGCGAGCGCTCCCTGCTCCGGGCGGTGGACCGCCTTTCGCGCCACGGGGCGCGGCTGGGGGTCGAGGTGAACGCAGTCGAGGTGTTCAAGGGCATAATGGACATGAGCTATCTGGGCTTCCAGGGAGAGGCGTCGGAGCTCGATGCCCTGGCCGGGAACATGCCCCTGTGGGGGGTGGACTACCGCTTCCCGCTGGACGACCTCAAGAGGCTGGACGTCCCTATCGCGAACCTGGGGCCGATAGGCAGGGACGACCACAAGAACTCCGAGCGCCTGCACCTGCCGTTCTACCTGCGCACCCTCCCCCCTCTGTTCAGCCGCTTCGTGGAGCTGCTGGCCGAGGAGGCCGCCCTGCCTTCGCCGGGAGACGCGTGATTCAGTCCTCGTCCGGGTCGAACAGCAGGATGTCCCACCTCTCCTCGGTCAAGTCCTTCCCCCAGATCCGGTGGGAGACCTCCTCCGTCGGGGAGAAGCCGAACAGCTCGTACAGCCTGCGCGCCTCCTCGAGCTCCGAGAAGGTCCACAGGAAGACCCTGCGGTACAGGTTGGCCCTGCAGAAGGCGAGCGCCTCCTCCATCAGACGCCTGCCCAGGCCCGTCCTCCGGAACCCCGGCTCCACCAGCAGCCACCTGAGCTGCGCGACGTGCTCCTCCGCGTGGTCCATCGCGATGGACCCGACCACCTCTCCCTCGCGGTCGGCCACCCACGCCTGTCCCAAGCCGCCCTCCCTGTGCTTGAGGAAGCGCGTCATTCCCTCGTGAAGGTACACCTCGAACGACAGATCGAAGCCGTAACGCTCCCCGTAATAGTCCATGTGCCTGGCTGCCACTATGCCGAGCTCGCCCGGTTTGGCGGGCCTGACCGTTACCTCCGGCACGACGCCGGACAGAAGGGAGCGAATCGCGCCCATCGAGCGAAGCAGCAGCGGCTGTTCACGCTCGGGCAGGGAGGACAGGAGCTCGGCCGCCCTCCTGTCGGCCTTCTTCTCCAGGGACGTCAGGATCTTCGACCCCTGTTCGCTGAGCTTCAGCAGAAAGGCCCTGCCGTCCTGCGGAGACCTCTCCTTGGTCAGCAGGTCGTCCTGCTCGAAGCGGCGTATGATCCTGCTCAGGTAGCCGGGGTCGAGCCCGAGCTCCCTGTTTATCTCGCTTGCGGTGGGGCTGTCAAGGTGCTTTATCTCGAAGAGCACCCTCGCCTCGGCGATCGAGAACGGGCTGTCGAGGACGGATTGATTGAGAACACCCATGACCTTTGAATAGAATCTGTTGAAAGCCCGGACCTGCCGGCTGGCCTCCTGCAAGACTGTCTTCACAGCTATCACGTCCTTATTTATTATCCGCAATATCGTATTCCTTACTATATCCTCTGTCAATCAAAATAGAGTTCGAACTCGATCCTTTTGACAAATATCGCGGTGCGGGTGTATAATCTTGTCAAATGCATCGGGGGAGTCCGCTACGGACTGAGAGGGGGCGATCGGGCCCCGACTCCTGGAACCTGATCCGGGTAATGCCGGCGAAGGGAAGGTGCCGCT
>CAYWKH010000106.1:0-7270 GCA_964458805.1 uncultured Synergistaceae bacterium
GTTCAAGTACGACGCGGCCGAGCCGTCTGGACAGACGGGCCTGGTGCCGCTGAACGGAGTCAGGGGTAACGCCGGGTCCAAGCCCGGAGGCAAGCCAAAGAAGGCCGTCCCGGTCAAGGCCGGCCGCCGAGCCTAGGTTGAGCCGCGTACCTCCGCACCACGTCGGCTCAAGAGCTTGTCACAGGCGTAACGCGGGAGGCCGGCGGTCCGCGCCGTCGGCCTCCCGTGCCGCTTCCACCGGGGGATTTCACTTCGCGCGGGATTTCACAACCTCGTACCCCAACCCTGTGATGGCCCTCTCCACGTCCTCCAGCGCGAGTTTGTCGTCGTCGAAGTCGAACTTGACCTTGCCGGAGTTGAACATGATCTGAACGCTCCCCTTGTCCACGCCCTCGAAGGACTTGACCGCGCTCTCGATCTTCTGGACGCAGGACGGGCAGGCAAGCGGCTCAAGCTGGATCGTCGCTGTCTTCATTGTAAACACCTCCTCCTCAAAAGCTGTTTATCTCGTTCAGGGCCTTGATCTCCTCCAGGACCAGGGTGCGGATGTGGTCGTCCATGGCGCGCTTCAGGGGGACGAAGCGCCGCTGAAGGTGCTCGCGGATGGCCTTGGCCAGGTCCTCCTCCAGCCTGTCGATGCTCTTGTCGTCCATAAGGATGGAGGCTGCGAAGGGGGGGAGGGAGATTCTCTCGGCGGCCTCCCTGAGGCGCTCCCTGCCGTGGCGGAGCAGGATCCAACCGGCGGATGCGCCGAGCAGCGCCCCGACCGCCAGCCCGGCGGGTCCCGCGCTGACCAGAGCCGCGCCGGTGCCGCCGCACAGGATGGCCGCGCCCGCGGTCAGGAAGCCTCCTACCGCCGCGCCGGCCACGTCCAGCATGCCGTCGGCCGCCGGGGTCCGCACTCGGAGCAGGGGCTCGGACAGCTCCTCCGGCAGGGTCAGGGAGAGGTCCCTGCGCGGCACGGAGATCCCGTGCGAGGCGAACCAGTCGGCCAGCAGGTCCTCCGCCCCCTCGCGCAATCCCTCAAGGAAGCCCGCGGCGAGACCGGCCAGATGCTCCCGCGCCCTGGGCTCGGCCGCGGCCGTCCTCTGGTCCAGGCGTATCTGGAGGAGGGCGATGCGGCCTCCCTCCTCGCGGAACTGCTTGAGCAGTGGTACCACCTCCTGGCGAAAGAACACGTCCACCGCTGTGGCGGTCATCTTCTCGTCCAGTCGCTCTCCCATGGAGGTCACCAGGTCGGACAGGGGACCTTGGAGGAAGCCCTCGAGCTCGTCGCCCAGCGACCGGCGGGCGCCTGCGAAGCGCTTCTTGAGGGCGGGCATGAGGGATATTCCCAGCGATATCACGGCGTAGGGGCGCTCGCTGCGCACTATCGCGCGGCCCTCGAGGGGCATCTCCGAGGCCAGCGCCTCCCCGACGAACGGCCACTGGCTGCTGCCCCCGGCGAGGATGACCAGAGACACCCGGCCGCGGGCGATGCCGCCCTGGTCGAGGCCGGCGAGAAGGCGAGCGCGGAACCAGCCGAACAGGTCGATCTCGCTGCCCGGCATGGGGCCGCCCGCGGCCGCGAGGAAGCTGCGCGCCGAGGAGCCGCCCCGTCCGCGCAGCTCGGGGATCGTCTCCCCCGCATGGTCGGCGAAGGTCCTGGAGGGGCTGTACTCGCTCCCCCTGCGCATGAACTCCCGCCACGTCATGTTGGTCAGTCTGCCGTAGCCGGGCAGGACCTTCGAGACCCTCTCCTTCCTGTCGCGGGCCATGGTGCGGGAGAAGAACTCCTTCACGTCGCGGCACAGGCTGGTCTGCACGAAGTAGGCCGCGTCCCTGCTCGCCAGCTCCTCCTCGAGTCCCGGGTTCTGGTGGCAGAGCCATTGGAAGAACAGGTCGTCGAACAGGCGGCCACCGAGCAGCATGTCTCCCCACGAGTGCACTACCCGTCCCCTCTCCAGGAAGGCGAAGTCGCAGGTGCCGCCTCCGAAGTCGACGACCAGCACGCCGCCGAGGGCGGCGTCCACCGAGATGTCGCGCTGCTTCATGTGGTAGAGGAGGGCGCCCTTGGGCTCGTCCACCAGGAACGGCACGCCGTACCCGGCGCGTCCGGCGGTCTCCCCGAGGGCGGCGCGGAAGGCGTCGTCGGACTCGCTTGGCGCGCCGAACAGCACCCTGCGGCCGGCCGGCTCCATGTCCAGGTGTTGGGCGCGCGCCTCGGCGAGCAGGGCGGACAGGAAGTCGGAGGCCGCCGTCCGCGCCTTTTCGGACCTGGCCAGGTCGGCCTTGAAGTTCGTCGCTAATCTGTAGGTGTTCCGCTCCCATTCGGAGGCCTCGCCGTACTCGTCCAGGGCGGTCTGACCGATCAGGGGGGGCTTGCCCCTGCGGTACAGGATCGCGGACGGGATGCCGTCCCTACCGTCGCCGAAGTCCACGCTGACGGGGGAGGGGTCCTCCTCGGGGCACTTGGAGAGGTATGTCTTGGTGGTGCCGAAGTCAATGCCCAGCACCGAGAGGGCGTTCATCTGCGGCGTACCTTGCGCACCAGCCCCTTGGCGAGGAGGTCGCCGTCCCTGAACAGGGGGGAGCGCTCTATGCGGACCGGGTCTCCCGGCTCCACCGACCCGAAGGGCGCGTACTCGGACGCGGCCTCGTCGCTCCAGATGAAGGAGGATGCGGGGCTCTCGCCGGAGAAGCCGAGGTTGCGCGCGGCAGAGGCCAGCTCGGAGACTCCCGCCCTCAGATCCTCGAGCGGCGCGTCCTCGAGCGGCAGTATCATGGAGGCCAGCAGGGACGCGGCCTCTTCAGAGTCGTCGAGCGCCTGCGGGGCGGGAGAGGCGACCAGCAGGGCTATCCTCGCCGCGGCGTCGGCCCACGACGCCAGGGCGGGCCTCACCGCCTCCTCGTGGCGGACGGGGTCGAACACGACCTCGCGCCTCCCGAGCAACAGCAGCAGGGCCATCAACAGGGGGAGCAACAGCAGGGCCTTCCAGGAGCCCCGCCTCTTGCGCAGCAGGTACCACGCGCCGCTCAGGTTGGCGCCCCCGAGCAGGAGTAGAGCCTCCCTCGCGGCAGCGAGCCCGAGCAGGGAGGCGAACAGGGCCAGCAGAAGGCGGCTGCGCGCCAGCGCCATGGTGGCCAGGACTCCCAGCATCGCGCCTGCCGGCGCCCCCATGAACAGTCCGGCGGCGCGGCTGTCCATCATGAACCACGTGACGAACGGCGTCAGGGCCATCCCGGCCAGAGCTCCGACGGCCGCGCCGGATGCGATTCTCAGGGGAAGAATGACCGCCCCGGCCTCGGGCTCCGGCAGGACCAGCGGCGGGAGGCGCTCCTCCATGCGCAGCAGCAGCACGGAGCGTCGCGCGGGGGGAAGGGGTTCGTCGAACGCCCTGTCCAACAGGGCGGGGAGCAGCGCCCCTATGGCCGCGGCCTCCGCCCTGCGCACCGCCGTCTCCAGGTCCCTGCCGCCGGGGACGCCTCTCGGGGGCAGGCATGAGAAGTACGCCCTGACTCCCTCGTCGACGGCCCGGCGGCGACACTCCTCCTCGTCCTTCCTGGCCAGGACGGGGGTCTTGACCCTGCCCGCCATCAGTTGGAGGCGGTGGTCTCCGATCCGTCGCTCCAGGTCACGGTGATCTTGAAGTGCGACGACCCGTTGTTCAGTATGCCGTTGTCCTCCACGAAGATCTGAAGGTTCTCGTGCGGCGGGACCTCGAAGGAGACCGAGCCGTCGGACCTGTTAAGCAGCTCCTTCTTTCCCGGGACTAGCACCCCCGCCAGCCAGTTGCGGCTTCGAGTGGAGGTGTCCCAGGTGAAGACTCCGTCAAGGGACTCCACTTTGATGCCCTCGACGATGCCCTTCCCGTCTATTCGGAACTCGAAAAGCCAGTCCTTCTCCCCGCTCTTGCCCGGCTTCTTGCGCGGGCCGACGTAGTCGCTGCTGGACGCCCGTCGCGGGTTGGAGAAGAAGACCTCGCGCTTCTCCGCATCCCGGCGACTGTCGGGCTTGTCGGGCCTGTCCGGCCTGTAGGGGCGGGGCCTGTGCGTCGGCGGTTCCTCCTTTGCGGGGGCCTTCACCTCGGTCGAGAGCTCGCGTCCGTCGTCGAAGTACAGGGTGACCGTGGTGCGCGCGGTCGAGTCGTCGAGGGAGCCGTTGTTCTCCAGCCATAGAGCCAGCGAGAGGGGCTCGGAGACCGGGATACGCACCTTGCCGTCGGCGCTGTTCAGCACTTTGCCGTCCGCGCCGGCGACCGCCACCAGCCATCTTCCGTTGCCGGGGGTCGTGTCCCACTCCCCGGCGGGTCCGGCGCTGTTGAACACCCTGATGCCGGTGATGGTGCCCTGGTTCTCCACCCTCAGGTCTATCCTCCAGTCCGGCTTCCCGTTCCCCTGCCTCTTCTCGTTGCCCCCCACCAGGTCCCTGTCGCCCTGCCCGGCCATGACCGCAAGGCCGGACAAGGCCGTGTCGGAGGCTTCGGGGGCCTTCTCCTTCTCAGGAGCCGAGGGCAGTTTCCTGGCTGTCGGAGGGATCTCTATCGCGGACTGGGCCTGCGAGCCGTCGGCGAATCGCGCCGCAAGGATGAACTTGCCGCCGCGCGCGATAGATCCGTCGTCGGGCACCGTTATGGTGTATGCCGCCTCCAGCAGGAAGGGGACCATGGGCATGCTGCCGCCGCTGTGGACCACGATGTTGTCGGAGCGGTCCGTAACCCTCATGCCAGGCACGCTGTTTCCGGCGACCGTGTCCCAGGAGGACTTGCCGTCGGCGCTGCTCAAGACGAAGCCCGTCACGCCGCCGACCCCCGACAGCGTCACAGTGAAGAAGGGGTCCTCCGCCCCGTCGGGCGCCGGGTTCTCGCCGGGGCCCAGGACGTCCGCACCGAAGCCTCCGAACTCGAAGCTTCCGATCTCCGCCATGGCGGCCGCGGCGGTCATCGGCGCCAGCAGCACCGCCGCCCCAGTGAACAGGACAATGGCCAGGTATCTTCTCATGGTCAAGCCTCCTTTTTTTTCGTTAGATCGCCCGCTACTTGAAGAACGGGATGAGAGTGCGCTTTTCGCTTATCCACTTCACGGCCAGCGATTCGGTCCAGGATTTGGCCGGGTTTAAAAGCATGTCGAGGCCGACCGCGGCGGCCACGATCGCCACGCAGATAAAAACCGTCAGCAAGAGCAGACGTATCTGCCTGGCTAGCGATGAAGCCTGCTTCTTCTTTTTCTCCGTGCCTCGGACCATCGACGATCATCTCCTTCTCGTCGCGTCAGATCTTGAACTGCCCCAGTTTGACCTCCATCTCATCCATCCCGTCCAGCAGGGTATTGGCCTGGGCGGTGACGGACTCGAACGCCATGCGGGCCTTCTGTGCCGAGCTGCTGATTCCCCCTATGCGATCCACTATGTCGGACGTGCCTGTCGAGATGCTGTTCACGGCCTCCACCATCTCTATGTTCGAAAGGGACTGGTTTCGCGCCAGGTCGGAGACCTTCTTGAGCTCCGCGTCCATCGACTCGAGCTCCTTCATGCTGGCGCCGAGGGTATCCTTCAGAACCTCGGTCTTGTCCACCATCTCGCGGAGGGTTCGCTCCTCCTCCTCGGTCGCCTTTATGGACTCGCCCGCGTAGCCGGACAGGTCGTTCATGAGCTTCGAGATCTGCATGGCGGCGCGGTTTGACTCCTCGGCGAGCTTGCGCACCTCGTCCGCCACGACCGCGAACCCGCGTCCCGCCTCGCCGGCGCGCGCGGCCTCGATGGCGGCGTTGAGGGCCAGCAGGTTCGTCTGGTCGGCGAAGCCGGTTATGGCGCCCACGAACCCGGAGACGGTCTTCACGGCCTCGGCGAGGGAGGACATCTTCGCGCGGTTCTCCTGCGACCTGGCGTTGACGGCGTCGATGTCGCCGACCATATCCTCGACCCTGCGGGCGACGTCGCTGGTGAACCCGAAGGTCCTGGCGGACGACTCCACGCACTGTCCCGCGGCCTGGGCGACGGCCAGCGCCGTGGCGGCCATCTCGTTGATTCCGGCGTTGGTCTGCTCCACCGCGGCGGCGTTGGACTCCGACACCGACACTATCTGCTGCACCGCGTCGTTCACCTGTTCGATGGAGTTCATGGAGCTCTCGGACAGCTCGGACAGGGTGCGGGCCTCGCCCCCGACGTTGCGCGCGATGCCGACCACGTCGGCCACGAGCAGGGCCAGCTTCTCTATGAACTGGTTCATGGAGGCGCCCAGGCAGCCCACCTCGTCGCCGGTCCTGACGGCTATGCAGACAGTGAGGTCTCCCTCCCCCTCGCCCAGGTCGCGCACTACCTCGGTCATATTTCGCAGGGGCGAGACCACGCGGAGCAGGCCGATCACGTTCAGCGCCAGCACCAGGGTTGCGAGGCCGGCGGCCATCATGGCGATGTGACGGACGATCGTGGACTCGTCGGCCGCGGCCTCGGAGGAGAAGGTGGCGATGAGCTGGTCCCTGGTCATCTCGCTGGCCCGGGTGAGATCCGCGAGGTATGTCGTGTCCAGCCCGACCTCCACCGACCCGATCTTGTTGCCCTCTCGCATAATGTCGGCGACGAAGGGCCTCACGCCCTCCCTCTCGATTCTATCCCCGGCCATCGCGCTGCCGTCCGGGCCCATGATGACCGCGTAGGCGACGTTGGGGACGGAGAGCATGTCCTTCGCGTAGTCCTTCAGCGACTCCTCGTTGAAGTCCCACAGGGGGGTCGCTGAGATCGAGGCCAGGTAGCCGGACATCGCCGCCCCGTACCCCTCCGCGCTGCGCTCGTCGTTGGCGTTCTTGTTCTCTATGTCGTCGTTCAGCATCCTGACGGCGACAGCCTCTACCGTTTCGGCAAGGCGACCTACGCCTCGCTGCGCCAGCAGGGCCAGGGAGAATGCCAGCACCACCAGTCCCGCCGCAGCCAACAGCCCCAACTTCGCCACGATGCTCCTGGTAACTTTCATTTTGCACCGCCCCCTAGGCATATTGATATTAGAACCACAACACGACCACCCGGAGACACCGTCCTTCGGGACGTCCGGTGGAGGGATATGACAATAGGAGAATACAACAAAAAACGCATCGCGGCAAGAGGAACAGCGGGGCGCGCGGTCGCGCGTCGAGCCGCTCCCACCCTTCGGCGGCGGCACCCTGCAACATGGTCCGCGGACGGTCGCTACGATCGGCGGGTCGGGGGCTTGACATCCAGGACTTCCTGCATAAGATAGTAATTAATTACTATCTATGGAGAGAAGGCGTTTTGGTTGGCAAATGGAAGAGGGTTGCC
>CAYWKH010000107.1:0-7176 GCA_964458805.1 uncultured Synergistaceae bacterium
CGCGGGCGACTCCGACGAGATCCGCAAGCGCTCCTCCCAGATCAAGAAGGAGATCGAGGACTCCACGTCGGAGTACGACAAGGAGAAGCTCCAGGAGCGCCTTGCGAAGCTGGTCGGCGGCGTGGCCGTGGTCCAGGTGGGATCGGCGACCGAGACCGAGCAGAAGGAGCTCAAGCACCGCATCGAGGACGCGCTGAACGCGACCCGCGCGGCGGTCGAGGAGGGCATCGTGGCGGGCGGCGGCGTGGCCCCCGTGAGCTGCGTGGAGGCGCTCGAGAAGTTCGTGGCCACCCTGCAGGGCGACGAGCGCACCGGCGCCGTGGCCGTCCTCAAGGCCCTCACCGCGCCGCTGCACCTCATCGCGCAGAACGCCGGCTACCAGGGCGACGTGGTGGTGGAGAAGGTGCGCGGCCTCAAGGTCGGAAGCGGCCTGAACGCGGTCACCGGCGAGTACGTCGACATGATCGAGGCCGGGATAATCGACCCGGTGAAGGTCACCCGCAGCGCCCTGCAGAACGCGGGCTCGATCGCCGCGATGGTCCTGACCACCGAGGCCATAGTCGCCGACAAGCCCGAGAAGAAGGAGCCCGCGATGCCCGGCGGCATGGGCGGAATGGGCGGCATGGGGGACATGTACTAGGCCGCGGCATGCGGACCCGATAACCGAGACAAAGGCGAAAGGCCCCCGGAGTTTGCCCTCCGGGGGCCTTTTTATCAGCCGGGGGATATGCTACACTAGTCAAGGAATCGTAAGGGCGGCCCCGTCGACCGGGGGCGAAGGACGTTCCTGTTGAGTGGCATCCGGAGGTGCGGCGTGTCGCAGAACATAGTCGAGCTGAGGCGGGTAAGCAAGTCGTTCGCGGGGATAAGGGCGCTGGACGGGGTGTCGCTCACCCTCGGGAGCGGCGAGGTTCTCGCCCTGCTGGGCGAGAACGGCGCCGGCAAGTCCACCCTGATGAAGATCCTGGGGGGCATCTACACGAGGGACGCCGGCACGATCCGCGTGTTCGGAGCGGAGATCGAAGAGATGACCCCGAGGAGGGCCAGGGAGCTCGGAATCGCCATAATCCACCAGGAGCTCAACATGTGCTCGCACCTTACGGTCGCCGAGAACATCTTCCTGGGCAGGGAGGTCGTCCGCTCGGGCCTGCTCCACGACCGACCGATGCGCGAGCGCGCGGCGGAGATCCTCTCCCGCTTAAAAATTGACATTCATCCGGACACCGTCGTCGGATCCCTTCCCATATCGAAGCAGCAGATGGTCGAGATAGCCAAGGCTCTGTCCACCGACGCGAAGATACTGATCATGGACGAGCCTACGTCCGCCCTGACCTCCAGGGAGATCTCCGACCTGTTCCACATAATTCGCTCCCTGCGCGAGCAGGGGTGCGGGATAATATACATCTCCCACCGGCTGGAGGAACTGGCCCACATAGTGGACCGGGTCCTCATACTTCGCGACGGCAGGTACATAGCCGAGAGCAGGTTCGAGGACACCACAATGCCCGAGATAATCGCGAACATGGTCGGCCGCGAGATAAAGGAGAAGTTCCCGCGGATAGAGTCCTCCCCCGGCAGGACCATCCTCGGCGTAAGGGGGCTGAACGCCGGCAGGCAGGTCCGGGACGTCAGCTTCGACCTGCGCGAGGGAGAGATAGTCGGGGTCGCCGGGCTCATGGGCGCCGGCAGGACGGAGATGACGCGCGCCCTGTTCGGGGCGGACCCGAAGGAGAGCGGCGAGATAACGCTCGACGGCGAGGCGGTCCGTATAGACAGGCCGATGGACGCGATAGAGGCCGGGATAGTGCTGGTGCCGGAGGACAGGAAGAACGACGGCCTGTGCACCAAGCTCAGCATTCGCGAGAACATCGCCCTTCCGAACCTCGACATGCTGGAGGGACGCCTCTCCGCGGTGGACCGGCGGCGCGAGGGAGAGATGGTCAGGCGCGCCGTGGACGATCTATCCATAAGGTTGTCCGACCCCGAGCAGAGCGCGGAGAGCCTGTCCGGGGGCAACCAGCAGAAGGTCGTGGTGGCCAAGTGGCTCGCCCGCGACTTTCGGGCCGCCCTGTTCGACGAGCCCACCAGGGGCATAGACGTCGCGGCCAAGGCGGAGATCTACCACCTCATGAACAACCTCAAGCGGAGGGGGCTGGGCGTGCTGTTCATCTCATCCGAGATGCCGGAGATACTCGGCATAGCCGACAGGATCATAGTGATGTGCGACGGCCGTGTCACCGGCGAGATGCCTGCGGCCGAGGCCACCCAGGAGAGGATCCTCGAGCTGGCCACGCGCTTCGAGGACAAGCTCGGCGCAGCCGCCGGGGACTGATCATTCATCGCGGGGAGAGATTGAATTGAGGACGGACGACAGGGGCGCGCCTTCTCGGGTGCTCCGCGCGCTGACGGCGAGGGGAATGGGGCAGGTGCTCACGGCGGCCGCTGGGCTGGTGGTCATGTGCGCGGTATTCGGGTTCCTGAACCCGGTGTTCTTCTCCGGCAGGAACGTAGGCAACCTGCTGAGGCAGATCGCGCCCATCCTTCTGATAGGCATAGGACAGTCCTACGTGCTGATAACCGGCAACATCGACCTCTCGATAGGCTCCGTGACGGGGATGAGCTGCATGCTGTCCGCCACCCTGATGACCAGGGGGATGAACCCATGGGTCGCGGCGGCGGTCACGGTCCTCTGCTGCCTGCTGGTGGGGGTCCTCAACGGGGGGCTGGTGGCGAAGTTCAACCTGCCGCCCTTCATCGCGACCCTCGGCACCATGACGATAGCGCGCGGCATCGCGCAGATAGTGAACAACAACTACAACACCGACTCGATCGGGCAGGCCGCGGAGGGCTTCCGCAACTTCTTCTACTACGGCAGGCTGGGAGGGGTGTTCAACACCATCTGGATAGCCGCGGCTCTCTGGCTGGCCTTCAACTTCCTGCTTTCGCGGACCAGGCTCGGCCGCCACATCTACGCCACGGGCAGCAACAGGGAGGCCGCGCGGCTGTCGGGGGTCGACGTGTTCCGAACGACGACCGCCGCCTACATGGTCAGCTCCTTCTGCTCCTGCGTGGTGGGGCTGATAGTGTGCGCCACCAGCGGCATGGGGACGATGGACGCGGGCAACATGTACGAGCTGTACGCGGTGGCGGCGTCGGTCATAGGCGGGATCAGCACCCTCGGAGGACAGGGTCTGCTGCTCGGCACGGTCATGGGCGCGTCTATCTGGGGAGTGCTGCAGAACGGGCTCCAGTTCGCCGGCGCGCCGGTGGCGATACGCAACATCGTGATAGGAGCGATAGTGGTGGTATCCGTCCTGCTCGACGTACTGGTCAGGAGCGGAAGGCGCCGCAGAAAGAGGGACGCGGGAGGGGAGGCGAAGGCTTAGGGCGTCCCCTGGAGCGGGCGCGAGGGTCTTGGGCGGCCCCCTCGTCGGGCGGGGCCGGTCTCTGACATCACAAATTTCAAGGAGGAGTTGGCATGAGAAAGTTCACAGCACTGTTCATCGGCTGTCTGCTGGTCGCAGGACTGTTCGCGGGCGCGGCGGCGGCAGAGAACCACAAGGTGTACCTGATTACGATGGACCAGATGGACCAGCACTGGGTCACAGTCAACGCCGGGGCCGAGAAGGCCGTGGCGGAGCTCGGCAACATAGACTACAAGTGGCTCGCGCCTGACGTCAAGGACGACGCCAAGCAGATCGAGGCGGTCAACAACGCCGTCGCGGCGGGCGCCGAGGTGCTTCTCGTGGCGGCCAACGGGCCGACCGCGATCAGCTCGGCCCTTAAGGAGGCCGCCGACGCCGGGGTCAAGATCATCTACGTCGACTCCCCCGCCGACTTCCCCGCGATCCAGACCCTCGCGACCGACAACGAGGCCGCCGGCGCAACCGCCGGCAAGGAGATGCTCAAGGCGCTCGAGGCCGCGGGCGTGACCGAGGGCGACATTGGCATAGTCAACGTGAACGCGGCGACCGCGTCGACCGTCGCCCGCGAGAAGGGCTTCCGCGCGGCCTTCGAGGGGACCGCGTTCAGGATACTCGAGACCCAGTACTGCGACGGCGACGCCGCTCGCGCGAAGGACATAGCCTCCAACTACATCACCCAGGGGTGCGTGGGCGTGTTCGGCGCCAACGAAGGCTCGACCGTCGGCACCGGCAACGCGATCCAGGAGGCCGGCGGCAAGGTCGTGGGAGTCGGCTTCGACAAGTCGAACATGATCCTCGACCTCATCAGGAACGGCTTCCTCGTCTGCACCATGGCGCAGAACCCCGACGTCATGGGGTACGAGGGCGTCAAGGCCGCGGCCAGGGCGCTCGCGGGCGAGCCCGCCGGGCCCGCCTACGTGGACACCGGGGTCTCCGTCCTGAACAAGGACACCCTGTAGGCCCGCCAAGGGCTGCAAGGCATGACTGCTGCGGCTCCCGTCGGCGGACGGGGGCCGTTTTTATCGAGGGCGAGCCCTAACTGGAGGTGGCTTGATGTACGCTGTCGGGGTCGATATCGGCGGGACAAAATGCGCGGTCAGCCTGGGCGAGTCCACGGCCGACTCGTTGAGGGTGCTGCACAGGGCCTCCCCGCGCAGGAGCGCCGGGAGGGCGCCAATGGAGATGCTGCGCGATCTGCTCGATGACGTGCGCGACTGCCTGGCCCGGTTGCCGGAGGGCGCTTCGGCCTGCGGCATAGGCATAAGCTGCGGGGGTCCGCTCGACAGCCGGGCGGGTCTGATTCTCTCCCCGCCGAACCTGCCGGGGTGGGACAGGATAGAGGTCGTCTCCTGGTTCGAGCGGGAGACAGGGCTGCCGGCCTGGCTGTGCAACGACGCGGACGCCGGGGCCCTCGCAGAGTGGCGCCACGGGGCGGGCAGGGGGTGCCGCGACATGATCTTCATCACGTGCGGCACCGGCTTCGGAGCGGGGCTCGTGCTGAACGGCGCCCTGTACGAGGGGGCGAGCGGGGCGGCGGGGGAGATCGGGCACGTCCGCGCCGAGACGCACGGCCCGACCGGGTACGGAAAAGTCGGCTCGTACGAGGGGTTCTGCAGCGGGGGAGGCATAGCTCAGGTCGCCCGCACTCTGGCCCTGAGGGAGATCCAGGCCGGGAGGCCTCCATCCTTCTGCCGAGGTCCGCGGGAGGTCGAGGGGCTCACCGCGGAGTCCGCGGCGCGCGCCGCACGCGCCGGGGACCCTGTCGCCCTTGAGGTCTTCGAGCTTTCGGGCGGGATGCTCGGCAGGGCCCTGGCGACCCTGATCGACCTGTTAAACCCGGAGAGAATAGTGATAGGGGGCATCTTCGCGCGCTGTCGCGACCTGCTATGGCCCGCGGCCGAGAGGGTGATCGGGCGGGAGGCCCTGCCCGGATCCGCCGCGGCCTGCGAGGTGCTGCCCGCGGAGCTGTCGGAGTCGATCGGGGACATGGCGGCGTTGACGGTCGCGGAGTACCGGTCTCGAAAAGGAGGCGACGCGCGATGAAGGAGCGCACCGCGAGGATCGTCGAGGAGCTGTTCGCCCGCGGGGGCGGGCTTGAGCACCTGCGCGACGACGCCCTGCGCGCCGCGGAGATCGTCACGAAGACCTTCTTGCGCGGGGGGAAGCTGCTGGTTTGCGGCAACGGGGGGAGCTGGGCCGACGGCGAGCACATAGTCGGCGAGCTCATGAAAGGCTTCCTGCTCAGGCGGCCGCTCCCCGACGTGGACAGGGCCGCGCTGACTCGCCTGTGGGGGAGCGAGGGGGAGGAGATCGCCGAGGAGCTCCAGGGGGCGCTGCCCGCGATATCGCTGGGGAGCTGCGGAGCGCTGCTCACCGCCTTCGCCAACGACGCGGACGGCAGGTTTGCGTTCGCTCAGCAGGTCATGGGCTACGCCGCCCCGGGAGACGTCGTGATCGGGATAAGCACATCCGGGGATGCCGAGAACGTGCGGTTCGCACTGATGGCCGCGCGAAGCCGCGGGACCGCCGCCATCGCCCTGACGGGGCGCGCGGGAGGAAGGCTGGCCGAGGTGGCCGACTGCTGCGTGCGCGCGCCGGACGACAGGACCTTCCGGGTGCAGGAGCACCACGTCAGGATCTACCACTTCCTGTGCGCCTACGCCGAGTCCGAGCTGTTCGACGAGTGAGAGAGTCGTCCGAGGGGGGCATGAGCATGTTCAGACTGGAGCCGGTGTTCAAGGACTACCTGTGGGGCGGAGAGAGGCTCAAGGAGCTGTTCGGCAAGAGGACGAGCCTGTCGCCCCTCGCGGAGAGCTGGGAGCTGTCCGCCCACCCGGACGGGGATTGCAGGGTGGCCGACGGCCCTTTTGCGGGGACTCCCCTGTCC
Organism: uncultured Synergistaceae bacterium; assembly: GCA_964458805.1. GTDB lineage: Bacteria > Synergistota > Synergistia > Synergistales > Aminobacteriaceae > JAAYLU01. Next base: position 6,313 of record CAYWKH010000107.1, read on the forward strand.
GAATACCTTCGTCGACATCCGGAGGCCCTGGGAGGCCGAGTGCCGCAGGGGAGCGGGCTGCCGGTGATAATCAAGCTGATAGACGCGCGCAAGCCCCTGTCGGTGCAGGTGCACCCGTGCGACGAGTACGCCGCGCGGGTCGAGGGGGGGCGCGGCAAGACCGAGATGTGGCTCGTGCTGGACAGGGCCCCCGGCGCGTTCCTGTACTGCGGGTTCGAGCGGACAACCGAGGTCGATGAGGTCCGAGCCCGAATCGCGGACGGCACCCTCGACCAGGTCCTGCGCAGGGTTCCCGTGGAGCCCGGCGACGTCGTGTTCATACCCGCGGGCACCGTGCACGCCATCGGTGCGGGGATCGTGCTGGCCGAGATCCAGCAGAGCTCGAACACCACGTACAGGATGTTCGACTACGGCAGGAGGGGGCCCGACGGCAGGCAGCGCCCGCTGCACGTCGAGAAGGCCCTGGACGTCGCGACCCTGGCCCCGGCGGAGGCGCGGCCACCGGGCCGCGAGGCCCCGAGGCCCCTGCCGGGAGGCTCGATCGAGAGGCTGGCCCTCTGCCCCTTCTTCACGGCGGACCTGCTGGCCCTCGAAGGCGAGGCGCGCGGCGTGACGGACGGCGCCACCTTCCTCTCCGTGCTGTGCCTGGAGGGCGGCGCGACCCTGTCTTGCGGAGACGACCGCGTGAAGATGGCGAAGGGGGACAGCCTGTTCATCCCCGCGTGCGACGGGGAGATGGCAATGGAGGGGGAGGGTTCCCTGCTGCTGACCAGCGCCGGCGAGACTCCAGGCGACGGGCGAGTGGAGCGAAGGTCCCCTTTCTGATAAGATACGCCCAGATTCAAAAACAAACATTTTTCACCA
>CAYWKH010000108.1:0-7148 GCA_964458805.1 uncultured Synergistaceae bacterium
ATCGTTCGCTCTCCCTCGTCGCCTCGCTCCTCGGGGTAAGCGATCGACAGCGCAAGCTCCGCACCGCCGGTCGCCTGCTTGCGTCATCCCTCCGCCGCTTCGCGTCGTTCGGGACGACACAAGCAGGCGACCGAAAGGGCGGTTTCACGTTCGCGTCGTTCGCTTGCAGGCGACCGAAAGGGAGCGGCCCTAGGCAGCCCGGACGTGGACTCCAGCCTCTCGAGGTCGAGGATGCTGTTCAGGATCTCCGTAAAAATAGCACGAAAGTCCTGCAAGACTAGTGCAAACCTCGTATATTGCGCGTGGATGGTACTTTTTCCTCGTTGATTGTAAAATAGATCATAAGGATTATAACCAAGGGGGATGAGCCCATGCCGATATACATGAACAACGGCGCGACCACCTGGCCCAAGCCGGAGTGCGTGGCGCGCGCGATGTACGACTTTCTCGCCGAGAGGGGGGCGAACGCCGCGAGGGGTTCGGCCTCGGAGCGCGACCTGCACACCCTGGACCTGGTCTTCTCCTGCAGGGAGGAGCTGACCGATCTGCTCGGCGGATGGCTGCGGGACCCGCGCTGCGCGGTTTTCACCTCGTCGGTCACGGAGTCCCTGAACATCGTGCTGAAGGGTTTCCTGAGGCCGGGGATGACGGTTCTGACGTCGGGGATGGAGCACAACGCCGTCCTTCGCCCGCTGCGCAGGCTGGAGGAGCGCGGCGTGAGGCTCGAGGTCGCCCCCTGCGACGGGGAGGGCTTTCTTCGTCCGGAGGTCTTCGCGGAGGCCCTTGCCCGCGTCAGGCCGGATCTGGCTGTGATATCGCACGCGAGCAACGTGTGCGGCACGGTGCAGGATCTGCCTGCACTGGCCGCCCTGTGCCGGGAGGCCGGGACCCCGCTGGTGGCGGACTGCGCCCAGACCGCCGGGCTGTTCCCTCTCGATGCGCAGGGGCTCGGGCTGGCGGCCCTCTGCTTCACCGGCCACAAGGGGCTGATGGGGCCGCAGGGGATCGGCGGGGTGATGTTCGAGCCGGAGTTCGCAAGAAGGGTGGACTGGTTCGTCGAGGGGGGCACGGGCAGCTTCTCCCACCTGGAGCTGCACCCGGAGGCGATGCCGGACAAGTTCGAGGCTGGGACCCCGAACATGCCGGGAATAGCGGGGCTGCTGGCGGCGCTGCGCTGGCTGCGCGAGACCGGGATCGACACGGTGCGCGCAAGGGAGGAGGCGACCGGGGCGGCACTGCTCGAGGGGCTGCTCTCCCTGCCGGGGGTCGTGCTGTACGGCAGGCGCAGGATGGACGGGACGCGCCTGCCCGTGTTCGCCGTGAACTTCGAGGGAGTGGACAACGGCCTGCTGGCGGGGAGGCTGTTCGAGGAGTTCGGCGTGGAGACGCGCCCCGGCCTGCACTGCGCGCCGCTGGCGCACAGGACGCTGGGCTCCTACCCCGGCGGGTCGCTGCGGATAAGCCCCGGGTACTTCACCACGGAGTCGGATGTCGAGATCACCATCCGCGCGCTGCGCTCAATCCTGGGGTGAGGCGCGCCCCCCGTGCAGGTATGGCCTTTTCCGGCGGATTGATGTATCTTGTCCGCGGGTGTGCGTCGTCGGGAGGGACTTTGAAGAGATGAAGATAGTCGTGGTTGGCGGAGGGGAAGTCGGGTACAGCGTGGCCGGGACCCTCTCGGAGGAGGGGCACGATGTCACCGTGGTAGAGGAGGACGAGGAGCGGGCGGAGAAGCTGAACGACGAGCTCGACGTGATCACGGTGCGCGGCAGCGGCGCGAGGCCGCAGGTGCTGGAGAAGGCGGGGGTCTTCCCCGGGTGCGACGTTGACATACTGGTGGCCTGCACGGACCGCGACGAGGTCAATATCCTCGCCTGCTGGATAGCCAAGAGGGCCGGGGTCGAGCGCGTCATATCGCGCGCGCGGGCGATGGAGTTCACCGACAGCCCGACCTGGGCGAAGGATCTCGGCATAGACGTTATGAACTCCCCGGAGCGATCGGTCGCGCGCGAGATACTGGAGCTGCTGTTCGTCAGCTCCGCGGAGCACACGGCGGAGCTCTTGGACGGCAGGTCGGGTATATACGCGCTGCGCGTGGCGCCGGACTCGGAGCTCGTCGGGCTCGAGATCAAGGACCTCAAGAAGCTCTACCCGAACTTCGTGGCGATAATCGTATACATCGAGCGTGAGGGAGGAGGGGGCGTGCCTTACGGCGGCATGACCATCCAGGCGGACGACCTGTGCTACATCGTGACCTCGCGCGAGCAGGCGTGGAAGCTTGAGGAGATCTACCAGAAGAAGAAGAGCCGCCCCCTTAGGCGCGTGCTGATAATCGGCGGGGGCAAGCTGGGGTTCCAGGTTGCCTGGAGGCTGGAGAGCCAGTTCCGCAGCCTTGACGTCCGCCTGATAGACCACAACCGCGAGAAGTGCGAGCGCCTTGCCTCGGAGCTGAGGCACACGCTGGTGCTGCACGGGGACGGCGCGGACGACGCGCTGCTGCGCCAGGAGGGGATCGAGGGGGCCGACGGCCTGGTCTGCGCGACCGAGAGCGACGAGGCCAACCTGCTGTTCGCGGTCATGGGGAAGGCCCTGGGCGCGAGGAAGACGATCGCGGTGGCCAGGAGGAAGATCTACGCCAAGCTCGACGACTACATGGCCGTGGACGCGATCGTCAACCCGAACAGCGCCCTGTCCTCCGTGATACTGAGCCAGGCGCGGCACAAGTACGGCGGAGGCGCGCTGGCTATCATAGACAAGATCGACGCCGAGATGATGGAGCTGACCGTCCCGCCCGGGAGCCCGGCGGCGGGGCGCACGATCATGAACCTGGGCATGCCCAGGGGGATGATCATCGCGCTGGTGGTGCGCAAGGGCGAGGTGTTCGTCCCTGTGGGCGCCACGGTCATGCAGGAGAGGGACAGGGTGCTGCTCTTCGCCTCCGCTGAATTGATGGCCGAGGCCGGCGAGTACCTGGGGGTCAGGTAGCCGTGCATCCGAAGCTCGTGTCCAAGGTGCTGTCGCCGCTGACGGCGATAGTGTCGCTGTCGATGCTCTGGCCGCTGGCCTGGGCGCTCCGGGACGGCGGGACGGACGTCCGGGCATTCGCGGTCGCGGTGGCGGTCGGGCTGGGGCTGTCGGCCGCCCTGTTCATGTGGGGCAGGGGCGCCGACTACGCCGACCTGGACGTCAAGGATGGATTCGGGGTGGTCGCGCTGACCTGGATGGCGGCATCTCTGCTGGGGGCGCTGCCCTTCTGGCTGCACGGCGCGGCGCCGACCTTCGCGGACGCGTTCTTCGAGTCGGTCTCCGGCTTCACCACCACGGGCGCCTCCGTGATAGCCGACGTGGAGGGCTGCCCGCGCGGGATCCTGTTCTGGCGCGGCCTGACCCACTGGCTCGGTGGGATGGGGATCATCGTGCTGGGGCTGGCGGTGCTGCCCTTCCTGGGCGTGGGGGGGATGGACATGTTCAGGGCGGAGGTCCCCGGCCCCTCCAAGGAGAAGATGACCCCGCGGATACAGGAGACCGCGATCTGGCTGTGGGGGGTATACGCCCTGCTCACGGCCCTGCAGACCGCGCTGCTGTCGCTCGGCGGGATGAGCCTGTTCGACGCGCTGGTCCACTCCTTCGGCACCGTGGCGACGGGGGGGTTCTCCAACCTGAACCGAAGTGTCGGCCAGTACGGCTCCGCCTACTTCGAGTGGGTGATAGCCGTCTTCATGTTCCTGGCGGGGGCCAACTTCGTGCTGCACTACCGATTCCTCAGGGGGGACTTCTCCTCCTTCCTCAAAAACGAGGAGTTCCGCGTATATGCGGGCATAGTGCTGGTCTCCGCCATCGCGGTCAGCGCGGAGCTGCTGCGCCGGGGGGCCTGCCCGTCGGCGGCCGAGGCGGTGCGCCACGGGACCTTCCAGGTCGTCAGCGTGATCACCACCACCGGGTTCGTCACGGCCGACTTCGAGCTGTGGCCCTCCTTCAGCAGGATGCTGCTCTTCTTCCTGATGTTCGCCGGGGGGTGCGCGGGCTCGACCGGCGGCGGCATCAAGACCATCAGGCTGCTGGTGCTGTGGAGGCACATGCGCGCCGGGATGCAGGAGCTGCTGCACCCGAGGGCCGTGGTGCACATAAAGGTCGGCGGCAAGGCGGTCGGGGAGGAGATCGTCTCGTCTGTGACCGCGTTCTTCATACTCTACATGACCGTGTTCGCGTGCGGGGCGTTCTTCATGACCCTGCTGGGGATGGACTTCATCACCGCGGTCACGGGAGTGGCGTCCACCCTGGGCAATGTCGGGCCCGCTCTCGGAGCCCTCGGGCCGATGGAGAACTACTCGGACGTGCCCCAGGCGGGAAAGTGGGGGTTCTCTGCCCTGATGCTGATGGGGCGGCTGGAGCTGTACACGGTGCTGCTGCTCCTCACGCCGGGGACGTGGAGGAGGTAGCCCGGGGATGACCGTGCGGCCGGAGGGGCGCGCTCCGTGAACCCGTGGCTCGTGGCGAAGATGCTCTCGCTGATCACGACCATCGTCTCTCTGTCGATGCTGTGGCCGCTGGCATGGGCCTGGAGAGACGGAAGCGGCGACGACGCCGCCATAATCCAGTCGATGCTGCTCGGACTGTGCGCGTCGGGGCTGCTCTACGCGGCGGGGCGCAGGCACAGGGGGTACGGCAGGGTGAGCGCGAAGGACGCTTTCGCGGTGGTCTCGCTCTCCTGGGTGGCCGCGTCCGCGGTCGGGGCCCTGCCCTACTACCTGCACGGGATGGTCCCGGCCTTCGGCGACGCCTTCTTCGAGGCGATGTCGGGCTTCACCACCACCGGGGCCTCCATCCTGCCGGACATAGAGATCCACCCCAGGGGGCTGCTCTTCTGGAGGGGGCTCACCCACTGGGTCGGGGGCATGGGGATAATCGTCCTGGGGCTCGCCATACTTCCTTCCCTCGGCGTGGGGGGGATCAACCTGTTCAGGGCGGAGGTGCCCGGCTTCGCGATCGAGAAGATGACCCCCAGGCTGCACCAGATGGCGTTGCGCCTTTGGGGGATCTACGTGCTGATGACGGTTGCGGCGGCGGCCCTGCTGTTCGCAGGGGGCATGAGCACCTTCGACTCTCTGAGCCACGCCTTCAGCACGATAGCGACCGGGGGGCTGTCGCCGCTGAACCGGAGCATCGGGCACTACGAATCCGCATACATCGACTGGGTGATAACCTTCTTCATGTTCTTCTCCGGGGTCAATTTCGCCCTCCACTACCGCGTGCTGCTCGGGGACGCGGGGGCCTACGGCGCCGACCCGGAGTTCCGCACCTACCTGTGGATAGTCCTGCTCGGCACCGCGGGCATCGCGGCGGTTCTGTACCGGAACGGGCTGTACGCTACGATCGGGGAGTCGGTCAGGTACGCGGCGTTCCAGGTGGTGAGCGTGATCACGTCTACAGGCTTCAGCACCGCGGACTACAACCTGTGGCCCCCCTTCGCCCACGCCGTCTTCATATTCCTGATGTTCGCCGGGGGGTCCTCCGGCTCCACCGCGGGGGGGCTGAAGTGCATCCGCGTGCTGGCGCTCGCCCGGCGCCTGAGGGCGGGGCTGTCGACGGCGCTGCACCCCAGGGGGGTGTTCCAGGCCCGCATCGGGGGGAGGATCGTTTCGCACGAGGCGATGGCATCCGTCACCGCCTTCTTCGTACTGTACATGCTGGCGTTCGTCCTGGGGGCCCTGTTCATGGCCTGGCTCGGGCTGGACCTGGTCACGGCGTTCAGCAGCGCCGCCGCGGCGCTGGGCAACACGGGGCCGGGGCTCGGAGCGGTGGGGCCGTCGGCGAACTTCTCCGCCGTGCCGATGGCGGGCAAGTGGATGCTCTCCTTCCTCATGCTGCTGGGACGCCTGGAGCTGTACACCCTGATCCTGATCTTCGTGCCGGACACCTGGAGAAGATAGGATGTATAATACATCCGCTTGGCGGCCTCGCGTGCCGGGGCCGCGGCGCGAGGGCGCTTTTCCCTGAAAGGAGAGATTGACATGAAGATCGCGTTCGTTGGACTAGGAGGAGTGGGAGGGTACTACGGGGGCACGGCCGCCCGTGCCTGCGAGGGCGGCGAGCACAGGGTGTCCTTCCTGGCGAGGGGGGAGCACCTTCGCATGATCAGGGAGAGGGGGCTGACCGTGCGGACCGTGGACGGGGAGTTCGTCGCCAGGCCCTACGCGGCCTCGGACGACCCGGAGGAGCTTGGCAGGTCCGACCTCGTCGTGTTCGCGGTCAAGGGGTACGACCTGGACGCGGCGGCGCGCGCCGCCTCCCGCCTCGTGGGGCCGGACACCGCGGTGCTGCCCCTGCTGAACGGCGTGAACAACCCCGCGGTGCTCGCGGAGGCCCTTCCGCCCTGCCGCATACTTAACGGGTGCGTCTACATCTCGGCCAGGATAGAGGAGCCCGGCCTGGTAGTCCAGTCCGGCGGCAGCAGAAAGCTCTTCTTCGGCCCTGAGGACGGGGCGATCGAGCCGTTCGCCCCGGTGCTGGAGGTCCTCAGGGGGGCGGGGATCGACGCGGCGCTGACGGACAGGGTCGGCGAGGCGGTCTGGACCAAGTTCATCATGCTGGCCCCCTTCGCCGGGGTGACCTCGCTGTTCGACAGGGACTTCGGCGGGGTGCTGTCGCAGAAGGACAGCCGAGCGATGCTCGAGGGGATGATGCGGGAGGTGCTGGCCCTGTCCAAAGCGAAGGGGGTGGAGCTGCCCCCCGACATAGTGAGCGAGTCCATCTCCAAGGGGGAGGCCTTCCCCCCCGACACGAAGTCGTCGATGCAGCTCGACTGCGAGAGAGGAAAGAGGACGGAGATCGAGTCCCTACTGGGGTACGTGGTGCGCGAGGGGGAACGGTCGGGGTCGGACGTTCACCTGACCAGGGGGGTGTACGACGCCCTCAAGATGAGGACGGAGCGCCCCTGCGGCGAGGCGGGCCGCCAGTAGAGGGCTAGGATTGAAGGGGATCCTGACGGGCCGGGGGAGTTTTCGAAATCCCCCGGCCCGACGTCTTGACAAATTTAGGAATTACAGTACCATAATACCAGAACCGAGAGGAGAGAGTGGCCATGAGCGAGGTGGTTGCCGTCTCCGAGGCCGCTTCACTCGCATTCCACGGAATGGCGCTGCTGGCCT
>CAYWKH010000109.1:0-2026 GCA_964458805.1 uncultured Synergistaceae bacterium
GGCTTGAGGCGATGGCGGACGATCTGGGGATAAGGAGGCTGGAGGGGTAGGGGGGGATCTCAAGGCCGTGGACTGTTCGCGCCTCGTCCACGGCCTTGATGACTGCGAAGATCGAACGCCTTACGGCAATCAGAGGATAGGAATCCGGCCGATGAAAAACCGACGCCGCACCAGAAATAGTGCTCAACGCCCGCGCTCTCCTTCGAGCAGCGGCATCAGAGAAACGTTATGCTTCGTGCAGAATTATACCTCAGCGACATCACAAAGACTAAAATAGAAGAATTCGAAATTGCCTCTTGACAAATACGAGAAATTTGGTAAAGTACGCATGTATTTGTGGTGCGGTGTACATAACAAGACCGACCCTTCGGTAGAGTTTGCTATCATGAAAGGAGTTGACAGGCTTTGCTTGATCTTATGTTCTCAGTCTCGGGCGACACGATCCCGGCCGATCACGGGTATTTTCTCCACTCGGCGCTCTCCGAACTACTCCCGTTTCATCACGACGACAAGCAGCGCGGCCTCACGGGCGTGCACCCGATTTCCGGAATCCTGTGCGGCGTCAGGAAGCTGGCCATAACCGACCGAAGCAGACTGATCATCAGAGTTGCGAGGGACAGGGTCGCCGACTACCTTGAGCTGTGCGAAAAGAGGCTTGAAATCGGCGACAGCAGCATCTTGGTTGGAGTCCCCTCATCGAGAAGCCTTGTGCCGGCGGCGGTCTTGTGGAGCCGCCTTGTCACCATCAAGGGCTTCACAAGTCCGCCGGAGTTCCTTGAAGCGGCCCAAAGACAGATAGCCGACCTCGGCATAGAGGGGAAGGCCCGTCTCTTATTCAGAAAAGGCGTCTCCTCGAAGGAGGGCAAGACGGACAACCTTGCAAAATCACCCTTCGTCAAGCGCACCCTCAACATAAAAGGCAGGGAAGTGGTCGGTTTCTCCCTCGTAGTAGACGAACTTACCGCCGAGGAGTCCCTGGAACTCCAAATGGCGGGCCTTGGAGGCCGCAGGAGCATGGGCTGCGGCATCCTCGTGCCTCTCCTCTAGGGCGAGCGCTATGGCCATCTTTGCGAAAAAGCCTGTTGTCATAGATGGAATGGAGCACGGCAGGACCCTTCTGCAGCACACTCTCGACGTGCTGGAGGCCTTCCGCGCCCTGTTCGGCGACGAGGGGCGACCCACGCTGTTGGCGAAACAGTGGCTCCGGTTCTTCCGAATCACCGAGTCGGACGCCGCGGCCTTTTTTCAGAACGCGCGAATCGCCGTTGTCCTCCACGACCTCGGCAAGTCCAACGAACACTTCCAGGCGGCCGTGAGGCGAAGAGGAGGCCAGACGATCCGCCACGAGCTCCTGGCCGGATGGCTTTTGAGCCGCAAACCCCTCAGGAGAGCCCTCGAAGCGGTGGACAACGTCGATTTTCAAATCGTTCGGGCCTCCGTTATGGGGCATCACCTGAAGTTGGAAAGGGGAATTGCCGAGAAGGCCGACTGTGAAAAACCCTCGGTCGCGCTGTTTCCCGACGGCATACAAGAGATCCTCGATCTCCTGACGAAGACCGTTCGCTGCCCGTCTGTCCCGGAAGATGCCATCCCGAAACTCATAAAGGTAAAGGGTGAGGAGGAGCAGTTCTTCGAGATTGAACAAGACCTTGAAAATGCCTTCGACGACAGGCGCACCCGCCTGCTTCGCGCGGCGAGGTCCGCGCTCATCCTCGCCGACGCCGCCGGTTCGGGACTCGCTCGCGAGGCCGGCAAATCCGTCTTCATCCCTCTGGCCGATTGGATCGCGGACGCCTTCGACGACGAGAAGGTCCTCACCGACGAGAAGATAGAAGAGAAGATCGTCGCCCCCCGATGCAGGCAGATAGAGGCCAAATTGGGGGAGCCCTTCGTCTTCTCCGACTTCCAGCTTGAGGCCGCCGGCCTCCCTGATCGCGCCCTGCTGCTGGCCTCCTGCGGCAGCGGCAAGACCCTCGCCGCGTGGAAGTGGGGGATGGGCGTGGCGTCACGCCGCGCAATCAGGCGG
>CAYWKH010000109.1:2036-7113 GCA_964458805.1 uncultured Synergistaceae bacterium
AGCCACCGAGGGGTTCAAGGACTACGTCGCCTGGGCGCCCGAGACAGACGGGGCGCTGCTTCACGGCACGTCGAAATACGAACTCCAGGACATGTTCGACAACCCCGACTCCCGTTACGACAAGGACTTCCTCGCAAACGACCGGCTCTTTGCCGTGGGCTTCTGGCAGAAGCGCATCTTCAGCGCCACCGTGGACCAGTTCCTCGCCTTCATGGGTCACGACTACAGGTCCACCTGCCTGCTTCCCCTGCTTGCCGAAAGCGCGGTCGTATTCGACGAAGTACACAGCTTCGACGCGCGGCTCTTCTCGGCTCTTCTCGGCTTTCTTCGGGAATTCGACGTCCCCGCCCTCTGCATGACCGCCAGCCTCCCCCCGGCGAGGATCAAGCAACTGGAGAAGGAGGGCGGCCTCGAGGTCTTCCCGAAGGACCCCGAGCGCTACGCCGACCTGTGGAAGAAATCCTCCGCGCTTCGCTACACTGTGCGGATAGCCACGAGGGACGAGGCCGTGCACGAGGTGGCGGAGGAGTGGAGAAAGGGCGGCAAGATACTCTGGGTGGTAAACACGGTGAAAAGATGCCAGGAGGCCGCCGAGGAGTTGGCGGTCATGCTCCCGGAGGCTCGGATAATCTGCTACCACAGCCGTTTTCGCCTCAAGGACAGGCAGGCAGCGCACAAGGAGCTGATCGCCGCTTTCCGCGAGGACGGCCCCATGATCGCAGTCACCACTCAAGTGTGCGAGATGAGCCTTGACCTCAGCGCGTCCCTGCTTGTGTCGGAGTTCGCGCCTCTTACCGCGCTGATACAGAGAATGGGGCGATGCAACCGCAATCTGGAGATAGACGGTGGAGGCAGGGTCCTGCTCTATCCACCCGAGAGCGGGCGCCCCTATTCAGACGACGATACGAAGAACGTCGGCGACTTCGTGAACGAGATCGACGGGCAGTTCGTCAGCCAGGCTCGTCTGCAGGAGCTTCTCGAAAAGTACTCCCCCTCGAATCCGGAGATGAAGAAGCAGCTTGCTTTCATACAAGAGGACGGCTACGCGCTCGCCTCGGACAAGGGCATCCGCGACATCGAGGACCACAGCGCCTCCGCGATACTTGAAAGGGATATCGGCGAATACTGGAGGCTTCGGAATTCGGGATGTCCTGTCGACGGACTCTTACTCCCGGCGCCGTTCAAGAGCACCGTGCAGGGGAAGGGGCTTCCGCCGCATCTGCGGGTCGCGACCGGAGAATACAGCGAACGGCTTGGCCTGCGCTGCTAAACAAAGACAGGGAAAGGAGGAATCCGGATGGCGAAGTCGAAGACCACAAAGGACGAGGAGCAGAAAGTCCTGGAACTAGAGTACAAGACCGAACTGCTCCCCTCCGCGCAGCACAAGACCGGGCTGGCGGGGCTGGTCTTTCTGGTGCGGACCATGGAGGAGAGAGGAATGGCGCCCCTCCCGGAGGTAACACGGGGCGAGGGCGAGAGCTGGACAATCCGCTTCACCAGGGAGAGCTTCCAGGCCCTGTTCGACGAACTTTACGACGCGGAGAGGGTAACGGTGGAGAGCAAATCGAAATGGACCGGTCAGGAACCCGTGGATACGGTGGAGAAGACGACGGAGAAGGAGGGTAAAGTGCAGACGGAGAAGTACTTCGTCTACATCGTGACCGTTCCCAAGGGCGCGGCTCTGAAAGGCGCTCTGCCCGCGGACGACGAGGGCGAAAAAAAGCTCAAACTCTGGCGAGACATGCTCTGGACCACCTATCGCGGCAAACCCACGACGCGAGGGGTGTACGAGGAGAGGGCCCAGGGAAGTCCTTGCTCCTTCGCGGATGGTGCCTGGAAAGCGCTCCACAAGAACAGGAGCGCAGGAGAGTCCCTTGCCGGTTCCCTTATGCTGGGGGCTGAAAGCGTGAATGCCGAGGGAGTGGCCCTTAAAGGCACCTTCGAGGAGAATCTGCTGCTGCATTTTGCCCATATCGCCAGCCCCCTGTTTCTCGCAAGGATATTTCAGATAAAGAGAGGAAAGGGCGAGGGCGGCAGCGGCATATCGCTCAAAAGGGACGAAAGCGGCTATGTAATCGTGATGCCCGAAATAGTCGACGTGAACAAATATGTGGGCAAATACAGAAAGTGGCTGGGAAGCGATCTGGAGTCCAGCAAGTACCACCGCCCCGTGTCCGCGCTCATAGACCTTCCCGAGGAGGGTGGTCTGGAGTTTCTCTCCTCTATCACCGAGTACAGGGTGGAAACCAGGGGGCGCGGCATATTCGACACCGTCGAGGGCGTGGAGTACTACCACATGGAAAGAAAGGGGAACGCGGTCAACCTGCTGGCATCGGCCTACGTGCCCCTGAACAGGGGCGTGCTGGTCGAGTACAACAGTCTGGTCGCACCAGGCGGCAATAAAAGACCCCTGAACTTTCTCTACAAAACCTGCCGCGTACGCAACATACTCAACGGCACCCCCTGGCACACCGGAATGCAGGAGTTCCTGGAGCAGTATCCGTCCGAGCTTTTTATTTGGTCCAAGGACGGGACTCCCGGAAACACCCCGTTTTTTGGTATCGATATACGACGCAGATTCACAGATATAGCCGAGAGCATCAATCAATCGAAGGAGGCGGATGGAATGGGAAACGACGGCGCCGGCGCGGCCGCAGTCAACAGGGACGACAGGCTCGCGGCGAAAACCAGAGGCATTGTAAGACAGTTCGTGATATCGGAACTTAAAGACCGAGTGAAGAAGGAGCAGCTTCCGAACGACAAGACTCATCTTGACAAAAAAGAAGAGGGCGAATCGACCCGCTATTCCGTGGAATACCAGGAGGCGGTCAGAAAGATCTGCAACGGCGCCTTTCTCGCCCTTCGCGGGCGAAACGGGCCGGACATCGCCGAATACTTCACCGGCACGCTCTGCTCGCACCCGCAGTTCATGAGGAGCTCACCCAAAAACGAGGATGACGACGACTTCATCCTGATCGCCAGGGCTTTGGTGGACCCGGAGGAGCGGGAGAAGATCAAGCTCTTCGCGATGCTGGCACTTTCCGCCTGCTCCTACGTTTACACGAAGGACGAGCAGACGGCGTCCGAGTCAGTGGTCTATTAAAAAAACAAGGAGGGAATCGCAATGAATCTGTTTTCCACAGTATTGACGCACGCCGCGCCCAGCGCGAACTATCGCGGGGAATCCGCCGAGAACCGCGCCGTCCTGCAGAAGATCACCAAGGGCCGCATGCAGTACGCGGTCGTCTCGCCCGAGGCCATGAGAAACGCCATACGCGAGGGACTGAGGGCCGTGGGGCTTCCGTGCAACAGAAGCAGGCTTCACGACGAGGAACAGCTTGCGGTCAAGTACGAGGACTACCCCGATATCGATGCCTATGCGGACGATTTCTTCATGGGCTGGCTTATCGCGGCAGGAAAAAAAGACAGAGAAAAGATCGAAAAGGAGCTTGAGGCCAAGGGGCGGAACAGGGCGCGGTTCACATTCAAACGCGACTCCGTCCTCCGCATGAACCTGGCCGTCGCGCTAGAGCCATATCGCCACGACACGGTATTCACCCAGTCGCCGCTGCAGACCAAGGACAGCCCCTGGCAGAACGCCGAATCCTCCCAACTGCTTCACAGGGAGGCGACCTACACGGCCTTCCAGTACCCGTTCGCCCTCAACCTTGATGAATGCAGGGAGAAGGCCGAGTGGACCAGGAAGCTTCTATCAGTGATAGGGCAGCTCGGGGGAGTGGCCGGCAACCACGCCCGCAGCCTCTACGACATGGCCCCTGCCAGCATAGTGGTGCGACTCACGCCCCGGCTCGCACCCGGCTACGACACCTACGGCTTCTCGGTCGGCGAGGATGGTTCGCATTCGTTCTCCGAAGTCGTCGATGCAATTCTCAGCGACGACCTCTCCGGCGCGGAGTTCCTGATCGGCGGCAAGATTGCCCGCGACATGGACGAGGCGACCCTCGACGCGCTAGCGAGGAAGAACGTCGTCATCGAAAGAAACGCCGCGAAAATACTCGACATAGCGGGCGACCGCGCGTTCGGGTAGGGACCATGCTCCTCCTCCGCGTGACAGCGCCCTTCGCCGCGTTCCGTCCCTTCGCGGCCGGAGTGTTCCGACCGACCGCCGACTTCCTGACGCCATCGGCGGCGTACGGGCTGCTTTTGAACATCGCGGGCATCGAGATGCGCGGGGCGGACGGCAAGACGGGCACGACCCTGATCGCCGAAGGTCTGCCGCCGGTCCGCCTCGCCATAGGAGCACGCGTATTCCCCGAGAGACAGCGGCTGTTTCAGCAGCTCCACAACTACCCGGTAGGGAATACCGGCATTGAAAAAGCACCGCTAGCAAAGGGGTCGAAATACAACATCAAACCGGTGGTACGCGCCTTTCTATCGTCCATCGACGCCGTCATAGCCGTCGATTCCCCCGAACTTGAAGAGAAGATCCGCAAAGGACTTCGCGGAGAGTCGCAGAGAGGCTACGGCCTCCCCTTTCTAGGGGACAACGCTTTCCTGGTGGACAGACTGGAGGAAGTGGCAGAACCGATAAGCGCCCACTGGTACTGCAGACCGGACGGCGAAACAGAGACCGAGAAAAGACGCATCTCGCGCTTAACCGTCGCAGTCGACAGAGAGGACGTGTGGAAGAGCAGGACCGAGCTTTTCGCCCCGTTGAAGGACTCCACCGACGCGATACCGGCGTCCGCCTGGGTTGAGGTGGCCTATTGAGCGCCGCCGCGGAAAACGACGCGCTGCTGCGGGTGAGCGCCCTTCACGCGCTTCTCTACTGCGAGCGCCTGTTCTTCCTGGAGGAGGTGGAGGAAATCCGTCTCGCCGACGCCAGCGTCTATGCCGGAAGAACGTTGCACGAAGAATTGGCGGAGGAAGAAGGAGAGGAACAGCGCTCCTTCTTCCTCACCAGCGAAACACTGGGGCTTACCGGCAAAATGGACGCAGTGCGCCATAGAAACGGCAACTGGGTGGTCTACGAACATAAAAGAGGCAAGCCGATGCTCCGCAAAGGAGAAGCGGCGCAGGCCTGGGACAGCGACATCGTACAGGCGACGGCATACTC
>CAYWKH010000110.1:0-7080 GCA_964458805.1 uncultured Synergistaceae bacterium
GGACCTCGATCTTCGGCAGAAGGGAGATGCCCATGCCGTTCATCGCCGACAGCCCCAACAGCACCGCCAGGATGACTATCACCAGGGTCAGAACCGGACGCCTGATCGATACGCCGATTATGCCCATCTAGTCGCCGTCTCCACCGGTGCGCAGCACCCCGTCGGAGACCGATACCTTAGCCCCGTCGTACAGGCTGCCGGCCCCCAGCTTCGCCACCCTGTCGCCGGGCGCAAGGCCGGAGATAACCTCGACGACGCCGCCGCTCCCCTCCCCCGCCTCTATGTCGCGCCGCGCCGCCCTGTCCCCCTCGACGACGAACACGTAGGGGCGCCCGTCCTCCCGAAGTATGCACTCGTACGGGATCGCTACCGCGCCCTCCTTGCGCACCATGCGCACCTCCATCCGCGCGTAGTCGCCCGGTATCAGGGAGCAGTCGGGCGGAAGCCTTACTATGCCGCGGAAGAAACCGGTCTGAGGATCCGCCTCCGGGTCCATTCGAAATATGGTCCCCGTCGTCTCGCCGCCCCAGGGTGCCCTGACCAGCACCTCCATCCCGGGCCTGATCAGCCCGCGAACGGTGGGGGAGATCAGCATCTCGACCTCCCGCCGGTCGAAGTCGGCCACGGCGAGCAACTCGCGACCCGGATCGGCGAACTCCCCCCTCTCGACGTTCTTGCGGACGACCACCCCGTTGAGGGCGGAGCGAATCTGTATGCGCGACACGGTCGTGCGGGCGTCGCGCAGCCTGGCGGCCTCCTCCTGGACCGCGACGTTCGCCCTGTCGAGCTCCTGCTTCGACGTGCCGCCCGCCTGGTACAGGCTCTGCAGGCGCTCGTAGCGGGACTTCGCTTCGTCGTAGGCCGCCTGGCGCGCGCTCAGCAGAGCCACCTGGCTCTGGCCGGCCAGCGAAACCAGCACGTCCCCCTTCTTCACCGCATCCCCGACCTCGACGTTGACCTCCTCGACCACCTCGCGCGACGGGGTCGACACCTTCTGCACCTGGGCGGAGCGCACGGTGCCGAAGAAGCTGCGCCAGATCTCGAAGAGCCCCGGCCGGACCTCGTACACCGTGATCGTGATCCCCGCCGAGGGCGGGGGGATCCTGCTCTGCGCCCCCAACGGCGCGGCTATCCTGTAGCCGAGGAAGCCCACGGTCCCGGCCAGTAGAAAGATCCAAAACAGAACGTTAGCCCTTCGAAATATCGACATTGCGCCCTCCTTGCACTCGCGGCACCGCGAGTGGATGCAGGGTATATTCTATCACCTCACGAATGAAGTTGACCGAACAGCATACCCGCGGCCGCCGAAAACAGGACGACCAGCGATATGTACGCGAGTGTCTTCCTCGGGCCCAGTATCCCGTTTATGACCAGCATGCTGGGCAGGGAGAGCGCGGGCCCGGCCAGCAGCAGGGCCAGGGCCGGGCCGTTTCCCATGCCCGCCCCGATCAGACCGTCGAGGATCGGGACCTCGGTCAGAGTGGCGAAGTACATAAAGGCCCCCGACAGGGAGGCGAAGAAGTTCGCCCCGAACGAGTTCCCCCCGACCAGCATCGCCACGTGACGAGCCGGGATCAGCGCCTCGTGCCCCGGCCGGCCGAGCAGGAAGCCCGCCGCGAGCACACCCGCGAACAGCAGCGGCGCCACCAGCAGCGCGTAGTCGCGCGCCGAGGCAATCCACTCTTTTCGCTCGTCCCGCGAGAACCAGGCCCGCGAAGAGAAGAGCACCAGCAGGAGCGCGAGCCCCGAGAGCAACCATCTTGTCTCGTAGATCCCGCCCCACAGGCCGCCCGGCGCGCGCGGCGGCGCCCAGTTGGCGAAGACGAGAAAGAGCGTCATCCCGCCGATGTGCGCTACCGTCCTCCACGGATGCCCGGCCTCCGGCTCCGGCGCAGAGGCGAACCCCTCCTGTCGCGCGCACTCCTCCCTTCCGAATATCGCCCCCATTATCACTCCGATCAAGAGTCCGATGACGACCGCGCCGACCGCGCGGGCGACGCCCAGCTCGAATCCGAGCACCCTGGCGGTGAGGAAAATGGCCAGCACGTTTATCGCCGGCCCGGAGTACAGGAACGTGGACGCCGGGCCGAGCCCCGCCCCCCTCGAGTATATCCCCGCGAACAGCGGCAGCACGGTGCAGGAGCAGACCGCGAGCACGCCTCCCGAAACCGACGCCACCGAGTAGGCGATCCACCTCCTGGCACGCGCGCCCAGGTACCTCATCACGGACTGGCTGCTGACGAATACCGACACCGCGCCCGCGATGAAGAACGCAGGCACTAGACACAGCAGCACGTGCTCCCTTGCGTACTCGTGCATCATGGCCACCGACTCCGCCAATGCGGCCGTCACCCGCCCGCTCTCCGCCGGAATGAAGTAGAACACCAGGAAGAACGCGGCGATCCACAGAAATTTCGCCCTGTCACTCATGTTGAACACACCTCCGCTCAAACTATGTGACATTTTTTGCACATAAACCGCGCGAAAAAAGCCCCCTCCGGGGCGCGCAGGCCTATATCGCCCCTGACAGCAGCTCCTTGATCCTCTCAAGGGACGGCGCCCCGCCCGCGATCAGCACCCTGCCGTCCAGCACTAGCGCCGGGGTGGCGGCCACGCCGCGCTCCATTATCTCCATTACGGAGGTCACCTTCACTATCTCGCAGTCCAATTCCAGCTCCCGGGCGGCCTGCTCCGCCAGCTCGGCCAACTTGCGGCACTTCGGGCAGCCCGTTCCCAGCACTTCCATCCTGATCCGCTTCATCATCATCGCCTCGCTTCCCGTGAATCACAGTCGCACCCGGCCGGAAACGGACCGGGATCCTCCCCGAGCACAACCCTCTCCACGCAGGAGAGCAGCTGCGCAAGACACCCCATCCTGAGGGAGTAGTACACGTTCAACCCCTCCCTCCTGTCCTCAAGAATGCCGAGCGACTTCATCAGGGCCAGGTGCTTGCTTATCGTGGTCCTGTCGAAGTGAAACATCTCGGCGATGTCGCACACGCACATCTCTCGGGCCGCCAGCGCCTCCACTATCGACATCCGCACCGGGTGCGCCAGCCCCTTGAGGATGGCCGTCTTCTTTATCTGCGTGTCGTCGATCATCCGCCTAGCTCACCTCCACCGCGCCCGTATCCAGGCATCGCCGCGAGCGGTCGCCGGCTTCCCGCCCTATGTGGCGATTTTACCACTTTGTCGCGCTCCGTCAAGGGCTTGTCCGGAATTGCGCTGGTATAATCGGATTATCCAACCTTGATTATGATCGAGGTCTTTCGACGGAGGGCGGTGCCTGTGATGGACGATGTGCGAAGGTACGTGAGGGAGCGATACGCCGCCGCGGCGAGGCGGGGGTCGTGCTGCGGCCCGGACCGTCCGGGCCTGATAAACATGACCCGGAGCAACTACGATCGCTCGGAGCTCGAGGGGGTGCCGGCGGGGATCGCGGCCCGCTCCTTCGGCTGCGGCAACCCGGTCGAACACGCGCGACTGCTTCCCGGAGAGACAGTCCTCGACCTCGGCTGCGGGGCGGGGCTGGACGTGTTCATCGCCTCCAGGGCGGTAGGGCCGGAGGGCAGGGTGATCGGGCTGGACATGACCGGCGAGATGCTGGCCGCCGCCGCCGAGAACCTGAGGGAGTTGAAGAACGTGACGCTCGTCGGCGGGTTCATCGAGGAGGTCCCTCTCGCGGACGAGTCGGTGGACGTGGTCCTATCCAACTGCGTGATCAACCTCTCGCCGGACAAGAGCGCGGCGCTTGGCGAGGCCTTCAGGGTGCTGCGGCCGGGGGGCCGGCTCTGCGTGGCCGACACGGTCTTCATCCGCCCGGTGTCGGAAGATATAGCCAGGAGTCTGGCCGCCTGGTCCGGCTGCATAGCCGGCGCACTGCAGGAGGACGACTACCTTGACAGGATGGAGGCCGCGGGGTTTTCGGACGTTGAGGTCCGCAGGATAAAAGTTTACGCCGTCCCCGAGGCGTTGGCCTCCATGGCCTTCCCCGACCTGTCCGACAGCGAGCGACGCGAGATGGACGGGGCGCTGGCGAGCGCGATAATCACGGGGAGGAGGCCACTGCGCGGCGGCGATGTGATATAATACTCCCAGGGGGTGATTTTAATGAGCGAGAAGGAAGGGGCATCCCGGGGCTTTGTATGCCCTCCGTGAATCCTGATACTCCTGGCCGCGGCGGGCATCGCGGCGATATCGAAGATCATCCAGTGGTTCAAGGGCTAGACAGGGGGCGGCGGTCGCATGGCTCGCCGCCCTCGGCCGTCGCATGGCGCGAGCGACGAGTTGGACGTTGCCCCTTGCGGCCGGGGCGTGTATCATCTACACGGGGGCTGAGCGCTGATGACATGGCGGCACGCGAAGGAGAGAGACGAAAAGAGGGAGGAAAAACTTCCCGAGGCGGAGGCCCGAACGGGTTTTTCCTGGGGCAGGGCGGCCTTCAGGTCGTTCCTCTTCCTGGCCCTTGTCCTGGCGCGCCAGGCCGTTCTCTTCCTCTTCATCTGGCTGTCGTGGGAGTTCGCTCTGGACGCAGCGCTCAACTTCAACCTCAGGGGGATACCCTCCATCGGGGAGATGCGCTCCTACCGGCCGATGAAGACCACCGTGCTGTACGACGCTGAGGGCAGGCCGTTCGCCAGGTTCTTCATCGAGGACAGGGTGGAGGCCTCCCTGCTGGACATCTCGCCGTGGCTGCCGCGGGCGGTGATAGCCGCCGAGGACTCGCGCTTCCTGGCCCACGGGGGAGTGAGCCCGGTCTCCATCGCCCGCGCAGCCATCGAGAACAGGAGGGCCGGCGGCGTCCGCCAGGGGGGGAGCACAATTACGCAGCAGCTCGCCCGCAACATGTTCCTGACCAACGAGCGCACGGTCGAGCGCAAGCTGCGCGAGGCCATCATTGCCTTTCGCCTTGAGAGCGCGTTCTCGAAGGCGGAGATCCTGGAGAAGTACCTGAACGAGATCTACTTCGGGCGCGGGGCGTGGGGGGCCGAGACCGCCTCGCGCGTCTACTTCGGCAAGAGCGCCAGGGACCTGTCCCTCGGCGAGGCCGCTCTGCTCGCAGGGCTCATCCCGTCTCCCAACCGGCTCAACCCCGGCGCGTCGCCCGAGGCGGCCGAGGGGGGCAAGAGGCGGGTGCTGGCCAGGATGCTGGACACCGGCGCCATCAGCTCCGAGGAGTTCCGGGAGGCCTCGCTTCCGACCGCGGTCGTCGCGGCTCCGGCGAACGACCCGGCTGGCCAGGTGGCGCATCCCTACTACTCCATGAGGATTCTTAACGCGACCCTGCTTCCCGAATACGGCATTAGGGGGGCGTACGGCGGCGGCCTGCACGTCTACACGGCGCTCGACCCGCGCCTGCAGGAGGCGGCGGAAAAGGTGGCCGCCAAGTCCAGGCTGCAGCTCGCGATAGCCGCGGTGGAGCCGGAGACCGGCGAGGTCAAGGCCCTGGTCGGCGGGAGGGCCTGGTACGAGAGCCAGTTCAACAGGGCGGTCCAGGCGTACCGCCAGCCCGGGTCCGCGTTCAAGCCCATCGTGTACGCCGCCCTGTTCGAGATGAAGGGGTGGGGGCCCCTATCGGGCATCGACGACTCCCCCCTGACCGTCGGCAAGGGGCGCGACGCATGGTCGCCGCAGAACTACGACAGGAAGTACCGGGGCAGGGTCACGGTGGAGACCGCGCTGGTGAGCTCGCTCAACGTCCCCGCGGCGAGGGCTTTCCTGGCGGCGGGCAGGGGCTCGGTGTTCAAGATCGCGCGCGACCTGGGGATAACCACCCCCTACCTGCCCGAGGGGCCGGCGATGGCCCTCGGGGCGGCATCCCTGACGCCGCTCGAGATGGCTGCGGCCTTCTCGGCCTTCGCCAACGGCGGCAACAGGGTGTACCCGCACCTCGTCAGGGAGATACGAGACGACCACGGCAACGTGCTGTTCAAGGATGGCTTGGACAGAAGGCGGGTGCTGTCCGAGCAGACCGCCGGCGAGATAAGGGACATACTCGTAAAGGCGGTCGACAGAGGCACCGGCACCGCCGCCAGGATCAAGGGGTACGAGGTCTTCGGCAAGACCGGCACGACCAACGACTTCCGGGACGCGTGGTTCATAGGCGGATTCCCCGGCCTCTGCACCGCGGTCTACGTGGGGCACGACGACAGGAGGCCGATCGCCAAGGGGGCCACGGGGGGGAAGTACGCCGCCCCGCTGTGGTGCGAATTCATGAAGGAGGCCGCGGCCATCCTCTCCCCGGCCGCGGCCTTCCCGAAATATGCCGTAACGCGAAGGACCGTCGTTCAGGAGGACGACGACATCCCTGACGCGACACCCTCTGTTGAGCCTCATCCCGACGCTCCTCCGGAGACGCGCGCGCAGGAAGCGCCGAAGCCCCCGAGGCCTGCTCTTTCACCCCGGCCCGGCCAGGATAAGAAACCGTCGAAGCAGCCTATGATCGTCGAGTCGGAGACTGATAGCAAGTTCAACGAGCTGCTGAAGCGCTACAACATCGAGTCGGACTAGCCCGGCCCGACGACGCGAAAGAAGCTCCGGGAGGCCGGGACTCGCGGGTCGGGGCCTCCCTGCCGTCAGGCGGCGCTATCTCTCCTCGATCTCGACGGAGCAGAGCATCTCCTTGATCCAGCCCGCCGCGCCCTGGTAGTTCTTCTGAGGCAGGCGGATACCCACCGCGGCGCCGGTGCCCTCCCAGCTGGCGGCCAGCACGGCGTTCCTCGCACCGCCCTCGCCCTTCTCGGAGTACAGCACGACCGTCACTCCGTGGTCGCCGCACTTCAGGGTGCTCGTGCCCTGCTTGCGCATGCCCGCGACCCTCTGCTCGACGACCTTCGAGATCTCCTCCGGCCCATCCGCGAGCACGATGTATATCTGGGACTCGTCCGGCCCCTCGAAGAAGACTTCCTCGTCGTCGCGCCTCGTCTCCTCCGCGCCCTCGGGCAGGGTCGCGAAGAGCACGGCGTTCTCGCTGCTGATTACCCCCTCGTCCTCCTCGAAGGACGGCAGGCCGTTGTCGTCCTCGTCCTCGTCCTCCTCGAAGGACGGCAGGCCGTTGTCGTCCTCGTCCTCGTCCTCCTC
>CAYWKH010000111.1:0-6990 GCA_964458805.1 uncultured Synergistaceae bacterium
CATAAATCGCCAGCAGGTTGGCCGTGCTGAGGTGCGTGTAAATCTGCGTCGTTTCGAGGCTTTTGTGGCCGAGCAGTTCCTGCACGCTGCGAATGTCCGCCCCGCGATCCAGGAGGTGGGTCGCGAAACTGTGGCGCAGTATGTGCGGATAAAGCCTTTCCTTGGCGATCCCGGCCTCCGCCCCTCTCTTCCTCAGGATTCGCCAGAAGTCGACGCGCGTGACGGGCCGGCCGCTCTTCGACAGAAGCAGGACGTCAGTGGGCGACCTCAGCAGGCGGCCGCGGCCGTCATCGATGTACGCCCTCACCCTCCTGGCGGACTCCCCCATGAACGGCACGACGCGCGTCTTCTCCCCCTTTCCCGTGGTGCGCAGTGTCCTGGCGGCGAAATCGAGGTCGATCAGCCGCAGGGAGACGGTCTCGTCCGCCCGCAGTCCGCATCCGTAGGCCAGCTCGAACATGGCAATGTCCCTTCTAGACAGCGGATCGTCGCCGGAGCAGGTATCCAGGAGCCTTTCAATCTCGCTCTCCCCCAGTATCCTGGGAAGGCGGCGCTCCGCCTTCGCCAGAACCGGCGGAGTGAAACCGGCCTTCAATATCTGCTCCTCCTCCAGGAAGACCGTCCACGTGCGCATCCCCGCCATTATGCGCTGCCGGGTGGATTTCGCGCATTCGAGGTTCACCAGGAAGCGCTGAAACGCACCGAGCCCCGCTTCGTCCGGTGGAAACGGGGTAACGCCCGACGAGACGCAGAAGTCATGCCACTTGCCAAGGTCGCGCGAGTAGGCGGAGATAGTATTCTCGCTCAGACCCCGTTCAAACCTGAGCCACCGGACGAATTCCTCAAGCGCGGCATCGAAGTCATATAATGTCATAATACTTTCATTCTATCATAAAAAAAGGGAGCCGTCTTCTGGCTCCCTCTCGGATCGTACAATACTATTAGTAATGGCGAGTCGGTGCCGGCTTTCTCGGATCGCACTCGCAGAACGCAGGCGTCGCGCCGGGATCCTCTTCTAGTCCCAGGCTGCCTGTCCGGCGCCTATCGCCCTCCACCAGGAGAGCGCGGCCAACGTCTTCGCGTCCCTCAACTCCCCCCCGGTCAGCAGGGGCGGTATCTCCTCGGACTTCACCCTGACGACCGATATGAACTCGTCATCGTCCTCCTGCAGCTTCGAAGGGCGAAGCTCCGTCGCGAGGTAGAGGTGCATCAGCTCCGTGCAGAAGCCGGGGGAGTTATAGATGGCACTGATCTTCCTGAGGCGTCCAGGGTAGTAGCCGATCTCCTCCTGGAGCTCCCTCCTCGCCGCCTCCTCCGGAGGCTCGCCCCCCTCCAGCAAGCCCGCCGGGATCTCCAGCATCAGCTCGCCGACCGCATACCGGAATTGGCGCACCAGCAGGATCGAGCCGTCCTCCATAACGGGGAGTATCCCCACTGCCGGGGCGTGCTCGACCACCTCTCTTATCGCGCTCCTCCCTGAGGGAAGTTCCACCTCGTCGACCCTGAGGTTGAGAATCCTTCCAGTGTACAGTGTCCTGCTCGCGAGGGACTTCTCCCTCACGCCTTCAGGCATTCCCTGGCGACCTCTTTTCCCTTTTCGTACGCGGCCAGGTTCATCGGTAGGAACTCGGGCTTTCTCTTGCCGAGCTTCTCCTTGATAGTCTCTACGCACACCCTGTCGTCGATCATTCCGCTCGACTCCACCACCGCCCCGAGTATGACGATGTTGGTCACCTTGTCGCTGCCGAGCTCCTTGGCGATGGCGGTGGCAGGAAGCGCGATCGACACGATGTCATCGCGAGAGCCGTCGAATTCGACCAGGTCGCTGTTTAACACCAGCACTCCGCCCGGCTTCAGCCTGTCGATGAACTTGGTGAGGGACGGCTGGTTCATCACCACCAGCACGTCGGCCTGGTCAACCACCGGAGAGCCTATCTCGTCCTCGGACAGGACCACCCCGCAGTTGGCCGTGCCGCCCCTCATCTCTGGGCCGTAGGACGGGATCCAGGTGACGTGTCTTCCCTCCTCGATCCCGGTGTAGGCCACGAGCTGCCCCAGAACCATGACTCCCTGGCCGCCGAATCCGGCCGCGAGAAGCGTCTTGAAAAAAGACATCTCCTTCCCTCCTAGTCGAAGTCCTTGAAGGTACCAAGGGGATAGTAGGGTATCATCGTGTTGACCAGCCAGTCGAAGGCCTCCACGGGGCGCATCCCCCAGTTCGTGGGGCAGGACGAGAGTATCTCGACCAGCGAGAATCCCTTGCCGTCCACCTGGTTCTGGAAGGCCTGCCTGACCGCCTGCTTCGCCTTCGTAATGTACTTGGGCTGGGCCACGGTCACGCGCGCGATGTAGCCGGGCGCTGGCAGGGCCGCCAGCATCTCGCTGACCCTTATCGGGTAGCCGTTCACCTTCACGTCGCGTCCGAGCGGGCAGGTCGACGCCCTCTGCCCGATCAGGGTCGTGGGGGCCATCTGTCCTCCCGTCATGCCGTATATCGCGTTGTTGATGAAGATGACGGTGAGGTTCATCCCGCGGTTCGCGGCGTGGATGATCTCTCCCATGCCTATCGAGGCCAGGTCCCCGTCCCCCTGGTAGGTGTAGACAATCTTGTCAGGGCGGACGGCCTTGATGCCGGTGGCCACCGCCGGGGCGCGCCCGTGCGGTGCCTCGCAGAAGTCCGTGTCAATGTAGTCGTATATCATTGCAGCGCAGCCTACCGGGGCAAGCCCGATGGCGTCGTTCTGTATTCCTAGTTCGTCTATTACCTCGCACACAAGCCGGTGGGCGATACCGTGCCCGCAACCCGGGCAGTAGTGGCT
This sequence comes from uncultured Synergistaceae bacterium, assembly GCA_964458805.1. Lineage (GTDB taxonomy): Bacteria > Synergistota > Synergistia > Synergistales > Aminobacteriaceae > JAAYLU01. Next base: position 2,820 of record CAYWKH010000111.1, read on the forward strand.
GCTGACATCCGGCATCCAGCTCTTTGGACGCGAATATACCTTGACTTCGCTCATCGAATGACCCTCCCCTTACTGGCCGAGAATTCGGCGGCACTCGTCCTCGATCTCTCTTACGGACGGGGCGAACCCGCCCATGCGACCGTAGAAGGAGATCGGGCACTTGCAGCTGGTTGCGATCTTCACATCGTCTATCATCTGTCCGGCGTTCATCTCGGAGACGAGGATGTGCTCGACGGTCGACGGAAGCCTCTTGAACGTCTCGAACGGATATGGCCATATCGTGATGGGGCGTATCATGCCGACCTTCAAGCCCTCGGTGCGCAGGTTGTTGACGGCGGAGCGCGATATCCTGGCGGTGGTGCCGTAGGCGGCGACGACCAGCCTGGCGTCGTCGATCATGTAGGTCTCGCAGCGCTGTTCGTTCTTCTTGATCTCGGCGTACTTCCTCTGGAGCTTCCTGTTGTGCTCCTCCAGCGGCTCGGGCGAAAGGTAGAGGCTGTGCAGGTGGCTCCTCCTGCCGCCTCGCTCCCCCATGAAGCCGAGCGCCCACGACTCGTCGGCGGGCTGGTTCCTGGTGGGGCTGGGTTTGATCTCGACCGCCTCCATCATCTGCCCCATGAAGCCGTCGGCCGCCACCATTACGGGGTTGCGGTACTTCTGCGCGAGGTCGAAGGCGAGCTGGGTCAGGTCGACGCACTCCTGCAGGGTGCTTGGTGCCAGCACGATCAGGTTGTAGTCGCCATTGCCGGCGCCCTTGGTGGACTGCAGGTAGTCGGCCTGTGCCGGCAGGATGCCGCCGAGGCCGGGGCCTGCGCGCATGACGTTCACTATCACGGCCGGGATCTCGCATCCCGCGATGTAGGATATGCCCTCGGACATCAGGGAGATGCCGGGGCTCGAGGAGGAGGTCATCACCCTGTAGCCGGTGGATCCCCCGCCCATCACCATGTTGATCGACGCGACCTCGCTCTCGGCCTGGACGTACACCCCTCCCACCTCGGGAAGATGCGCCGACATGTACTCCGGTATCTCGTTCTGGGGGGTGATAGGATACCCGAAGAAGTACTTGCAGCCCGCCTGGATCGCGGCCTCAGCTATGGCCTCCGTTCCCTTCATCAAGACTCGTCCCATGTTTTCTACACCTCCGATGGCACTTGCTAGTCTTCAGACCTGTACACTTCGATCGCAGCGTCCGGACAGGACATCGCGCACATTCCGCACCCGATGCACCCCTCCTTGAACTGCTCGACCGGGCGATAACCCTTGGCGTTGGTCCTCTCGGAGATCTGGAGCACCTTCACCGGGCAGGCCGCCACACATAGCCCGCAACTCTTGCAAAACTTTTCGAAAACTACGATGCGCCCTTTCTTAGCCACTACAAGTGCACCCCTTCCACAAAAAGATCTGAATCGTTCATTCCCCGGCGGCGGGAGGTCGGGACCACATCGCGCCCTCCTCCCACGGCAACATCATGTAACGCGCCAGGGGCCAGCACGGGACGTCGATGCCGCGCGAGGCGACCATGGACGCCGTTTCATCCGCGATGCCCCGCGGAACCCCCGCGTAGAGCACCGGAAGGCCAAGTTCGGCGCCGGCCTCGATGACCTTCTCAAGACCGTCGGCGCAGTCGCTAGCCGTGGTCTGCTCCATAAGGTGCGAGTTGCTTATGAGCGCTCCCACCCTGAGGCCGCAGATACCCTCCATTTTTCGCAACATGCTCCTCACTCCGTCCGCGCTCGACGTCTGCGGGCGGAAGGCGTTGACGACCAGTATCAGCAGATAGCCGGCGCGCTTGATGTCGGGTTCGAACTGCTTCAGTGCCAGCGCGCCCTCGGCGTCGCCGCCGATGTCTAGCAGCAGGCGTCCCCCATCCGAGGCCAGGGCGCTCGATATCTTCGGGGAGACCACGGTCATATCCGACCACCGGGCGTTCTCCGGGGGCATTATTATGCGGAAGCCCCTCGCCCCCAAGGCCTCGGTGACCTGGCGAATGCAAAAGTAAGGGTTGATTATGTCCAGGTCGGCTATGGTGACTGCCTCGCCGAGGGCCTCCAGTCCCAGGGCCAGGTTCAGCACCCACTCCGTCTTTCCGGAGCCCAGCGCCCCGGTGACGGCGATGGCCTTGGGCCATTTTTCAAGCGAAGACGTAATTGATTGGAAGGAATGCATCAGTCGGCGGAAAAGTTCGCGATCAGAGTCGTTCATTTAAGAATATCCCCCCTCTTCAGGCGGTTCCCCCTGGCCCACTCGGCGCCGCCTATTCGTCTCTTGCCCTCGGGCTGGACGTTCAGCAGCACTAACGAGCCCTCGGAGGCGGCTACTACTGGATTCCCGTCGACGAAACCCAGGACCTCTCCCGGGCGTCCGGAGGAATGATGAAGAACGGCTTCCCAGATCTTCAGGCGTCTCCCCCCGAGGGCGACGAAGGCACCGGGTGAGGGGTTCATGGCCCTCACCGTGAATACTATCACGCGGGAGGGAGCAGTCCAGAATAACTCCGCCTCCATATTTTGAATCTTAGGGGCATACGTAGCCATTTCAGAATCTTGCTCTCTAAACCCACAACTCTCTTTTCCAAGACATTCTACACCCTGAATGTAAAGTTTGCTACCTTTTTCCGCAAGAATCTCCAATATTTCTCCGGCACTCTCTCTTTCCCCTATCCTCCACTCCTCCTGGAGCAGGATGGGCCCGGCGTCCATCTCCTCCACCAGGCGAAACAGGGTGACCCCGGTGCGCTCCTCTCCGTTCATAAGAGCTCTCTGGACGGGGGCGGCACCCCGATAGGCCGGCAGCATGGACGGATGGATATTCAGGCAGCCCCACGCGGGCTTCGAAAGAAAGGGCTCCCGGATTCTCTGCCCGAAGTCGACCACAAGGATACTTGCGGGCGGGGATTCCAGGAGCCTCTCGACGAGCTCGAGCTCTTCGGAAACTCGGCCTGAGTGCAGAAGGGAAAGCCCAAGAAGGGCGCACTCATCTTCAACCGGGGAGGGAATGGGCCTCATCCCTCGCCCCCCTCGTGAGGGCGGGGATGTTACTATCAGTTCGAAGTTGATCTTCCTCGTTATGTGTCTCAGGCACGCCGATGCAAAATGCCCCGTCCCGAAGAACCACAGGCGGGGTTGTCGCAGAATTTTTTCCTTCATAGCGCCGCAGGCTGCTCCTCTTCTCCGGAGGCCCTGGAGCGAAGCAGCTTCTTCTTGGACATAGCTCGTTTTACAGGAGAGAAATGGTCTATGAGAAGCCTTCCGTCAAGGTGATCCATCTCGTGAAGGAAGGCCCTGGCCAGAAATCCCTCCACCGTCGTCTCCAGCTCCGTGCCGTCGATATCCCTGTGGCGGATTGTGATCCTCTCAGGCCGCTTCACGTTTCCGAAGATGCCGGGAAAGCTGAGGCACCCCTCCTCGCCGTCCTGTTCACCCTCGGATGAGAGGAGCTCCGGGTTGGCGAGAACGTGAAGGGTGTCCTCGAAGAGGACCACTGCCAGACGCAGGGATAGCCCCGCCTGTGGCGCCGCGAGTCCCACCCCGTCGTGTACGCGCATCAGGCGCACCATCTCCGCCACGATGTCCTTCAGGTCATCGCCGAAGTCGGTCACGGGCCCGGTATTTTCGCGCAGTATCGGGTCGGGGAAGACCCGTAGTCGCAAAGTATTCATGACGCTCGCCGCTCTTTCTTGGGAATATTGAAAAAAGGCCGCCCTGCAGGGCGGCCTCTGTTCATTTATCTTAGTCCTGCATCGAGTTTTTAATGTAGTCCCCGATGGTCACGTTGGCCTCTCCATCGCTCATGACGTTCTTCTGCTGGTGCCTGTCGTGGTCTCCCCTCTCGGGCCTGCCTCTCCTGCGCTCCTCGTCGCGGGGGCGGGGGGCGGACTCCTGAGGCGGCTCCTCAAGCGCGCTTATGCTGAGGCGCATCCTGCGCTCGGCCGGGTTGATCTCGATGACCCTCGCCAGCACCTCCTGGTTCTCGGAGAGGACGTCGCTAGGCTTGTCAACCCTCCTTGTGCTGAGCTGGGAGATGTGGATCAGCCCCTCCACCCCCGGTTCCAGCTCGATGAAGGCGCCGTAGTCGGTCAGGCTGACGACCTTGCCGGTCACGCGCATGTTCTTGGGGTAGCGCATGTCGGCCGCCATCCAGGGGTCTTCGGACAGCTGCTTGTAGCCGA
>CAYWKH010000112.1:0-6954 GCA_964458805.1 uncultured Synergistaceae bacterium
CCCGGTCCCCGAGACAAGGGCATATGGGATGACGAAAGCCAGCACTATGACTATAAAGACAACTCCTCCCATCGACGGGGTCGAGGATTTTGTCAGCACGTGGCTCTGAAGCCCATAGCTCTTTTGGACCTGGACCACTCTCCACTCGTTGAGCTTGGCTATCCAGTGCCTTGAGAGCCAAATCTGCGTTGCGAACAGGAAGAGCCATATGCACCCCTGTCTCATAGCGAGCCATCCTCCGTCAACGCATCGACCAGGAGATCGAGCCTGTTGCCGTGAGACCCCTTGACGACCAGAAGGTCCCCATCCCCGAGGACTCGTCGAATCTCGCAGGCGAAAGCGTCAGGGCCGTCGAAGAACTCGACTCCAGCGCACCCCGTCTCGTCGCTGAAGGCCTCGCGCCACAAGCCGCCGGTGAGACAAACCCTGGTGAACTGGTTCAGCAGGGGGAGCAGCGCCTTGTGGTACTCCAGGCCCCCCACTCCCAACTCCCGCATCTCCCCGAGCACCGCAATTCTCCTTCGGACCGGGATCATAAGGGCCTCGGACAGGCAGGCCCGCATGGAGGCGGGATTGGCGTTGTAGGAGTCATCCAGCAGGACAGCGCCGGACGGGAGCTTGATGAACTTGCCTCTGCCTCTGGGCGCCTGCATTGAAAGGATCTTGGAGATGGCGCAGTCTGCCTCGCCGCCCAGCAACACAGTCGTGGCCAAGCCAAAGGCGGCGGCGAGCGCGGAGTGGCGCCCGAAAAGCGAGGAGACGACGCGGTGGGATTTCTCCTCGTGAAGAAGGTCGAAGCGCAGCCTCGGTGCTCCATCCACGAGCTCGAAAAGCACGTCCCTGATGGTGAAGTTGTTCTTGGTGAATCCCACGCCGAGAGCTTGAATTCGGGAGGGGATGGATGAGCACCGCGATGCAAGCACGGGATTGTCCCCGAAGTACAATAGTTTTTTGAGCCTCTGCGATCCTGTTATCTCGAATTTCGCCTCCAACACTCCCTCCACGGATCCCAGCCCTTCGAGATGCGCCGGGGCGATTTCCGTTATCACCGACAGTGTCGGCGGGAAGAATCTTACGGTGTTGGCTATCTCTCCGGGGTGGTTTGTTCCCATCTCCAGGATAAGGACCTCCGCATCTCCCGGCATCGCCAGGATCGACAGGGAACACCCGATAAGAGTGTTGTAGCTGTTCTCGGCGGAGTGAACTTCGAACGACGGGGCCAGGCAGGCCCGGATCACCTCGCGCGTAGTCGTCTTGCCCACGCTGCCTGTAACTGCCACAACCTCGAGAGCATCCCCGAAGGACTCCAGGTATCGCCTGGCCATCTCGGGAATCGCCGTAAAACAGTCGCTGACGACTATCGACGCGACCCGGGCAGGGACGTTTTTCCGGTTCTCGCAGACGATCAGGGTGGCCCCGCGTGAAACCGCGTCACCTATGAAGTCGTGTCCGTCGGACTGCTCGCCGCGAAATGCGACGAAGGCATCCCCGGCCCCTACCAGCCTGCTGTCCGCGTAGAAGTGTACGGGCAGAGGTCCGTCAGGTCCGTTGATCTCGGCGCCAACCAAAGACGCGAGGCAGGAGATGCTTGTACCTGGCCTCATAGCACGCGCACACCTCTTTCAATGCCCCAGCTCCTTACGGCGTTGTAATCGGAGTAATCAATCGACAAGGATCCGATGCGGAGAGTTTTTTCAGGGCCCTTCCCCGAGATGACGACGACATCACCGCTTTCGGCCGAGTCCATTGCCGAGTAGACCGCGGCCTTCCTGTCGAGGATGGTCCTCAGCTGGACGTCTCTCCCCGACGACTTTACCCCCTCCACGATCTGGGCGGCTATCTGCTCCGGAGGTTCATTCCGCGGATTGTCCATCGTGACAATGATTGAATCGGAGAGGGTGGCGGCGAAGCGACCGAGTGAAAACCGGTTCGGCTGGAAGCGCTCCCCTCCATGCCCGAAGACCGAGATCACTCGTCCCCTGCACAGGCGACGGAGCTCGGTGAGAACGTTTTTCAGGGCAGCCGGAGTATGGGCGAAGTCGATGACGCACTTTACCCCGTTCTCAAAAGACATCCTCTCCATCCTGCCAGGCACCTGGATCATGGATTTCAGCGAGAGGATCGCGTTTCTCGCATCGTGACAAAATGGAAGGATCGCGGACAGGGCGCCCAGTGCGTTGTACACGTTGAACACACCCGGCAGAGGCAGGAATGTGTGCACCGGCTCCGGCAACCCTGCGAGGGAAACCGAGAAATCCGTCCCTTCAAGGGAACAATCGATTTCTCCCGCCCTCAGTTGGGCATCGGAATCGTGATCTATTCCGTAAGCTAGCAGGTTCCGGGAAAACCTGCCCATAAGCAGGCGGCCGTACGAGTCGTCGCAGTTCACTCCTCCGGTCCAATTTCGTTTCATGCAACCGGAGAAGAGGGTGCTCTTCGTCTCGAAGTACTCCTCCAGGGTTCCGTGGTAATCAAGATGCTCCTCGCTGAGGTTCGTGAACACCGCGGAGTCGAACGAACACCCCTCCATCCTGCCAAGAGCCAGTCCGTGGGAAGATGTCTCCATCACACAAGCGCCGCAGCCGTTCTTAACCATTCGGCCCAGCATGCGCTGAACGTGGCAGCTCTCCGGCGTAGTCCTCTCGGCGTCGACCTCGTTGACCCCGTCGTCGTAGACGATCGTCCCCAGCAGGCCGACGCTAAGATCCATCGATTGAAGGAGGTGGCGGATTATCCAGGTTGTGGTGCTCTTCCCATTCGTACCTGTGACACCTACCATCTTCAGTTTCTGAGAGGGTTCTCCATGAATAATGGACGCCAGGCGTCCCATGTCCCGCCTTACGTGCGTCGAGACAATTTGCGGCGCATCGACCGGAAGGAGGCGCTCTACCAGGAGCGCGACCGCCCCCTTGGCGAGAGCTTCTTCCGCGAACGTGTGCCCGTCGGTGTGTTCACCACGCACACAGCAAAAGAGACAACCCGGACTCGCTTCCGCGCTATCGCAGGCAGCATCATCCAATACCGTCTCCGGATCGGGCAAGGAATTGCCGTAACGTAGCGGCAGATTAACTCCGTAGCGACTGGCGTATTCAGCCGGCAGTTCTGAAAGTAACACCACGGTACCTTTCCTCCGCTTCGAGCAGCCGCGTACACCCGATCTGCATCATGTCCTCGAGGATACTCCTGAATATTGGCGCGGCCACCTCTCCACCGTAGTACTTCCCTTTCGTGGGCTCCCCTATGGCCACGAAGAGGACATAGCGAGGATCCTCCGAGGGCCAGAAACCGGTAAACGAGGCGACCCACTTGCCCTTCATATACTTCCCTTTTTCCGCAATCTGCGCCGTGCCGGTCTTCGCGGCGATCGAAACCCCGGGGACAGCGGCAGCCTGGCCGGTCCCCTTCAAAACCGTGTCGATCATGGCTTTTTTTAGCCACGCCGCAACTTGCGGAGACAGAACATCTCGAACCAGCTCTCCTGATTCATTGTATACCAGGTTTCCCGAAGAATCCAGGACCTGTGAGACTATATATGGACGGAACAGGTGGCCGCCGTTCGCGATCGCCGCTATTGCGGCAGCCACGTGGATGGGCGTCACGGCCAACCCCTGGCCGATGGCGATGTTCGACGGAGTAACGCCCCTCCACTGCTCCGGGGATGATAACAGGCCATCCTCCGCCCCGGGCAGCTCGACGCCGGTGGATTTGCCAAAACCCCATTCTCTCAACGAGTGGTACATATCGTACGCCCTGACGCGCATACCAATCTGTGCCATCCCCGTGTTGGAGGACTTGGCGAGGATATCTGACAGCGGAAGAATTCCGAAGCCACTGTTGCCGGCCTCGGTAACATGACCGTCGGCGATTTTTATCCTGTAGGGGCAGTTGAAAGACTCGTTTGGCCTGACCGCGCCGCGCTCAAGCGAAATCCCAAGCACAATCGGCTTGAATGTGGATCCGGGCTCGTAAGTCCGACCGATGCTGTTGTTCATCAAGTTGGCCGGGTCCTTGAGAGCGGCCCTCACGTTGGGGTCGAACGTAGGCCAGCTCGCCATCGAGAGGACCGCACCCGTGCGAGGATCCATGCAGATGACACTGCCCCATCGGGCGCCATGCGCCCGTACCCCCTCCTCCAGTCGTTTTTCGATAATAAACTGGATTCGCGAGTCTATCGTGAGAGTGACACTTCCCACCTTTGCCGCGGGTTCCACTGGTTCGTTGTCCACTCGAGTGACATCGAACATACGCCCGGAAGACTCTTTTGCCAGGACCCTGACGCTTGGAGGAGAAAACAACTCCCTGTCCCACATCAGCTCCACGCCGGAGAGCCCTCTGTCGTCAATATCGCAGAACCCAAGCACATGAGCCAGGAGTGAACCTCCTGGATAGAGCCTCTTCTTTTCCTCCACCTCGAAAAGCCCGTCCAGGCCCAACGCTCGTATCTTGCCGGCAGTATCTTCGTCGACTTTGCGAATAACCCAAGCAAAACGGCCGGAAAGCTGCTTGGAGAGTGTTTGAACAGTGTTTCCAGGGAGGATGCCGTTGAGGCGATGAGCATCTTTGGGGTCCCAAAAGGCCGGATCGATAAAAAAACTGGAGGATGGCACGGAGACCGCCAAAGCGTTGCCGCTTCTGTCGTAGATCAACCCCCTGTTGGTGCTGACGGGGATGCGGCTCCAGTACTGACGGCGAGATTGGCTCTCCACCCTTGCGTCGGGGAAGAGCTGCAGCGCAACAAGCCTCCATATTACAATCCCAAATAAAATAAAGATAAGGAACCATGGAGAAAAAAAAGGCCGTTTCACAGTTTTTCCCTCCAATCACGCTGAAAGTGGACTACTCTCCCGCCATAGCCTTCTCAAGAAAGAAGTAAAACCATCCCCTGTTCTCAGAGGCCAGGGATACTGGGAGGGTCGCGTCTTGTGCGGCGTTGGCATAAGTACCCTCCTCTATCTTGAGAACCCGCACATTGGAAGCATGAGCCATTCCAAGATCCCTGATGGAGGAGCCATAAACCCGGGAAGGTGATACTAAAGTGGACAGCTCATGCTTCAGCACAATGCTGCGATTGCTGTATGACTCGATCTGCTTGTTTACGGAGTTTAGTCTGCACTCAAGCCTGAAGGAATATAAGCGAAGAACCCCGAGACCCATAAAAAGAGCAAAGACGAACAGAGTTATTATTATAATATAAGGACACACTCTCCGAAATGAATAAACGACCCCGTTCCCGGTCATTCCCTCTGGATAATGCACCTCGACCGCACCTCCTCTCTCGCTTTATGGATTGAACCTGAAAACCCGCAGCTTGGCGCTTCTTGATTTACGGTTTGACTCCACCTCGTCTGAAGAGGGTCTTATCAAGCGTTTGGATAGTATCTCTCCCCTGCCCTGCTCCTTCCACAGACGAAAAACGGTCTTTACGATGCGGTCCTCCAGAGAATGGTAGCTGACTACGAACAGCAACGCTCCTGGAACCGCAAGTGACGGAATAGCTTGAAGCCCCTCCTGCAGGGCGCAGAGCTCCTCATTGACGGCAATTCGTAAAGCCTGGAACACCCTGCGCGCCGGATGCCCGCCCATCTTTCTCTGAACGGGGGCCGGCAGTGCGGCTCTGATGACAGCTACAAGGGTCTCGGTGCGGAGTATGGGTCCGACCGCCTCCCTGTGGCGGACAATGGCCTTGGCCAGACGCCTGGAGTGGCGTTCCTCGCCGTATTTCCAGAAAATATCGGCTATTTCGCCCTCAGTACCGCTGTTTACGATATCAGCCGCGGAGCTGTTCGAGCCGAGGTCCATCCTCATGTCGAGCGGTCCGTCCGACTGGAAAGAAAAGCCTCTGGCATCATCCGTAAGTTGGAGGTTCGAGACCCCAAGGTCGAAAAAAAACGCACCGAACGGGGCTCTGGTCGTTACCTCCTCGGGGAGAGACCTGAAATTCGCCTTGACGCAATCAAACCGGTCCCCAAAGCACTGGAGCCTGTCTCTCGCAAAGGCCAATGCATGTTCGTCCTGATCTATCCCGATGAGTCGGGCATCGGACGATGACAGAATCGCCTCTGCGTATCCCCCGAGGCCCAGGGTGCAATCCAGGACATACCCGGGAGCGGGATAAGCCCGATAAATGCCTAGAATCTCCCCGATGAGGACCGGGACATGCTCGATCAAAACCCCTCTACCCCCTCGGCTATATCCGGCAGATCGTCCAGTACCAAGCGTCGGTATTCGCTCCACCTGGTTTTGTCCCACATCTCGATATGATCGTTTACTCCTACGAATATCACTTCTTGCGTGAATTCAGCGTATTCGCGAAGAACCGGAGGCACAAGGAGACGTCCGGCGGAATCCAGGGCAATCTCATGAGCGCTGGAGAGCATAAGACGAAGAAATCCCCTGCTTTTACTTTTGGAGAAGGAGAGTTCCTGCAGCCTTTCCATAACCCTCTCCCACTCTTTCGAGGAGTAGAGGGAGACGCATTTGTCAATCCCAATGGTGGCGAAGACGCTCTCTCCGAGCTCTTCCCTGAATTTGGACGGCAGAACGATTCGAGACTTGCTGTCTATCTTGTGCTCGTACGTTCCCATTAACATGATCGTGCCCCCCACTTTCAGACACTTTCTCCCACGTAGACCCACACTACCATCAAAACAGAAAGAGATATGGGACTTTAGTTGTGAAAATGGAGAAGAAAGATGGGCCGTAAGCACTATCAACCCAGGACGAGGCGTCGTGGATCAAACGCCTGGCCTCCAAAGCGCAGCGCCCGCCTGTCGCGTTATACAGGCGGGCGCTGCGCTTTCAGACGGTCGTCTTACTTGTCATACGAGCGGGAGCATCCAGTAAGCCGGGTTCTGTCATGGGTGGCCATTTATCTAAAGAGCACCTTGCGGCGATCTTTGCGCGACCGTACCCGAGGGTCGGCGGGCAGCTTCGTCCCCTCCTATTCGGTCTTGC
>CAYWKH010000113.1:0-6796 GCA_964458805.1 uncultured Synergistaceae bacterium
ACGACGGAGCGGCTGCTGCTGAGGGCGGCGGGCGACCCTTGGCTGAAGGACAACCCGCCTGAGATCTCGATCTACCAGGCTGGCGGGGCGTTCGAGATGGATGCGGGGCACCCCTTCGTGACGGCCGTGGAGAGCAGCATCGAGGCGTCGCGAGGCAGGAGGCCTCCCGTGGTCGGCTCCCCGGCCGGCAACGACGCGCGCCTGCTGCGCAACATCGGGGGCATGCCGGTGGTCATAACCGGCCCCGGGAACCAGGAGCAGTGCCACTCGCCGGACGAGTACCTTGAGCTGGAGGACTATTTCAGGTACATCGAGATATACGCCCGACTGATCCTTGAGTGGTGCGGGCGCGAGGAGGAGGATGGTCGATGAACAAGCGCGTGCTGATAGCGGGAGAGTCGTGGATCAAGCACATCTCCCACATTAAGGGGTTCGACATCTTCACGAGCTGCGAGTACGAGACCGGCGTCGGCTGGCTGAGGGACGCACTGGCGAAGAACGGCTTCGAGGTGGTCCACCTGCCCGGACACGAGGTGGCGGACGGCTTCCCCTTCACCGCCAAGGAGCTCGCCGCCTACGGCGCCGTGGCCCTGTCGGATATCGGGGCGAACTCGCTGCTCCTGTCGGGCGACACTTTCAACAGGGGCAGGATCACCCCCAACAGGCTCGAAGTCATTCGCGAGTACGTGGAGCAGGGGGGCGGCTTCGCCATGATCGGGGGCTACCTCTCTTTCGCCGGCATCGACGGAAAGGCGCGCTATTCGGACACGGCGGTCGACGAGATCCTGCCGGTGAAGATCCAGTCCGCGGACGATCGGGTGGAGAAGCCGGAGGGCGTCGTCCCGACGGTCAAGGACAAGAACCACGCGATAATGAAGAGGCTCGGGGAGTGGCCACATTTCCTGGGGTACAACCGCACCGCGCTGCGCCCCGAGGGGCGTCTGCTGGCCGCGGCGGGGGACGACCCGTTCGTCGCCGTGCGCGAGGTGGGAAAGGGGCGCACGGCCATCTTCGCCTCTGACGCAGCTCCGCACTGGGGGCCGGTCGAGTTCCTCGAGTGGAAGAACTATCCTCTGTTCTGGAGCCGCTTCTTCGGCTGGCTCTGCGGGGAGTAGCGCCGAGGGGGCGGTCGCCCCGTCATTGTAAACGTGGCATTTGCGGCCGCGCTGTCCACGGACGGCGCGGCCGCCCCGTTCCCGGACTGTGTCGCGCCCTGCGCCCTGGCGCGCGGTAAAGGCGTATAATAGCGGAGCTGCGCTGGAATATTTTGGGCGGCCCCGTCCAGGCGGACGAGGTTAGGATGACCGGAGGTGCGTTATGACGCAGTACATGGGTTTGACCTCGCAGGAGGTCCTCGAAAGCAGGAGAAGGCACGGTGCCAACACTCTCACGCCGCCGGCCCGGGAGCCGTGGTGGAGGCTGTACCTTGAGAAGTACGACGACCCGGTCATAAGGATTCTTCTCATAGCGGCGTGCATAGCCTTCCTCGCGGGGCTCGCGCGCAACGAGTACCTCGAGGCGGTCGGGATTGTCGTCGCCATCTTCCTGGCCACCACGATGGCGTTCGTCAACGAATACCGGGCGGGCAGGGAGTTCGACATCCTGAACAGGGTGAACGACGACACGGGCTTCGAGGTGATACGGGACGGCGAGTACCGCAGCGTGTCGAAGAGGGACATCGTAGTCGGGGACATCCTGCTGCTCGAGACCGGAGAGGAGGTCCCTGCAGACGCCCTGGTGCTGGAGGCAGTGTCTCTGAGGGTCGACGAGTCGGCCCTTACGGGGGAGTCCGCCGCGGTCTCCAAGTACCCGGGGGACGACCCGCAGGGCGAGTCCGGACATGCCGAGACCGCCTACCCGGCTCACCTGGTCTACAGGGGCACCATGATACAGGACGGGCACGGGGTGTTCAGGGTGGAGGGGGTGGGCGACGCCACGGAGATCGGACGGACTGCCAGGGGGGCCTCAGAGGCGTCCGACGAGCGCACCCCTCTGAGCCGCAGGCTGGACGGGCTGAGCAAGGTCATCGGGGTCGTCGGGTTCGGAGTGGCCGCGATGCTGTTCGTCACTTTGAGCCTTCACGCAAAGGCCACGGGCGACATCGTGATGGACCGCGGGCAGTGGGTCTTCGCGTTTATCCTGGCGGTCTCCTTTCTCGGGGCCTCGGTCCGGGTGTGGCTTCCGATCGTCTATGACGCGATCGACCTGGTCGGGGGGGCACGCAGGCGGCCCGCCTGGCTGGACAGGGAGGGGGTGTGGCAGTGGCTCAAACCGCTGCTGTACGGGACTGCGTTCTTCGCGGCTGCCTCCGTGACCGCCTACTTCCTAGGGATACTGCCGGCCCCGCCCGCCGAGTATCTCAACCCGGACGCAGGCAGGAAGTTTCTCCAGTTCTTCATGATCTCGATAACCCTGATAGTGGTGGCGGTCCCGGAGGGGCTCGCCATGAGCGTCACCCTGTCGCTGGCCTACAGCATGAGGAAGATGACCGCCTCGAACAACCTGGTGCGGAAGCTGCACGCCTGCGAGACGATCGGCGCGGCGACGGTGATCTGCACCGACAAGACCGGCACCCTGACCCAGAACAGGATGAGGGTGCACGAGCTAGGCGTGCCCGCGTACTCCGCGTCGACCGAGCTGCTTTACGAGGCGATGGCCGCTAACTCGACCGCGAACCTGTCGAAATCGTCGGGGGAGACGACCGTCCTTGGAAACCCGACGGACGGCGCGCTGCTGATGTGGCTGAACGAGCGGGGAGAGGACTACAGGGCGCTGCGAGCCTCCTTCGAGGTGCGCGACCAGCTCCCCTTCTCTACGGAGCGAAAGTTCATGGCGACTCTCGGGCGCGGCAGCGGGGGCGGACTGACCCTGCACGCGAAGGGCGCTCCCGAGATCATCATCGAAAGGTGCTCGTCAATCCTGCTTTCGGAGGGGAGCGAGCCCCTGGCCGACGACCAGAAGGAGGAGATCCTGGACTCCGTCCGCTCCTTCCAGGCGAGGGGGATGCGGGTCATAGGGCTGGCGGCCAGAAGGTTGCCCGACGAGGCCGAGGGCGGGGCGGAGGCTTTGGCTGAGGAGCTCACCTGGCTCGGCTTCGCCGCGATATCCGACCCGGTTCGCGACGACGTGCCGGACGCGATCCGGGCGTGCGCCGGGGCCGGAATAGGCGTCAAGATCGTCACCGGCGACAACCGGGAGACCGCGCGCGAGATCGGGCGGCAGATCGGCCTCGTCGGGGAGGGGGATGAAGCCGAGTTCTCCCTGCTCACCGGGGACGAGTTCGAGGGTCTGCTCGACAGGCCTGGGGCCAGGGAGAGAATGCTTAAGGAGCTGAAGGTGCTCTCCCGCGCCCGCCCGCACCACAAGCTGAAGCTGGTCAAGGCCCTTCAGGAGCGGGGAGAGGTGGTCGCGGTGACCGGCGACGGCACGAACGACGCCCCTGCGCTGAACCACGCGAACGTAGGGCTTTCGATGGGCAAGAGGGGGACGGCCGTGGCGAAGGAGGCCAGCGACATAGTGCTGCTCGACGACTCCTTCACGAGCATCGTCAACGCCATTATGTGGGGGCGCGGGCTGTACCAGAACATCCAGCGCTTCCTGCTCTTCCAGCTCACGGTGAACGTGTCCGCCATGGCGATAGTGCTCCTCGGCCCGGTGATCGGGATCGAGCTGCCTCTGACGGTCGTGCAGATGCTTTGGGTCAACCTGATCATGGACACCTTCGCGGCGCTGGCCCTTGCCACGGAGCCGCCTCATCCGGAGGTCATGAGGAGCAGGCCGAGGGATCCGAAGTCCTTCATCGTGACTCCGGAGATGGCAAGGGGGATATTCGGCTACGGAGCGCTGTTCGTGGCCGCGATGGCCTCCATGCTGATGTTCATCCGGGGCGGCGGCGTGTCGCCCCGAGAGCTCACGGTATTCTTCTGCGCGTTCGTCATGCTGCAGGTGTGGAACCTGTTCAACGCGCGCAGGCTGGGGCTGAACACCTCCGCGTTCAGCGGCCTTGCGGAGAATCGATGGTTCACCGGCATCGTGATCCTGATACTGGCAGGGCAGATCCTGATGGTCCAGTTCGGCGGCAGCGTCCTCAGGACCGTGCCGCTGTCGGCCTTAGATTGGGCGCTGATAGTGGTCGGCACGTCGCCGGTGATCCTGATAGGGGAGGCGCGACGCTACCTGGCGAGGCGCAGGCTTCGCTCCAGGATGGCATAGTCAATAGGAGGGGCGGCCCGCGGGCCGCCCCTCCATTATTTGCCGCCCGCGTCCGGGCTGCCAGTCTCTATTCGTTGTAGGTGAATATGTTGTCCCAGAGCTCGTCCAGCCTTGCAAGGGCTTCGTCGAGCGGGAGGACTGTCAGCCGCTCCCCGTCCCTCGCCAGCAGCCTCTTGTCCTGCAGCTTTCGCAGCGCGTCGTCCACCTCGAAGTCCAGCTCCAAGCCGAACCTGTCGAGCAGCCACTGCTCGATGCGGTCATCCAGCTCCTCCTCCGTAAGGCACGTCCCGTCCGGGTTTCGCTCCGTCAGCAGGAACCAGTAGGCCAGCAGGGCCTCCTTGCACTCCTCCTCCTCGGCCTCGTGGACGAGGAAGTCGAACACCCCGGCGTTGTTGTCCAGATTATGGAAGTACAGGGTCTTCATCAGCTTGGCCTGGTGGCGGTCCTTGGTTATCCTGTACTTGGAGAAGACCTTGAACGATATTGTTCCGACTATGACGAACGCCATCAGTATCGGGAAAAGCTGGTCCTTGAGGTGGGCCCAGTCTATCGCCCTGCCGGCCACCACTGCTGTTATAAGGGTGCCGAGGACGAGCAGGGCGGGGATGACCCTGTTTATGACGCCCAGGATGCCAGCCGCGAGCGGTAGCAGTATCTTCCCCT
The DNA here is from genome assembly GCA_964458805.1 of uncultured Synergistaceae bacterium. Taxonomy (GTDB): domain Bacteria; phylum Synergistota; class Synergistia; order Synergistales; family Aminobacteriaceae; genus JAAYLU01. Next base: position 4,876 of record CAYWKH010000113.1, read on the forward strand.
TGTCCGCCAGGGTCATCTGGATCGTCACGTCCGGGAACAGGGTCTGGAGGGTCGAGGCCGGGACGTTCTTGAAGACCTTCAGGAAGATCGCCGGGATTCCAGCCCCGGCCCCGCCGTTCGCGCCCTTCGCGCCGTCGTCCTTCTTCCCCAGCACCGCCTCGCGGGTCATTCGCCTCTCCCTCTCGGGCTCCGATTCGGCGGCGGTCTTTACATACTTGTCGTAGAACTCCTCGACATCCTCCTGGGCTCTGAGTTTGATGAGTATCATGAGGCGCTGTATGACCTCCTCAAGCTCTGGAGGCTCAGCCTCGCTCTTGCGCAGGGACTTCCACCAGGAGAGAGGGGGCTTCGGCTTCGGGGCGTACTGCTTCCCCCTCCGGAAGATCAGCACATTCTCGTACTTGTCGAGGTTCACCTTCACATTGAGCCCCCTGGGGGCGGAGCTGGTCATCAGCTCGTTCAGCTCGGGCACGGGGAACTCCCGGTAGTTTGCAGCCGTCAGCAGCTCCTTCAGGGCCTCCACCATGCCGTCGAACCGGGCGTCAAGCGAGTCGGCGCCCCCGAGCTTGAGGGTGTCGGCGTCCGGGTTGAACACGTGGTAAGTCCTTCTCGCTCGCCTAAGGACGTCGTGAAAGTCATAGTGATAGGTCGCCTCCACGAGCTCGGCCACTCGGCGAAACTTCTCCGCGTCTCCGGGCGAGCGCGCCTCCTCGCACAGCGCGGACACCAGGTCTTCGGTCCGCAGGGGGATGAACTTTCCCAGTTCCGGATTTACCGCCATCTCTTTCCCTCCTGTAAGGGACGGCTGCCCCGGCTGGGCCGAGCCGCCCGTGCGTGCCGCCGCGCCTTTTGCGCGGTCGGTGGTCTTGCGGATTCCAGTATAGCATGCGCTTTTTCGGACGTGTCACTTCGGTTCCCTGCGTCTCAGGAATATTATCTCGCAGTCGCGCGGGAGGAAGTTTCTCTTCGGAGGATTGAGCACCACCTTGGGCGAGTCGCGCCTTATATGGCCGGACGCCTCGGGCGCCGCCTCCACCCATCCCAGCGGGATGCAGCCGTTGTGGGCGCCCTCGAGCAGTTCGCCGAACGTCACCTGTCCGGGTGCGATGCCAGGCACCGCGTCGGAGACCGGGCGACAGACTATGTCGATCTCGCCGTACTGGATGATGGTCCTGAACAGCTCTTCGAACTCCGGCTGCAGGGTGAAGGTGGTCAGCAGCCTGGCTATGGTCAGGGGGGCGATGACGTTCGAGCAGCTCCTTATGTTGCGGACCACTGCCTCCGAGTCGACCGTCAGTGTCTCGACTATGAGCCGCACGTCGCGCGCCGCGCCGTCCGTTCCGGGCTCGTCGATCATGTGGCTCAGCATAAGCAGCCTCGAGGTCGTCTCCGCGTCTATCTGGTCGGGCGTGGCCGTGTCCAGCAGGTGGCCGTCGGCGAGCAGCACGACCCTGTCTATGGTGGACAGGTCTATCGCGGAGCGCACCTCGGCCTCGGTGCGGAACCGGCACTCGTGAAAGACCAGTCCCTCCGGGGCCGGAGCGTTCGAGTACTCCGCGTACCAGGCGGCGAACTCCTCGCGCGTCTGGTTGTCGGCTACCTGCACCGACATCCCTACGGACGACATCTCGTCGATTATGAAGGGCAGCCTCGGGTTCACGCCCACTATGAGCAGCGAGCCCGTCGGGGGGACGTCGGGGCACCTCGGGGAGGGCGCGCCCGCATCGGGAATATCGGGCCTGGAGTGCGCGGGGTCGAAGAGGGACGCGTCGTAGGAGTCCTCGCTCAGGACTATCACCTCCGCGCTCTCGGGGAGCTCTTCGTCCGGCTGAGGCACCATGCGAAGGCGGCCGGCGGCATCCCTGTAGCCCGTCGGCACGGACTTCGGAAAGGCGTTCAGCAGGTGGCGCCACAGCCTGGG
>CAYWKH010000114.1:0-2407 GCA_964458805.1 uncultured Synergistaceae bacterium
GGTGGACGGCGGCCGTCACATCCCTGGCATAAAGAATATCGACTACATGTTCTCCTACACCGGCTTCGCCAAGCACGGAGACGCCTACGAGATACTGTACTGCCCCGACGGCGAGATCACCGAGGCCGCGCACAGCTCCTTCTTCCTGTACACCGGGGGCAGGCTGGTCACCGCCCCTCTGTCGCGCGTGCTCAAGGGGACCATGAGGGATATCATACTACAGCTCGCCGCGGAGAAGGGGATGAAGATCGAGGAGCGCTGTCCGCTGCTCACCGAGCTGTCGACCGCGGAGGAGGCGTTCATCACCGGTTCGGTGAAGGAGGTGGTCCCGGTGGTGAAGATCGGCGACCAGGTCATCGGGAGCGGAAGGCCGGGGGCGGTCACCAGGATGCTGCACCACACGCTGCTCGAGGAGATCGTTCGCTGGCTCGAGTGACGGGTGCCCGCCGGGCGACTGAGCACTGATACAATGTTATCACTTTCGCAGGAGGGCGACGGGATGAGGCTGAAAAAACTTGAGGTGTTGAGGCGAATATCCGACCTCGGAGTGGTCGGGCTTGTCGCGACAAGGGACGTCGAGGACGCGGTGGCATCGGCCGAGGCGGCCTTCGAGGGCGGGATCGACGTGCTGGAGATATCGGCCTGCCGGCCGGGCGCGGTCGAGGCCATAAAGGAGATCACCGGGCGCGGGCTGTGCAGGGGGCTGACACTTGGGTGCGGATCTGTCGCCGATGCCGTGACCGCGCGGATGTGCATCGATGCTGGGGCGGAGTTCATCTCTTCCTACCGGTTCGACGAGGAGACGGCGAAGATGTGCAACCGGTCGGGCTTGCCCTACATGCCCGCCGCCGGGGCCATAGGCGAGGTCGTGGGGGCGGTTGAGCGGGGCGTCGACGTCGTGCTGGCCTTCCCGGGCGACGTTCTCGGGCCCCGGTTCGTGAGGGCGGCCCTGACGGCCCTGCCCGACGCGCATATAATCCCGGTCGGCGGGGTCGCCCCGGCCAACCTCGACGACTGGTTCCAGGCGGGGGCGTTCGCCGTGGGAGTTGGCGCCGCGCTCTTCCGCCCGGCCGGGGCGGAGAGGGATTACCCGGCCATCACCAAGACAGCGGAGCACATTGTCACCCAGGTGGCCCTCATACGAGGCTGCCTGGAGTAGTCACGTTAAGTAAGAAAAACTTGATAAATAAAATACTCGACGGGGGGAAACACTGAATGTCAAAGCACTGGGCCGGCGTCTTGGCGGCACTGATAACCGGCATCTCCTGGGGCGTCGTCAGCCCGGTAGGGCGCATCCTAGCCCTCCGCGGTGTCGACATGACAACCGCCGTCGTCCTGCGCACCCTTCTAGTGGTCCTGCTGGTGCTGCCCTGGGCTCTAGTCATGGACCGCCGCTCCCTGCGCCTGTCCCCCCGGGAGGGGGCCGTCCTGTTCGTCTACGCCGTCTTCGCCGTACCGATGACCGGGGCCTGCTTCATGTTCTCCCTCAAGTACCTCACCGTCCCTGCGGCGCTGATCATCCATTACACGTTCCCTCTGGTCACACTGCTGGGAGATCTGTGGATCACCAGGGAGCGTCCTACCCCGCTCCAATACCTTGCGGCTGTGCTCGTGACGGCCGGGGTATGGACTGGCGTGTTCTCCGGCAGCGCGGCGGACGGCGGCTTCTCGTTACCCGGCATCCTGTGGGGAGCGATGGCGGTGGTCGGCCTGTCGGGACAGTTCCTGGCCGGGCGGGTGCTCATCTCGCGCGAACACGTGTCGGGTACGAAGCTGCTCTTCTACTCGCACCTGTTCGGCGCGCTTATCATGACCGCTGTGAAGCACTTCCTCCACGGATGGGGTGACGTGGCGGCGCTCGGCCTCTACGACATCGGGCTGATAGCCTCCATGACCGTGTTCGGCAGCATCCTGGGGTACGGATCCTACTGCGTGTCGCTCCGCTACGTGTCGGCATCGACCGCCAGCCATATCTGCACGGTGGAGATCCCGTCGGGGATCCTGATCGCCGCCCTCATGAGCAGCGAGGTGCCCACAATTCGCGAGATAGGCGGCAGCGCTATGATAATCCTGGCGATACTGCTCGCGGCGGTGCCGGGCGGCTTCGCGGAGCGCCTCCTCTCCAGAAGGAAGGCCTGACCCGACGAGGATCGCGGGTCAGTCCAGGTAGGCGATGCGCTTGTTCTTCTCCTCTATGAACCTCTCTCGAAACAGCTGCTCGACTATGAGGTCGGTATCCTCCTTCGACACCTGACCCTGGAACAGGGTCTCCATGCTGGAGGACAGGGTCTTCCTGGTCTTCGGCCTCCTGGTCTTGTCCTGTTTTTTCAGTATCTCAAGGGCCTTTGCGTACTTCGGGACCAGCTCCGCCGGCAGCACCTGCTTCTCTCTTATCTCCTCGGGCGTT
>CAYWKH010000114.1:2417-6779 GCA_964458805.1 uncultured Synergistaceae bacterium
GTCGTACCCGGCGTCCTTCGACAGGATGTAGTGCGTGGTCGAGGCGCCGACGTTGTACTTGGCAAGGTAGTAGGCTATGTGAAAATCAAGCGCGTTCCTCCCCGAGCCGCTGATGGTGATCCACTCGACCCTCTCCCCGAGCGGCTGCATCTTGACTATCGTCTCGGTGGGTATCTTCTTCTGGTTTTCACCTATGAATATGAGAAACTTGGTGTCCTCCACGTTCTCGATGTTCACTCCGGGCATATTCTCGTAGTCGATATACACTATCTTTTTCATCTGCGCCCCCTTCAGCGTGTGAAATACGTCTCGCCGGGCACGAGCTCCAGCGCTACCCTGCCAACCGAGCCGATGGAGCTTGTCAGAGACAGCGGCAGGCGTTTATAGACGTCGGTCGGCACATCCAGCACGATCGTCCTGCCCGCCCTGTCGAAGCGATAAGCATCCTTGCCGCCCAGCCGCGCGCCGTGCATCTCCCCGGGCAGATCGCATGCGAACCAGTTCACCGGGGCTATCTGCGCCAGCAGGTCTACGCAGAAGTCGACTATCTCCAGCCTGCCGTCGTACAGCATGCATACGTTCAGGAAGACGTTGACCGGGTAGTCGAGGTAACGGTGCGGACGCCCCAGGATCCGGACCGACGTGCCGTCGACTCTGTATTCGGCTGTATAGTCCGCGTCGCACGGTTTTTCGCCCGTCTTCTCCAGAATATCCATCCCCCAGAGGGCCTCGGCTCCCATCACGGAGCCGCAGTACCTGGGGTGACCGGTCAGCTCCTTCGTGTAGGGGATCTGGCCCGGGTTCTTCGCAGGCTGAATCCCCTGGCGGACCTCAATCGTGTGGAACACTTCCTTGATCCGTTCGAGGAGCGGCGGTAATAAACCGTTGTTCACAATCGACACCTCCGCGGTCTCATTTTGAATACTATGATGAACAAATACGCCCGCCGTCGTTTAAACCTGCGATGATCGCAACGGTCCTAAAGCAGCGGGCTGAACAGCTTGGTGATCCCGTGCACGACGCGCACCGTCCGCGGGCGGTCGCCCCACGACTCCCTGGTGAGCCGCCGAGAGGCCGTTATGTAGGAGTGCTGGGCGTTGCGGACGGCCCTGGTCTCATCTTTACCGTAAAGCACCAGGTTGAGCTCGAAGTTTAGCGCGAACGAGCGTATGTCGAAGTTGCTCGTGCCTAAAAAGGCCAGGCTATGGTCCACGGTCATCGTCTTCGAGTGGATTATTCCCCCCTGGAACAGGTAGATCTCGATCCCGGCGTCGAGAAGCACGTCGAAGTAGGCCTTTGCGGCGTTCCCCACCAGGAACTGGTCGCTCTTCTCGGGTATCACGAGCTGAACCCTCACTCCCCCCAGCACCGCGGTCTCAAGGGCGTGCAACAGCTCGTCGTCCGGGATCAGGTAGGGGGTGGTTATGACCACCCACTTCTTCGCGCCGTGAAGCGCCGACACCACCAGCCGCTGGTAGTTCTGCCACGGATAGGAGGGACCGCTCGGCACCGTCTGCACCACCGCCTCTCCCGCCAACTCGGGCGCGGGAAAGATCTCGCCGGAACGCGGCGTCTCGCCGGTCTCCACGAACCAGTCCTCCATGAAGACCCCCTGCAGCTGGAGCACCACGGGGCCCGACAGGCGCAGCGTCAGGTCCTTCCACTCCAGCCCCCCCGCTTTCCCCCCGTAAGCGGCCTCTATGACGTTGTGGGACCCCGTGTACCCCGCCCTTCCGTCGATCACCGCTATCTTTCGGTGGTTGCGGAGGTCGTACCGCGCGGTAGTCGGGGTCCTGCGAAACAGTCGCGGCGGCAGGGCCTTCTCCACCCGCACCCCTATCGACCGAAGGCGCTTCGCATCCCTCTTCAGGAACCTCTTGGACCCGAGGGCGTCGACCAGTATGCGGCACTCCACCCCTCTCGCAGCGGCGTCCTCCAGCGACCTGAACAGAGGCTCCGTGACGATGTCGCGGGCGAAGATATAGTACAGCAGGTGCACGGTGGAGCCGGCCCTGTCGATGTCGGCCGAGAGCGCCCGTATGAACTCCTCCTCGCTGTCGATGAGCAGGAACTCGTTGCCCCTGGTTATGCACATGTCCCCCAGCTTCCTGCCCAGCGCGCCGAACCTGACCAGCTCCTCCGGGAGCCAGTGGGCCTCGTCGTCGAAGAGGCACCTGAAGGACCGCCTCCCGTCGTCCAGGCTGCGCAGCATCTTCTCGTGCCGCTCGACGCGCTTCTCCGGCAGGCTGGCCGAGCCAAACATCGAGTAGAGCAGGAAGCCCGGCCACGGCCAGAAGTAGATCGCCAGGAGCCAGGCAGTCGCGGCTGACGGAGCGTGCTTCTGCGGGATGTAGCAGAGCATGATCAGGCGTATCACGATGGAGGATATGTCGTACGCGGTGTACAGAAGCATGGTGGGCGTCATCCGGCGATCCTCCTCACGCGACTATGAAGTCGTACACAAGGGGAAGGTGGTCCGACAGGCGCACGGCCGGCACATCGAAGGACTCCATCTCTATGCCGGGTCCGTAGAGGACGAAGTCGAGCGCGAGGGCGGGTATGCGGCTGGGAAAGGTGGGTCTGTTGCTTGGATTGGCGTTCTTGAACCCCGTCCTGCGCAGGAACGGGAGCAACTCCCCCTCTCCACGGAAGGTATTGCAGTCGCCCGCGAAGACGACAGGCTTGCTCGCGGAGACGCACCGCTGGGCTATCTCCCCCAGCTGGACCCTCCTCGCCGCGTACCCCAGCGGGAGGTGGGCCAGGAAGAGGGTGAAATCCTGGAACTCGACCTCCAGGAGGGTCCGCTTCACCCCCTTGCTCAGGGAGTAGCCGCCGGACTTGACGACCGGGAGCCTTGTCACCACGGCGTTGCCCTGGCGCTTGAGCAACGGCGCCCTCGAGATCAGCGATCCGGACTCGTACTTGCACGCGAAGAAGGCCTCGCCGCCGATCCTGGAGGCCAGAGCATCCGCCTGACTGCGGCCGTACTGCCTGTAGGAGCCTGAATCGGCCTCGACCAGCCCGACCAAGTCGGGATTCAGCTTCGACAGGTAGTCGGAGATGGCTCCGAACCTCCCCGCAGTCCTCCTGAGACACCCCGAGTACGGGAGCGGGAAGTGATACCTCCACCCCGACCCGGTTCCATACCTGATGTTGTACAGCACTAGGCGCATTGGGACCTCCGTTGCTAAAAAAATATCGTCCATTATACACCGTTCAGACGTCGCGTGTTACCGGCACGGCCCAATACAGACTAGAAACGCCTGAACGGGGAAACGATAAATTATTTTAATCACGACTAAGGATTTATTTGCATCAACATGGAAAAGCGGTTACAATAACGTAGCGCTTAAATATGCATCGAACGCCCGGATCCCGCGACGGGCGGCAAAGGACGTACATTCAAGGAGGAGTGTTGAATGGTCGCAAAGGTACCCCCCGAGCCCTTCCGCATCAAGATGGTCGAGCCCGTGCACATCCCCGGGAAAGAGGAGCGCGAGCAGGCCCTTGAGAGGGCCCGCTACAACATGTTCGGCCTGAGGGCCGCGGACGTCTACATCGACCTCCTGACCGACTCCGGGACCGGGGCGATGAGCAAGCAGCAGTGGGCGGCCATCATGATGGGCGACGAGGCCTACGCCGGCGCGGACAGCTTCTTCAACCTCAAGAAGGCGGTGAAGGACGTCCTTGGCTTCGACTTCACCATCCCCGTGCACCAGGGCCGCGCCGCCGAGAACGTGGTCTTCGGCTCACTGGTCAAGGAGGGGGATGTTATCCCGTTCAACATGCCCTTCGACACCACGCGCGGGCACATCTTCAACGTGAAGGCCTCGTCCGTGGACTGCGTCATAGACGAAGCCTTCGACCGCACGAACCAGCACCCGTTCAAGGGCAACGTGGACCTGGCGAAGCTCGAGAGGGCGATCGCCGACTTCGGCAAGAGCCGCATCCCGTTCATAATGATCACCATCACGAACAACTCCGGGGGCGGCCAGCCGGTCAGCCTGGCCAACATCAGGGAGGTCTCCTCGGTCGCGAAGAGGCACGGCATCCCCCTGCTCTTCGACGCGGCGCGCATGGCCGAGAATGCCTGGTTCATCAAGCACAGGGAGAAGGAGTGCGCGGGGATGTCCATAGCCGAGATCCTCAGGGCCATGATGGACAACGCCGACGCGATCACGGTGTCGTGCAAGAAGGATCCCCTGGTAAACATCGGCGGCCTGATCGCCTGCCGCACCGAGGAGATGTACTACAGGCTCGCTCCCAGGGTGATCCTGTTCGAAGGGTTCGCCACCTACGGCGGACTCGCCGGGCGCGACCTCGAGGCCCTGGCGGTCGGCCTGCACGAGATGACCGACGAAC
>CAYWKH010000115.1:0-6671 GCA_964458805.1 uncultured Synergistaceae bacterium
CCGCCGGAGTCGTCACGGCCGTCGTGGTCGCCTCTCAGGTCGCGGGCCTCGTGGCGGCGCTCGCATTCGGCCCGGGGCCGCTCTTCTCCTTCGGCGGGGCCGCCGCGCCCCCCGCGGCGCTCCTGTGGCATTTCCCCGTAATGGGGGCTCTGTGCGGCGTCGCATCCGTCCTGTTCGCGCGATCGATGCGGGGATTCGACCTGGCCTACGGGCGGCTGCCGGCGCCCGCGCGCCTTCGCCCGGTGATCCCTGCGATGCTCGCCCTCGCAGTCGCTCGCCTGCTGCCCGTCGCGCTGGCGGGCGGGCACGAAATGGTGGAGTCCGTCGGCGCCGGGGGGTACGATCCGCGCACCCTCCTGTTGGCGCTCGCGGTGAAGATGGCCTTCACCGCCGCCTGCATCTGCTCGGAGGCCGCCGGCGGGCTGTTCTACCCCATGCTGGCCTCGGGGGCGGCTCTCGGGGCTCTGTACGGGGCCCTGTTCTGCCCGGAGTGGCAGGTCGGATTCCTGGTAGCGGGGATGGCCGGGATGATATCGGGCGTCATGCGCGCCCCGGTGACCGGCGTCCTGCTAGCGGCGGAGATGACCGGCGCCCCGGCGCACATGCTCCCGGCGGCCCTGGCGGCAATCGCCTCGTTCGCGGTCGTCCGCGGCCTGTCCGGCGAGGAGGAGTGACCGAGCGTCAGCAGGCGTCCGGGTCGGGGGAGTACACCCGGTAGTTCCCGCACTCGACGAAGCCCGCCGCCAGGTAGAGCGGGCGCCCCATCGGCGATGCCTGTAAAACCGCGACGCGCCCGCCGCGGCGCGCGGCCTCCTCCAGGCTCGCCTCGAGCAGCAGCCTGCCCAGCCCGCGCCGCCTGAAGGCTGGTGCAACCGAGAAGTAGTACAGGCCGGCTGTCTCACCGGCGATGGAGAGCATGGATGTAGCGGCCGCCCTCCCGCCGAGGCGGAGGGTCAGCAGCCGAAAGGAGCTCGAGAGTCGTCCCGCGACCAGCGAGGAGGCGAATGCGCCGAAGCTCTCGCAGTGCCCGGTGCCCGACCCGAACCCCTCGAGCGATGCGTCGCCCCACTCGCGAGCCTCCTCCGGCGACGAGGCCCGTACCAGGTCGAGACCCAGCGGAAGCGGTGGTATATTCCGGCCACCCGTGCCTGCGAGGGGCATCGCCATCGCCGGGGGCGAGCACCTTCGGGGCATCCCGGCGGCCTCGATCTCGGCCGACAGCCCCTCCCCGCGCGCCCCTGGAGGGGACCACAGGGTGAAGGGCATGCCAAGCCCGCGAAAGAAGGCGGTCGGGAGGGCCATGCACTCCTCGGCGCTCCCCCCCTCCAGTGGTATCGCGTAGTTCTGGTCGGCGATCGCAACCCCGGTGGAGACCAGCATGCAGCCGGGATGCAGCTCCATCATCGAGGTCGGGGCCGCGCCCCACATGCGCACGGTCTCTGTGAAGTTCGCCGCGGCGGCGGCCTGGAGGCGCTCCATCCGGTCCCTATCGGTCCCTTTTCTTACCCGGGGGAGGCGTCTTTCGGTAGCCGTAGTTGAAGGCCAGGAAGGCGATGAACCCCAGCGATGCGTAGAGGACTCCCCCGCCGAAGGACTCGTAGCTGAAGAAGTGGTAGTGGGCCTGTATCCCGCCCGCCATCACGACCGCCGCCATGAGGGCCGCGACCACGGGGGAGAACCCCCTTTTGAACACCCTGAAGCGCAGCAGGAAGATTATCGCCCCGCCGAGGCACAGGGCCATTATCCGGGCGAACATGAGTCCAACCCCCATCACTGCGCCCTCTGCGGCGCGAACATCTGGACGAAGACCTTGTGAGTCGCGCGCGGCAGTATTCGGTACCCCTTCTTCTCCTTGGTCAGCCACAGGAAGTAGTCCTTGTAGAACGACGTGTTGAGGTCTAGGGTGGTCTTGTTGCGATTCTCCTTGATGAGCTCGTAGCTGTTCTTCAGCACCCTGTCCTCGTCGCTGTCCCAGCGAAAGGTCGCCAGCGCGTAGGCCGCCGCCCTCTCGGCGCTGTAGGTGGGGAAGGCCGGTATCAGCAGGGTGTGGTCGTTCCAGTCGTAGGTGCCGTAACCCTGGCCCGGGACCAGGATGACGCGGGGAATGCCGTACATCCGCACCCGGGCGACCATCAGCATGTCCGGGTCCAGCGACACCATCTCCTCCAGCAGGGCCGCGGCCCTGTCTATCGACAGCGGACTTTTGTCGCTCTGGCAGATCTGGGAGTCGTCAAGGCGCGCGGACTTGGCCGTGAGGGACACGTACTCCTTCTTCATCTCCAGCATGTTGCGCAGCTCCCTGCGCCGGAAGGCCGGGGCCTCGGCCTCCAGGTCCTTCGCCTTCTTCGCGACCCGCCTGTTCCACTTGACGAGCTCCTGCTCCACGTAGACCAGGTTCCTGGCCAGTGTCTTGGCGCCCTCGACCAGGGCGGCGACCCTCGCCGCCTCCTCGTTCGACGGCCCGGCGGGCGAATCCGCCTCCGGCTCGTCCTCCTCGGCCGGCGCAGGGGCGGGCCTCAAAGCCGCGGTCACCCTCTTCTCCGCCTCGGAGAAGGCGAAGTTGTCCACCGACATCAGGCGGCGCTCCTCCTCGTCGGCCTCCCTGTACCTGCGGGTGCGCATCTGGACCTCCGTGTACGAGGAGAGGCATCTGTTCAGGTCGTTGATTATCGCGTCCGCCTCCGAGGTCATCATGCCCGCCCTGGTGAGAGACGGCGCGAGGGTGAACTTCATGCGGGTCTTGAGCGCCTCCAGCTGGCTCCTCATCTGGGCCAGCTTGTCGTCGAGGGAGTAGCCGCTGCGCGGAGGGGTGACCGGCTTTCCCATCACCATGCTGTAGCTCTCGGCAATGTGGTCGGAGAACGAATAGTACTGGAACAGGCCGACCGGCGCGCGCGAGTGGACCGCCGACGGGAGGTCCGGGGCGCGAGGGGTCAGCCTGTCGTCGACCACTCCGAAGTCGAGGAACAGCCTCTCCTGCTCGTCGAACACCAGCTCGTCGGGCAGCGACTCGGTCCGCGCGTCGACCAGGGCGACCGCGACCGTCCAGTACAATGAGGTCAGCTCGGACCAGAACCTCCGCGCCGCTATCCTGTCGTTGGTGTCCGTCGAGTCGCGCACCGAGAGATAGCGCTCGGCGGCGGCCGAGAAGCTCTCCGTTGCTCCCCGAACCTGAGGATTGTCCTTCCATCTTTCGAATACTAGACTCAACTGGCATCATCCCTCGCAATAATCTGTAAGTCATTGGCGCTGAAGACGCCCGGTTCATGATAACATAAAACGAAGTTGGACAGTAAATCCGAGACAAGCAGGGGGGATTCGAAAGATGAGCAGGCCCGTGAGAAGAAGCGACAGGGAGATGACGGACCAGTCGGAGATGGACGAGATTCTCGCCCTAGCCGAGTACGGCCACCTGGCGGTGTGCGACGGGGACGAGCCGTATGTCGTCCCGATGAACTTCGCCGCCCTGGACGGTCGAATATACTTTCACTGCGCGCCGGAGGGGCGCAAGGTGGACGCCCTTAGGGTCAACCCCAGGGCCTGCTTCCAGGCGGAGATCGACGTGGAGCTCATCCCGTCGCCGATCGCTTGCGGATGGGGGGTGGCCTACCGCAGCGTGGTGGTCTCCGGCAGGATAACCTTCGTGGAGTCCGCGGAGGAGAAGGGTCGCGCCCTCACGGCCATGATGAAGAAGCTCGCGGGCGACTCCTTCTCGCATGAATTCACCGAGAGGGAGCTGGGGGCGGTCACGGTTCTGCGCCTGGACCCCGACGAGCGCAGGGGGAAGGCCAGGCGCCCCGACTAGACGCGGCCGGGGCGCCTGGCCGGGCGGTCGCGGGTCAGGCGATCGTCACGCGCTCCTCCAGGTAGACGTCCTGGACCGCGTTGATGATCTCCACCCCGTCCTTCATCGGCCGCTGGAAGGCCTTGCGCCCCAGTATCAGGCCCATGCCGCCCGCCCTCTTGTTGATGACGGCGGTCTTGACGGCCTCGGCGAGGTCGCTCTCGCCGCCGGACGCGCCGCCGGAGTTGATCAGGCCCGCGCGCCCCATGTAGCAGTTGACGACCTGGTACCTGGCAAGGTCCACCGGGTGGTCGGTGGTCAGCTCCTCGTAGACGTTCTTGTTGGTCTTGCCGAACTTCAGCGCGGTGTACCCGCCGTTGTTCTCGGGCAGCTTCTGCTTGATTATGTCGGCGTCGATGGTGACCCCCAGGTGGTTCGCCTGCCCGGTGAGGTCGGCGGAGACGTGGTAGTCCTTCTCGGCGGTCTTGAACGCGCCGTTGCGCAGGTAGCACCAAAGGATTGTCGCCATGCCCATCGAGTGGGCTATCTCGAAGGCCGTGCTGATCTCCTGTATCTGCCGGGAGGACTCCTCGCTGCCGAAGTAGATCGTTGCGCCGACAGCCGCCGCCCCCATGTCGCGCGCCTGCTCGACCGACGCGAACAGTATCTGGTCGTGCTTGTTCGGGTAGGTCAGAAGCTCGTTGTGGTTGATCTTTAGCACGAACGGGATCTTGTGCGCGTACCTCCTGGCCACCGACGACAGGACCCCCAGCGTGCTGGCCACCGCGTTGCAGCCCGCCTCAAGGGCCAGCTTGACGATGTTCTCGGGGTCGAAGTAGATCGGGTTGGGCGCGAAGCTGGCCCCGGCCGAGTGCTCGATCCCCTGGTCCACCGGCAGGATGGACAGGTAGCCGGTGCCCGCGAGCCGCCCCGAGTTGAACAGCGTCTGCATCGACCGCATGACCGGGATGGAGCGGTCGGATATCGCCGTGACCCTGTCGACGAAGTCCGGCCCCGGCAGCGTCAGCAACGACTTGTCCACGGTGGCGCACCTGTGCCCCAGCAGGCTCTCCGCCTCGGCCCCGAGCGCCTTCTCAATCCGCTCATAAGTATTCATACCCTATGCCTCCTTTTCATTTTTGACAGCCAAAGGTACAATCATGAAGACCGCGCGCAGGGAGGGCGTCCTTCGGGCGTTCCGGGAACCGGTCCCTCCACGGATGATTGTACCCGACAAGCGTCGGTATGTGAATGAAGATCCACAAAAACGCCGGAGGTGAAAGTATGGAACTCGTGAAGGGAAGATCGACCGTCGGCATGGCCGGCATCGGGGTCATGGGACACAGCATGGCCGGGCACATACTTCGCGGCGGGTTCGACCTGCTTGTATACAACCGTACCAAGGGCAAGGCCCTGGACCTTCTCACCCAGGGCGCGGTGTGGAAGGACGACGTGTTCACCCTGGCTGAGAACAGCGACGTGGTGATAACCATGGTCGGCTTTCCGAGGGACGTCGAGGAGCTCTACTTCGGCGACCGCGGCATAATCGCGGGAGCGCGCCCGGGAACGGTGCTCGTCGACATGACCACCTCGAGCCCGGCTCTCGCCGAGCGCATAGCCGCGGCGGCCGCGGACAGGGGCGTCTTCGCGCTTGATGCGCCGGTGTCAGGCGGGGACAGGGGCGCCAGGGAGGCAACCCTCTCCATCATGGCGGGGGGGGAGGCTGCCGCCTTCGAGAGCATGAGGCCCCTGTTCGATCTGCTGGGCAAGAGCGTGAACCACATGGGGGGGCCAGGTAGCGGGCAGCATACCAAGATGGCGAACCAGGTGGCGATAGCGTCGAACATGATGGGAGTCTGCGAGGCGATCGCGTACGCCAAGAGGTCGGGGCTCGACCCGGAGCGGGTGCTGGCGGCGATATCCGGCGGGGCGGCGGGCAGCTGGTCCCTGTCCAACCTCGCCCCCAGGATGCTGGCCGGCGACTTCGCCCCGGGCTTTTTCGTCAAGCACTTCATCAAGGACATGGGGATAGCCTTGGACGAGTCCGCGCGCATGGGGCTGGACGCCCCGGGGCTGAAGCTGGCGATGAGGCTCTACTCCGAGCTTGCGGAGGCGGGGGGCGAGGACCTGGGGACCCAGGGGCTGTTCAAGCTGTACGAAAGCTAGTACCGCGTCGCCGGCATCTCGAGGCCTCGAGGGGCTGCCCTTCCACGTAGAGGGCGGCCCCTTAGTTGTCGGAAATGAGTTTTTTGTTTATAATCGTTGCAAGTTGTCCGGCTTGCCGGCGGAGGGGGAGTGTATATCCATGAGCTCGATGGAACAGGTGGCCGAGCAGCTTCGCAGGAAGGGGTTGAAGCTGACCCCGCAGAGGCGCCTGATCATCGGCATCCTCCTGGAGGACAGGTCGCACCCGACCGTGGACGAGGTCTACAGGAAGGTGCTCAAGGCCATGCCGGAGGTTTCGAGGACCACCGTGTACAACACGATACGCGAGATGATGAACTTGGGGGCGGTGGCCGAGGCGGGGCGGTTCGGCGGCGGGGGGATTCGGTACGAGACGTCGGACGAGCCGCACAACCACTTCTTCTGCGTGAGATGCAAGTCCCTCGTCGATGTGAACATACCGGCCCATGAGGTCGGAGATGTCGGGGAGCAGCTCCCCGGCTGCGTCGTGCTGCAGCGGAGGCTCACGCTTTACGGGGTGTGCTCGAAGTGCAGGGAGAGCGAGCGAGCCGCCGGACAACTCCCGCCGGTTGAGGGGCTCGGGGAGTGAGAGGGGGGCGCGGATAGGGCGCCCCCCTGCGCAACTACCTTCCGGCGGGGACCAGCCCTCCCTCGGCCTCCACCCTGAAGCGTCCGACGGAGCGTCTCATCTCCCCGGCCAGTC
>CAYWKH010000116.1:0-3591 GCA_964458805.1 uncultured Synergistaceae bacterium
AGCCGTCCGGCAGTAGCGTGCCGGAGGCTTCGCACAGTCGTTCGCTATCCCGAGGAGCAAAGTGACGAGAGGGGGGGACCTCGCGAATTTGCGCAGTCTACCGGACAATAGTATAATCCAAGCTGGTGAGGGGAGTCACAATATCCAGATCCCAGATCCGTCGAAGAACAAATAAGGGAGGGGCATTACAGTGCGTACCGTTGTTGAACAGAGGAAAGCGGTGTACAGGCTGATTCGCGGCCTTCCCGGCGAGGATGTCGAGAAGGTGGCCAGTTATGCGGCTTGTTTGAGGTCGCTTCAGGATAAAGAGGACATGGATGATTTGCGGATCATCGAAGAAAGAGCGGATGAACCGACCATACCTTGGGAAACCGTCAAAAAAGAGCTTGGGTTGTGATCAAGCCTGAATACTCCATTGAATTCAAGAAATCCGCTGTCAAGGAACTGGCTTCCCTCGAACGCCGTGTCAGAGAGAGGATCTCCGACAGAATTGATGCCCTTGCGGAAAACCCGCGCCCGACAGGTGCAATCAAGCTTAAGGGGAGTTGCGAGGCTTGGCGGATTCGAGTCGGCGAGTACAGAGTAATATACGAGATACGCGACGACGTTCTCCTAGTACTTGTTCTGCGCGCCGCAAAGCGAAGTGAAGCCTACTCCTAGAAATACACCAGTTTTTGTCATCCCGAGGAACAAAGTGACGAGAGGGAGGGACCTCGCTCCGAGCTACCGACAACTCTGGATCCATCGCGTTCGCTCGGCATGACCGGGGCACCGCCCGTCTATATAGTAGTATATTCCGTATTATCTTTCTTCGATCGTCCTATTGACATTCCCGCGGATTGCGCTCATAATGCTCCGAAATTCGGCGGACGCCGGGGAGAGGGGGAGGGCAACAATGTTATTCGAGACCGTGCTCAGCATCGCCAACGTTGCCTCCTTCGGCCTGCTCCTCGGACGCCGGTTCCCGCCTGGGACGCCGGCAGCCTGCTGAGCTGCGCATCGGCAACCCGAGGCCGGAACCTCTTCAATGGGGTTCCGGCCTCTTTTTTTGTACCTTTTTTCAGGAGAAAACGAAAGGAGAGGGGAAACATGAGGGATTACGTGCGGATTTTCGACACCACGCTGAGGGACGGGGAGCAGGCGCCCGGGATCAACCTGAACACGGAGGAGAAGCTGCAGATAGCCGCGCAGCTCGCGAGGATGAAGGTCGACGTCATAGAGGCGGGTTTTCCGGCGGCGTCGCCGGGGGACTTCGAGGCGGTCAAGCTGGTGGCTGACAGGGTGGAGGGTCCGATCATCGCCGGGCTGGCGCGCACCAGGAGGGAGGACGTGCAGGCGGCCGCGGCGGCGGTGAAGGGAGCCGGGAGGCCGCGCATACACACCTTCATCGCCACGAGCCCGATCCACATGGAGTACAAGCTGAAGATGACTCCCGAGCAGGTGTTGGCGGAGGTTCGCCGAGCGGTGACGCACGCCCGCGGGCTGGTGGAGGACGTGGAGTTCTCGGCCGAGGACGCCAGCCGCTCGGACCCGGCCTTCCTGGGCAAGGTATTCCGCACCGCGATCGAGTGCGGGGCTACGACACTCAACATACCGGACACGGTCGGCTACTCCGTGCCGGAGGAGTTCGGGGAGTTCGTCCGCACGGTCATAGGGGCGGCGGGCGACCCGGAGGGAGTTACCTGGTCGGTTCACTGCCACAACGACCTCGGGCTGGCCGTGGCCAACTCGCTCGCGGCCGTGAAGGCGGGGGCAAGGCAGGTGGAGTGCACCGTCAACGGGCTCGGGGAGCGCGCCGGGAACGCTTCGATGGAGGAGGTCGTCATGGCGCTGCGCACCAGGGGCGATCGGTTCGGCTGCCGCACCGGGATAGACACGACGCGCCTCTGCCCGGTAAGCTCGCAGGTTTCGCGCATGACGGGCTTCCCCGTCCCGCCGAACAAGGCGGTGGTGGGGGGCAACGCGTTCGCCCACGAGGCCGGCATCCACCAGCACGGTGTGCTGTGCAACAGGGAGACCTACGAGATCATGAACCCGGAGGACGTGGGGGCCTCGGGCAGCCGTCTGGTGCTCGGCAAGCACTCCGGCAAGCACGCCTTCAGGCAGCGTGTGGAGGAGATGGGCTTCACGCTGGACGACGAGAGGCTGAACGAGGCGATGGCGATGTTCAAGTCCCTTTGCGACCGCAAGGAGATAGTCACCGCCGACGACCTCGAGGCGATGATCGCCAGCGAGATTCTGCCCGTCGAGGAGGGCAGGCGGGTCGGCCTGAGGAGCTTCCTGGTGCAGGTGGGGAGCGGCCACGGGAGCGCGACTGTCACGCTCGACGACGAGGGGCGCGAGGCCACCGACGCGGCGGTCGGAAACGGGCCGGTGGACGCGGCCTACCGCGCGATTCAGCGAATACTGGACGTGAGGCCGGAGCTGGAGCACTACTCGATCAGGTCGGTGAACGAGTCGTCCGACGCGATAGGCGAGGCGCGGGTCACCCTGTCGATCGGCGGGGCGAGGGCGAACGGCAGGGGGGCGAGCACGGACGTCATCGAGGCGAGCATCAAGGCGTACATCGACGGGATCAACCGCCTCTTCGCCGCGCAGACGCGCATCGCGGGCCGCGACGAGAGCGCGCGGGCCGTGTAGGGGCGGCACGACATGGGAAGGACAATGGCGAGCGCGATAATCGCGTCGCATTCGTCGTCGGAGGCTCGCGAGGGGGAGATCTGCAAGGTGCGGGTGGACTTCGCGTTCGCCAACGACATCACAACTCCCCCCGCGGCGGCCTCGTTCGCGGAGATGGGGGCCGAGCGGGTGTTCGACCGAGACAGGTGCGCGGTGCTGCCGGACCACTTCACCCCGAACAGGGACATAGCCTCCGCCGAGCAGGCGAAAAGGGGCCGGGAGTTCGCCCTGTCGCAGGGGATGCTCTACTGGGAGGTCGGGCGCGTGGGGGTGGAGCACGCGTTTCTGCCCGAGTCCGGCTACATCCTCCCCGGCGACGTGGTGGTGGGCGCGGACAGCCATACATGCACGGGAGGGGCGCTGGGGGCGTTCGCGACCGGCATGGGCAGCACCGACCTGGCGGCCGCGTGGGCCCTTGGGGAGACCTGGCTCAAGGTGCCGCCGACGATCAGGGTGCGGTACGAGGGGGAGCGTCCCCCGTGGATCACCGGCAAGGACATGATCCTCTCCCTGCTCGGGCGGATAGGCGTGCAGGGGGCGCGCTACATGGCGCTCGAGTTCTCGGGCGACGCGGTCGCCTCCCTGCCGATGGACGACCGCTTCACCATCGCCAACATGGCGGTGGAGGCCGGAGCCAAGGCCGGGCTCTTCCCGCCCGACGAAGCGACATTGGCATACGCGGGATCGCGCGCCAAACGGCCCTTCAACCCGGTCTGGCCGGACGGCGACGCGCCCTGCCTGCGCACGGAGGCCTTCGACGTCGGCGAGATGTCGCCTGTCGCCGCACTGCCCCACTCGCCCGACAACGTCAGGCCGGTGAGGGAGTGCGGGTCCCCGAAGATCGACCAGGTGTTCATAGGCTCCTGCACCAACGGCAGGCTGGAGGACATCGCGGCCGCCGCGCGGATCATG
>CAYWKH010000116.1:3601-6667 GCA_964458805.1 uncultured Synergistaceae bacterium
CGGCGCGTCGCGGACGGGGTCAGGTGCATAGTTATCCCCGCGTCCTACGAGGTATATAATCGTGCGATGGACCTCGGCTGTCTTCGCGTCTTCACCGACGCGGGAGCGGTGGTCTGCACCCCGACCTGCGGCCCTTGCCTGGGCGGTCACATGGGGGTGCTGGCAGCGGGGGAGAGGTGCGTGTCCACCAGCAACCGCAACTTCACCGGGCGCATGGGCAGCCCGAAGAGCGAGGTCATACTGGCGAGCCCTCTGACCGCCGCCGCCAGCGCGGTCGCGGGCAGGCTCGTCGACCCGCGCGACGTGGAGGTCTAGGATATGCATAAAGTATTGAGGGGCAGGGCGTGGGTTTTCGGCGACGACGTGGACACGGACGTCATAATCCCGGCGCGGCGTCTGGTGTCGGGGGACGAGGCGGTGCTGGGCCGGTACTGCATGGAGGACGCGTACCCGGAGTTCGCCGGCAGGGTCTCTCCGGGGGACATCATCGTCGCGGGGGAGAACTTCGGCTGCGGGTCGTCCCGGGAGCACGCGCCTCTCGCGATCCGTGGCGCGGGGTGCTCCTGCGTGATAGCTTCGTCCTTTGCGCGCATATTCTTCCGCAACGCGATCAACACCGGCCTGCCGATCTTCGAGTGCCCGGAGGCGGTTGAGTCCGCGCGAGAGGGCGACGAGATCGAGGTCGACCCGGCGGCGGGAGTCATAGTCAACAGGCGGAGCGGCGAGACATATCCGGTCGCGCCGTTTCCGCCGTTTCTGCAGGAGCTCGTGAGGCGCGGAGGTCTGGCCCCCTACGTGCGAGAGGAGCTTGCGAGGAGGAGACAGGCGTGAGCGTCAAAAACTACAGGATAGCGCGGATCCCCGGCGACGGGATAGGGCCCGAGGTGGTCCGCGAGGCGTCGAAGGTGGTGGAGGCCGCAGGTGCGAGGCACGGCTTCCGCGTCTCGTGGGAGGACTACCCGTTCGGCGCGGAGCACTGGCTGCGCACCGGCGAGACAATGCCCGACTCGGCGCTCGACGATATAGGAGGGGCGGACGCGCTTCTGCTCGGCGCCGTCGGCGACCCGCGCGTCAAGCCGGGTGTGCTGGAGCGCGGCATACTGCTGAGGGTGCGCTTTCACTTCGACCAGTACGCCAACCTGCGCCCCGCGCGCAGCTACCCGAACGTGCCCCTCCCAGTGCGGCTTCCCTCCGGAGGCAGGCTGGACACTCTCGTGGTGCGCGAGAACACCGAGGACTTCTACATAGGGATAGGGGGCAGGACGCGGGGTGGCAGCCTGTCGCTCGACCTCGCCGCTCAGCGCGGCCTGTACACAGTCGCCGGGAGGCTGGAGGGGGGCTTCACCGGCGGCGTGGAGGGGGTATTTCAGCTCGGCGTGGCCACCGAGCCGGGGATCCGCCGCGTGACAGCGCGTGCCGCCCGCGCCGCGAGGGAGCGAGGGGAGGACAGGATCGCCCTCGCGACCAAGTCGAACGTCATGCCGCAGATATACGGCTTCTGGGAGGAGGTCGCGTCGGACGAGGCGGTGCGGCACGGCGTCTCCGTGACAGCGGTCAACGCGGACGCCATGTGCTACCACCTGGCCCGCACGCCCGACCTGTACGGCGTGATACTCGCGCCGAACATGTTCGGCGACATAGTGAGCGACCTGCTCGCGGGGCTGGCCGGGGGCCTCGGCACCGCCGCCGGGGCCGACATAGGCGACGGGCTGTCGATGTTCGAGCCCGTCCACGGCTCCGCCCCGGACATAGCGGGCACGGGGCGCGCCAACCCGATAGCCGCCGTCCTCACCGCCGCGATGATGCTCGACCACCTGGGCGAGCGGGAGGCCGCCAGGCGAGTGGACGAGGCGCTGACGACCTACCTGTCGCAATCCGGCCCGAAGGAGCTCCCCTTCGAGTTCGGCGGCGAAGCCAGGACGACCGAGGTCGGCGAACGGATAGCGGAGGGGGTGTAGAGCGACCGGTATCAGCCGTCCTCCTCCGGGTGAGGGGAGGGGGCGGCGAAGATGGCGAGCTTCAGCTCGGCGTCGTCGAGAAGCTTGTACTCGGGGCGTCTGCCGGACAGTTCCTCGCTCTCCGTGATAATGATGGGGACTCCCTCTCCGCGCCTGTCCATGATGAACTCTCTCTTGCTGCCGACCGCGTTGTAGTTCATCGGGCAGCGCGCCAGCAGGGAGCTGATCAGCTCGTTTCGCGACGACTGGCGCTCGGAGAGGCTATCGACCGTCATGGTGTTCGGTATAGTGCCGGGGGAGTAGAGCTCCAGCCGGTCGGAGAATACGTGCAGGCGGATCTTCGCGCCGAATATCGAGTAGTCGCGGTGCGCGACCGCGTTGGTGACGGCCTCGAAGACGGCGTTCATGGAGTATTGCGGTGTCTCTATCCGGTTCGGGGCCTTGACGGCGTAGACGCGCATGTTCCTCTCGACGAACTTGCACGCCTCCCTTATCTGGATGTCCAGCGGGCCCGCGATGTCGAGGGCGTCGATCTGGTGCGCCGCGCTCCGATCCTTCCAGCGGTAGCGGACGGCCTGTATGAACGCGCTCGAAAGGAAGGCGCGCGGGTCGTCCGACGCCATCAGGACGCCCCCCACCGTGGCCCGCACCGCACCCTCCTCGTCGACTGCGATCAGTTTCAGCTTGCCCAAAAACTCCCGGTCGTCCCGAGGGGATATGACGGTCCTGAACCTGCCCCACAGGGAGGGGTTCAGGTCGTCCATCGAAGTGCCCGGGACCGCCTGCTCGTCGAAGCTCATGAACCTCGCCCTGCTCCTCTGCTGAAACAGTCTCGCCAGCGCGTCCGGCTTCATCTCGCGCTTCGAGCTGCCTATGCGCCTGAAGTAGCCGTTCGGACTCCTGTGTACGAACAGGCTTCGGGGGACGTCGACCCTCAGCACGGCCCTATCCGCGCCGCTAGAGTCCTGGACGGCCAGCCTTCGGATGACGCAGTCAAGCGGAGGTTCGATCTGGTCGTTGCAGATCGACCTCAGCCAGTCCTCGACCGAGTCAAGCCTGTCCGGCGGGATGCCGGCGATCTCCCTAGTACTGTCGTCGACCCCGAGAA
>CAYWKH010000117.1:0-6584 GCA_964458805.1 uncultured Synergistaceae bacterium
CAACACCTACCTCGGCAGGCTGTTCACCACCGGCGTGGTCAGCTACCCGGGCGCCGTCCACATCGCGGACAGGAAGCCCGGCGGCGCCAAGGACTTCTCCCCCCTGATCGAGATGGCGAAGAAGTGCGCTGCCCCGAAGGAGATCGAGACCGGCAAGCTGGTGGGCGGCTTCGCCCACGCGCAGGTGCTGGCGCTGGCGGACAAGGTGATCGAGGCGGTCAAGTCGGGCGCGATAAAGCGCTTCGTCGTGATGGCGGGGTGCGACGGGAGGTTCCCGGCGCGCAATTACTACACCGACGTGGCGAAGAACCTGCCGAAGGACACCGTCATTCTCACCGCGGGCTGCGCGAAGTACCGCTACAACAAGCTCGACCTCGGAGACATCGGGGGCATCCCCAGGGTGCTGGACGCGGGGCAGTGCAACGACTCTTACTCGCTGGCGGTCATAGCTCTGAAGCTGAAGGAGGCCTTCGGCCTGAACGACATCAACGAGCTGCCGATATCCTACGACATTGCCTGGTACGAGCAGAAGGCCGTCGCGGTGCTGCTGGCCCTGCTCTTCCTCGGCGTCAAGGGGATCCGCCTCGGGCCGACCCTGCCGGCCTTCCTCTCCCCGGCGGTGGCGGGTGTACTGGTGAAGAACTTCGACATCAAGCCGATCGACACGGTGGAGAGCGACATCGCCGCGATGATGGCGGGCAAGTAGGCCAGGCAGGCGGCGCAAGGAACGAAAAGCGCGGGGGCTGCAACGCCCCCGCGCTTTTTTCGGCAGGAACCTGGAGAAGCTCCGGTCAAGTGTGTTTTGCTTATCACAAGCCCGTTGGCTTCAACGGTCTCCGCAGACGAAAGCGACTTGATCAGAGATTCCCTAGTTGTACGCCAGGCGCAGCTCGGGGGTGGCGAGGGTCGGCGCGATGAGCTCCTGCCACATCGGGGAGTTCCACGTGCCCAGGGCCTCGTGGACCTTGAAGTACTTCTCCGGGATTGGGTGAGTTCCCACGACCACGGGGAGGCCGTAGGCCGCGTCTATGTACCTGCGGAAGTAGTCTATCCGCGGGCAGGGCGGGTAGCCGACCACCATGCCGGTCGCCAGGTGGATCACCGTGGCGCCGTTCTTCTTCATCTCCGCAGGGGCGTACTCGATGTTGCCTCCCGGGCATCCGTCGCAGGTGGTGTAGCCTACCAGCTCGACCTCCCTGTCCTTGTAGATGCTGAACGCCCCCTCCCTGTTGCGCAGCGAGCGCAGGCACTTGCCCCCCGCGCACGTGTGGTAGCGGTTGCAGATGAAGATGCCTACCCGGACGATTTCGTCGCTCATTGCAAAGACCTCCTAAGGTGAAAATCCTCGGCCTCCCGGTCGGGTTAAATACTTCCCATGGGTGCTACTATAAACCTAAAGCGCAGTTTTGCAAGGCAGGTATCGCGATTCTGTCAGAAGAAGCGCATAAATGTGATATAATGTGCGCAACGATGAGCGTGCATCTCTCGTCGTACTGAAGTCATATCGGCTCGGAGGGGGCTTCGGCTTGTTGCAGGACTTCCTTGAGTACCTGGACTTCCCTACCCTGGAGGTGGTGTTGCTGTCGAGCTGCACCCTGTCCGCGGTCGCCATGCTGGTCCTCCGGAGGCTGAACCCGGCGGAGCGCGGCCCCGGGCTGTGGGCCTTGGCGTGCGCGTCGCTGGTCGTCGGAGTGGCCGCCCGTCCGCTGGTCTTCCTCGGTCCTTTGAGGCATTTGGCCTTCCTGGGCTTCCCATTGTCGCTGCTGCTGGGGTTCGAGGGGGTATTGAGGTTCCGGGGCTTCGGATGGGAGAGGGAGAGAGGGCGTCTTCTCCCGGCGCTCTTCCTGTTGCTTATCGCCCTCGTGGTCATCGCGGGGGATCACGCCAGGTTCAGGTCGCTGCTGATCGACGGCTTCATGTCGGTCACCCTGTTCCTGTCGGCTTTCTGCGTGCTGAGGGGGTCCGAGGGACTGGAGCTGATGGTGAACGGGGTGGCGGCGCTGGGGTGCGTTCTTATGGGGTCGTCGCTGGCCTGCAGGTGGACCCTTGCCTTCGAGGGGCTGATCGGGGCGCAGGTGCCGGAGGTCTCGCGCCTGGTCTACTTCGCCGCCATACTGTGGAACCTTATGACCTGGAGCTTCGGGATGAGCATGGCGGTGATGCTGAGGGCCAGGCAGTACATAGAGAGGCTGGCGGACTTCGACGGGCTGACCGGCCTGCCGAACCGCAGGACGTTCGACCGGAGCCTGGACGAGCTGCTGCCGCACCGGGGGGCGGGCAGCAGCTCGTTCGCGGTGGCCTTCGTCGATCTGAACGGGTTGAAGAGCATCAACGACAATCACGGACACCCGGCGGGCGACACCGCATTGATCCTGGTGGCGAGAGCGCTTGAGCGAGCGCTCGAGGGCGGGCAGATGGCGTCGCGCTTCGGCGGGGACGAGTTCGTCCTGCTGGACCGCAACGCCGCGGACTGGAGCGACGTGGAGGCCTTCGAGAAGAGGATCCGCCGCAGGGTCGAGAGGGAGTACAAACTCGAGGACGGGACGAGGATCTTCCCGAGGATCAGCATAGGTAGCGCCCTGTGCCCGCAGGACGGGGAGCGGGCGAGCGACCTGTTCCACGTGGCGGATCAGCGCATGTACAGGGAGAAACAGATGTACCGCGCGCCCACGGAACTGTACTGATCGGCCGCGACACCCTACTGATCGGCGTCGCCCATCGCGCCCGCGAACACCCGCCTGCAGAAGTCCATGAAGGCCCCGTAGGGCCGCCCCGCCAGCGTGAACAGCACCGTTATAGAGGCCGTCGAGACGGCTATCTGGCGCCACGACGCATCCGCCATCAGCAGCACCACCACGTAGAGCGGCACCTGGAAGGCCACGAATGCCAGGGTGTCCCCCGTCACGACCCTCCACCTGTCGCCCCTGTCTATGCGCAGAAGCCGGAAGAGCCAGTCCCTGAACCAGCCGTAGGGCCTCCCCGTCAGCAGGTTCACCGGCACCGCCGCGATCCGCGCGTTGACGGACTGGGCGAAGGTTAGCCCCGCCAGGAAGAGCTCTATCCCCATGCAAAGGGCCGTGGAGAAGGCGATCATGGCGAATATGTCGGCAACCAGGAGGCTGGCCCTTCGTCCGGCCACGGGTATCACTCCCTCGTTATTTTTTATCCTTCAGACGCGAGAGCATGTCCTCCGTCATCCGGTCGAGGTCGAACTTCGGGGCGAAGCCCCACTCCTCGCGCGCCGCGGAGCAGTCGAGCGAGTCGGGCCACGACTCGGCGATCGACTGTCTTAGCGGGTCCACGTCGTAATCCATCCTGAAGCCCGGCATAACCTTTCGGATGGAGGCCGCGATCTGCTCCGGCTCGAAGCTCATCGCCGACACGTTGAAGGCGTTGCGGTGCACGAGCCTGGCCGGGTCCGCCTCCATGAGCCGGACTACCGCGTCGAGCGCGTCGGGCATGTACATCATGTCCATGCTGGTGCCGGGCGCGATGAAGCTGGTGTAGCTCCCCTTCTTCACGGCGTCGTAGTAGATGTGCACGGCGTAGTCGGTGGTGCCGCCGCCGGGCAGGGCCTCGTAGCTGATCAGGCCGGGGAAGCGCAGTCCGCGCGCGTCCAGCCCGAACCTCTTGTGGTAGTAGTCGCACAGCAACTCCAGGCTGACCTTGGCCACACCGTAGATGGTGGTCGGCCGCTGGATGGTGTCCTGCGGGGTGTTCCTCGCAGGGGTGGATGGGCCGAACGCGGCTATCGAGCTCGGCAGGAAGAAGGCCGCGCCGTGCGCCCTGGCCGCCTCGAGCGCCGCGCATGTGCCGTTGACGTTGATGTCCCAGGACGAGACGGGATCCGCCTCCCCCTTGGCCGACAGTATCCCGGCCAGGTGGATGACCGTGTCCGCCCTGAACGATCCCAGTATACCAGAGAAGTCCGCTCCGTCGCGAACGTCCAGCAGCTGAAAGGGGCCGCCCTCGCCGACCGGCCCCGGGACCAGCCTGCGGGCGGTGGCCAGCACGTTCTCCGCGCCGTAAAGTTTGCGCAGGTGGACGACCAGCTCCACGCCGATCTGACCGTTGGCGCCGGTCACCATAATCCGCTTCACGAGGCCACCCCCATCGCCCTGCCCACCAGGGTGAACTTCTCCACCGCGAAGGCCAGGTCGTCCTCCGAGTGAGCGGCCGAGACCATGGCGCGGATGCGGGCGGTCCCGCGCGGCACGGTCGGGAATACAATCGCCGTGGCGAACACCCCGGCCTCGAACAGCTTCGCGCTGAACTCCTTCGCGGCAGCGGCTTCGCCGATGATCACGGGCGTGATCGGCGTCTCGCTGTGCGCCGTGTCGAACCCCGCGGCCTTCAGCTCGCGCTTCAGCAGGTCGCCGTTGGCCCAAAGCTTCCTTACAAGATCCTCGCTCTGCTGCAGGATCTCGACCGAGGCCAGGTTGGCCGCGACGTCCGGAATCGTCAGGGCGCTGCTGAACAGGTTGGTGCGCGCCTTCTGTCTGATGTAGTCGATCAGCAGGGCGCTCCCCGCAGCCATGCCGCCCATCACGCCGAACGCCTTGGACATCGTGCCTATCTCCACGTCCACCCGCCCGTGCAGGCCGAAGTGGTCCACTATCCCGCGCCCGCCGCGGCCGAGCACGCCCTCCCCGTGGGCGTCGTCCACCGCCGTTATCACGTCGTGGCGCTCGCAGAGCTCCACGATCTCGGGCAGCTTCGCGATGTCGCCGTCCATGGAGAAGACCCCGTCGGTGATCAGGAGCCTCTTGCCCGCGCAGGTGTGCTCCTGCAGCCTGGCATCGAGGTCGGCCATGTCGGAGTGCGCGTATCGCACCACCTTCGCCTTGGTCAGCTTGCACGCGTCGATGATGGACGCGTGGTTCAGAGAGTCGCTGAAGATCACGTCGTCGGGGGAGTTAGCCAGGGTCGGGATGACCGCCAGGTTGGCGCAGAAGCCGGACTGCACGACGATGGCAGCCTCGGCCCCCTTGAACTCCGCCAGCTTCCTCTCCAGCTCTATGTGCGGGCTCATGGTCCCCGCGATCGTGCGCACCGCGCCCGGCCCCACGCCGTACCTGTCGGCGTACTCCTTCACCTTTGCGACCAGGCGCGGGTCGTTGCACAGCCCCAGGTAGTTGTTCGAGCACAGGTTGAGGTACTCCCTGCCGTCGATGCGCACCCGGGCCCCCTGCGGGCTCTCCAGTGCGCGAATCGTGCCGTAGAACCCGCCGCGCTTCATCTCCTCCAGCTCCGCCGCGAGATAGTCCATCGGAACCGCCATCGAGATCACTCCTTCGTATGTGGATGCTGCGTAAAGTATGCTGAATAGCCGCGGTCGCTGTCAATGAAGTATAATTGGAGGGGCGTTCGTATATTATCGCCCGCGGAGAATATATTTTCCTGGAGGAGTGTCCGATGGAGGAGATGACCCTTGAATCCCTGGCGGCGCGCAAGACGGACGACAGCCCCGCTCCCCACTACATCGCCGGGGTGCTGAGGGAGGCCATCTACCGCGGGCTGCTGCCAGAGGGCAGGCCGCTGCACCAGGCCCGGCTGGCGCTGAGGCTCGGCGTGAGCCCCATACCCCTGCGCGAGGCGCTGCGCCTGCTGGAGACCGAGGGGCTGGTCGCCTTCCGCGGCCACAAGGGCGCGGTGGTCACGGCCCTGTCGGTGGACGAGGCGCGGGAGCTGTACGAGATGATCTCGGCGCTGGAGACCAGCCTGATGAGGATAGCCTTCCCGCGCATAACGAAGCGGGTGGTGGAGGACGCCGCAAGGGCCCTCGACGCGATGGAGGGCGAGGCCGACTGCATCAGGTGGCGCGACCTGAACCAGGTGTTCCACAACCTGTTCTACGAGCCCGCCGACCGCCCCCTGACCCTCGACATGCTGGCCCGCCTGCGCCAGAAGACCGACCGCAACATCCGCATACACCTGGCCTCCATGAAGGAGGAGTCCCAGCGCCAGCACCGCGCCATCCTGGAGGCCGTAGCCGCGCGCGACCTGGACGCCGCGCTTGAGTCCCTCGCCGCCCACCTGGCCTACACGTCCAACGACCTGCAGTCGTGCATGAGAAGGAGGTAGGGAAGCCCCTCCGTCATCCCGAGCTCTGGGGAAGGTGGCCAGAAACATGCCGCCCAAGCGACCGACACGAACGGTAAAACCGCCCGTTCGGTTGCCTGCTTATGTGTCATCCCGAGCGAACGCGAGGGCTCTCACCCCGGAACTCCAACCTCAATGCAAAGCTCTATGGCCTCGATTATCCTGCTGTTTAGCTCATCGAGCGATTTCGCCTGGGTCTGGCAGCCTTTTAAGGCGGGTACCGAGGCAATGTACCAGCCGTCTCCGTCCCTATCAATTATGATGCTGAACTGTCTGCTCGTGCTTGCTCGCCTCCATCGCCGCTAATGTATCATTCGAGGGCGGCTAAAAAAGGGTAGATCCCCCGGGCGGCGGGATGGCGTCCTGTGTCGCGAAGACTGTCGCAAACCTGTCGCAAACGTTACTCCATCGGCCCCAGGCGGTAGATCAGACGGTGGGTTTCGCCCTCTGCGACAGGACCGGGTGCACGTCCTTCTCGCTGT
>CAYWKH010000118.1:0-4344 GCA_964458805.1 uncultured Synergistaceae bacterium
AGCGGCGTCAATGGGTTGAATAATGGCAGGTCCTCGAAATAGGAATAACGATCCGTGGGCAGACCTGCGAAGCAAGGCTCCGCAGGCTTAAGCGAGAGGATCAGACATATCGGGACGATGAACCGCAACAGGGCTAAACTTCTTTTTCCGGTGTCTTTCATTCTGTATTCTCCTTTCGAATATATTTACTGTGCTGCACCTTGAAATTCGGAATGCGGATCATAATCTTCTTTCCGAGGAGCGTTGGGGAGCCATGATTGATCACTTTTGGGAAGATAGAGTAATTTCTCCATTTAGGCCCGTTAAAAAGTATATGCCTCTATTTTGAGTTGTCAAGCGGCGGAAACTTTCTTGCGGTTTGTAGTTTTCGCAAATTCTTTTAGAACGCCTGAATGCTCGCCTTCGCCGAGTGAACTCCGTAGCGGAAACAGAGAATTGTTATGTCGTCCGACTGCTCGGCCCCGCCTGCGAAGTCGGCCAGGCGGCGGCGCATCTCGCGGACCAGCGCCTCCGCGCCGAGGCCCCGCGCCTCCGCCAGCCACAGGTCCATCGTCTCCTCGCCCAGCAGCCTGCCGTCGGGGTCGAGGGCCTCGGTAACTCCGTCCGTGAACAGCAGCAGCGCTGTACCGTCGCGGAGCCTTCCGGCGCCCTCGCCGAACTTCACTCCCCTCATCGGGCCGGCCAGCGCGCCCGCGACGCGCGGCAGAGGCGTCGCGCCGTCCGCGCCGATCAGCCTGGGCAGCGGGTGGCCGCCGCAGGCGTAGGAGAAGGTCCCGTCGCGCAGATCCACGAGGACGAAGCAGAGCGTGACGAACATGCAGGCGTCGTTGTCCTCGGCGAGGCGGTCGTTTACCGCGGCCATCAGCCTGGCGGGGGACAGGCGCCCCCCGTCGGACGCGAGCGCCTTGACGAAGCTGCGCGTCACCGCCATGAACAGGGCGGCGGGGATGCCCTTGCCGGACACGTCCCCTATCACCAGCAGAAGGTGGTCGTCGTCCGCGAGGAAGAAGTCGTAGAAGTCCCCCCCGATCTCGCGGGCGGGCACGAGGCAGGCGTGCAGGTCGAACCGCCGGTCCTCGGGGAAGGGAGGGAAGGCGCGCGGGACCAGGCTCATCTGTATGGAGCGAGCAATGTCCAGCTCCCCGGCCACCCTCTCGCGCACGGCGATCTCCGTCTTGAGGCGCTCCAGGTGCAATACGAGGTCGTCCCTCATCGAGGCGAACGACGCGGTGAGCAGTCCCACCTCGTCGCGGGCCGCGACCGGCGGCAGAGGGGCGGCGAGGTCGCCCGAGGCCAGCCGCGCGGCGGAGTCCTTCAGAAGGCGTATCGGCCCGCTTATCCTGCTCGATATGAACAGGCCGGCGGCCAACAGCGCGATCAGGCCGCCGAGGCCTAGCAGGGCCAGAACGCGGCGCAGGCGCATGATGTCGGCCAGCGCCTCCTCCTCGGGGAAGAGGATGCCGATCGACCACCCCATCGCGCCGACGGGCCTGAAGAAGACCATCAGCCGCCCGCGAAGCTGGTCGTACAGCGAGGCGATGCCCGTCTCCCCCCTGATCATCCTGCGCCCCAGGTCGACGAGGTCTGGGCGGTCCTCCATCTCCGCGACGGAGAAAAGGGTCTCGCGCATAAGCAACTCGCGCCTCGGGTGCGACACGAAGGTCCCGTCCCCCGTGACCATGAACGCGTAGCCACGGCCGCCGATATGCATAGCAGAGAACACCCCTGCGAGGCGGTGAAGCTCGAGCGAGGCGCGGACGGTCGCGAGGTAGCGCCAGTTCGCGTCGTAGACTGGTATGGCGTAGCTGACCATCAGCCCGCCCTCCTCCCCGAAGAAGGGCTCGGTCCACAGCGCCCTGCCCATCTGCAGCGGAAGCTGGTACCACTCCTGGACGGTCCAGTCCACCTCCCCCGCCAGGTCCCTGAGCCGGACCGATCCCCCGTCCCTGGACGCATCGGGGCAGTAGTTCCTGTAGCGCGGATCGGCGGCTTCCCTGGAGAAGCCGATCGTCAGAGCGGATATGTCCGGGTGGGACTCCAGCAGGCGGCTCATCGTCTCGGCGAGCTTCTCAGGCGGCGGCGCGAACTGGAGCATCACCTCCGCCAGGTCGCGGGTCACGGCCTCGGCCGCGCCGGGGATGCGCAGGAACTCGTTCTCCGCGGCCCTGCCCAGGTTCTCCATCCGCCCGGCGAACTCGCGCTCGAGCGCCGCGCGCGAGGCGAGGTAGCCGTACAGCACGATTGCGGAGAAGAGGGCTCCGACGCCCAGGACTATCATCAGGGCCAGCCTGGCGGCTATGGAGACCCCCCTGCGGCCGTCGGGGAAGAGGGGGAACAGGCGGTCGATCATCTCCCGGACTCCAGGGGGCAGAAGGCCTCGTACGGCGCGGGCTCCCGGGCCTCGACGAACACGGAGCATACCAGCCCGGCCGCCCTCTCGTAGTCGTCGCGCGAGAGGACCCCCGGAGTGCGCCCCGAGCCGCCCGGGAGTATCGAGGGGAGAATGCCGTCGAGCATCCGCCTCAGCAGCACGCGGTTGACCGTGTAGCCCGCCCTGTCCGCCTCGGCCATGACGAGGTCCACCGCCTCCTGCGGGTGCTCGGCAGCGTAGCGCCAACCCTCCATAGTCGCCTCCCCCAGGTCGCGGGCCAGCTCCGGGTCCTTTCGCCACGTCTCCTCGACGCAGTAGACGCCGTCCTCGGGGATGTCGTACCCCTCGTCGGCCAGGGAGATCACAGTCAGCTCCTCCGGGCTGCGCCCCGCCAGAAGGATGCGCTGGTACTCGTTGTAGCTCATCGCGCAGCAGGCGTCCACCCCTCCCCGCAGGAAGAGCTCCACCGACGAGAACTGGTCGAACAGCACCGGCCAGATGCCGTGGTCCGCGAAGGCCTTCTTATAGGCGGCGGAGAAGTGGTCCCCCCACAGGCTCATCCTGCGCCCGTCGAGGTCCGCGATCGTGGAGACGCCGCGGTCCCGGCGAGCCACTATCAGCAGGTTGCCGCGATTGACCATCTGGGCGACGTTCACCAGCCTCAGGTCGTCCGCGCGGTATAGTATCCCGGCCGTCAGGAAGAGGGTGGCGAAGTCGGTCCTCCCCTCGCGCAGCTCCCTGATCGAGTCGACGTCGGAGCCGCCGCGCCTGATCTCCAGGTCTATCCCCCGCGCCGCGTAGAATCCCTTCGCCAGCGCCATGTAGTAGCCCGCGAACTGGGTCTGGGGGTACCAGTGCAGGGTCAGCACGGCCTTCGTCGCCGCCCCGGCACGGGAGGCGACCAGCGCGACGAACAGGACCGCCGCCAGGGCGACTCTCGCCCGCGGCCGCACGGCCGTCTACCTCCCCCCGGCGGTCATCACTATCCGCAGGCTGTTCAGGTCGCCCCTGCGCGAGTAGTGCACCTCGTCCATCATCCTGCGGACCAGCAGGATGCCGAGCCCTCCGGCGTCGCGCCCGCCCAGGGGGAGCGACACGTCCGGGTCGTCGACCGACAGAGGGTCGAAGGCGACGCCGTTGTCCAGGAACTCCACCGAGAAGGCGTCGGGCGACTCCTCCACGCGGACCGTCAGACTCCCGGGAGGGATCTCGTAGGCGTAGGAGCAGATGTTCACGACGATCTCCTCGATGGCGACGTCCATGTGCGCGGCCCTGCGGGGGGGCAGCCTCTCCTCCGCGCCGTCCTCCTCCAGCACGAAGCTGCGGATGACCGGCAGGGACTCGAGCGACGCTACGAACTCGCGCTCCCTGGTCGCCACGGCTAAGCCCCCCGCCCGGAGATCAGCGCCAGCCCCTCGTCCCGCCCGACGGCCACCGGCAGGAAGCTGTCGAAGCCGGAGATGTCGAAGACCTCCTTCACGACTCCGGACATCCCGCACAGGACGACCCTCCCGCCCGACCCGGACAGTCGCCTGGCCAGCAGCAGGATCGACCGGAGCCCGGCGCTGCTGATGTACTCAAGCCCGGACAGGTCGAGCAGCATCCCGCGCTCCCCCTCCAGGCCGTCCGCGGCCGCAAGCGCGTCTCTCTCGAAATCCGGAGCGGACCTCGCGTCCAGCCGGCCCGAGAGCTCCGCGACCAGCCCGCCGCCCTCTGCGGCGAACTTCATCTCGAACATCGCACATCCCTCCTCGGCGGGGGCGTCCCGCGCGCGGCGCGCCATGACAGGCCTCCCCGCCCGGCATAATTGTACAGAACAGCCCCCGGCCTGTCACTCGAACTTCAAGACGAAGGTCGGTCATTTTCACCCCGAGAAGAACGGTGTTAAAACCAGGTCCCTCCGTCGCTTCGCTCCGTTCGGGACGACATGTTGTCCGACGACCCGCGCCTTCTCTGTCATCCCGACGACCCGC
>CAYWKH010000118.1:4444-6532 GCA_964458805.1 uncultured Synergistaceae bacterium
GACGACCCGCAGGGGAGGAGGGATCTGTCCTCTATAAAATCGCGCGCTTTCTCCCGCGAGCTATTGAAATGCGGGGTGTTTGGCATCATAATCTTTCCAATCAAACTCTGGAGGTGGTTCGGAAAAATACGCGCATGCGGCGCACCGGAGTGCCCGAGCGCGGACGATCGCGCCCGGAAGGCGCAAGGGACGGAGAAACTGCTCTCCCGTCCGGCAACATGTATTTATCCGCAAGGAGCAAGGAGGGTTTCAACATGAAAAAGCTCGTGATACTGATCGCTGTGGCCTGCTCGCTGGGCCTGCTCCTGGCCTCGGTCGCCTCCGCCGCCGCCGCGACCAGGGAGGAGGCGCTGAGCGCGGCCCAGGAGCGCCTGGCCAGGCTGTTCGACTCGGAGGATACCAGGGAGCTGTTCGCCCTGTTCGACAAGATGAAGAATGTCGGCCTGTCCTGGAACGAGGATCTTCTCATCCCCCTGAAGAACCTCCTGGGGTGCAAATCCCTGGAGCAGCTGCACGTTCTGTGGGGCGTCGGCGCGATCAACCACAGCTACGCGATGCTGTTCGACAAGGGCGACGAGAACTTCCTGGAGGCCGGAAGGGAGATCGACCGGAGGATAGGCTTCCCGAGGGCGAAGCTGCGCGAGGAGAGCAAGGCCTTCGCGGAGAAGAGGGAGGGGCAGGCCGCAAGCAGCATCGACATGGTGCTGGCGATGCTGGAGCTGGCCAAGACCGACGACGCCGTGCTGAACACCCTCGTGGGGGGCTTCTACGGCAGCACGATAGAGATCTTCTACCTCCTTTCCAGCCTAGGGCTGGCCTCGGGGGTCACGGACGAGTTCGTGGCGTTCGTGAACGGTCACCTGCCGCAGCTCGAGCTGGCTCGGGAGATGCTGGAGGCCTACTCCGGGAACGAGGAGCTGGCGAAGATGCTGGACGCAGACGGCAGAAAGGCCGTCATTGACTCAATTGTCGCGATTATTTCCGGGGAAATGGGCAAGTTGACGGAGGGGGACCTCAAGGAGATACTCTCCATAGTCAAATCGGTCCGCGACCCGCTGGTCGCGCCCTGCCAGTAACAGACCGCGCGGGCGAGGGCGCTCCTCCGGGACGCTCCCGCCCGCGCCCTTCCGCGAGGTGCAAAGCCCGTGCCAATGACCGAGATAACTCTGAACGCAGTGCTGAACCTCTTCGCCATCCGCGCCGCGTCCGCGCCGGACAACCTGCGCGAAGGCGTGCGGGAGAGGGCGGCATCGTACCTGCGGGATCATCTGGGGCTGGACGCTATCCAGCCATACCTCGAGCTCTACGACCTCGCGCTCGACATGCAGAGCGAGGTTCCCGCCCCCCTGCTCGCGGAGAGGGGGGCCTCGGTGGCCGCCGGACTCGGGAGGCAGGCCTCGCGACAGGAGCAGGTATCCGTGCTGGCCGCCCTGGTCGAGGCAGCGCCCGGCGTCGACCAGGGCGACGCGCTGCTTCCGGCGCTCGCCGAAGCCCTCTCCCTGCCGCAATCGCTGATCTCGGGCTACTCTCTGTTCTGCGGCGGGGGCTTCCCGTGGGACGGGGAGGGGCTGGACGACCGGTTCCTGATCCCGGTCGACGGAGACGCGACGGCTCGCTCCGGGGCGGGCCCCAGGACCCTGCACCGTCCGCAGTTCCGCGGCTCCTTCGCGGTCTTCCGCGCCGACGAGTCCGCGTGGTTCTTCCGGGCCGCGCCGGGCTCGGAGCTGCTGCTGGACGGTGTGCCGCCGGTGACGAGGACGCACCCGCTCAGGCAGGGCTCCGTCATATCCAACCGGATGCGCGACCGCGTCCACTTCGGCGAGATTGCGGCGGCGTTCTCGATCTCGTCCGGCCTTGAGCCGGTCCACGCGCTGGAGGGCGACCACCTGGACTTCCGCTTCGTAGGCGCGCCGGACAAGGGGCTTCACGATTTCTCCTTCTTCGCGAGGGGCGGAGAGCTGGTCGCGGTGATGGGAGGGAGCGGCTCGGGGAAGACGACCCTGCTCTCCCTGCTGACGGGCATGCTGCGCCCTCGCTCCGGCAGGCTGCTGCTCGACGGGCGCGACGTCACCGACGGGTCGATGGCCC
>CAYWKH010000119.1:0-6510 GCA_964458805.1 uncultured Synergistaceae bacterium
CCGGCGTCGCGCACCAGGTAGGCGCGGCTGTAGCCGTGCCTCGCGAAGATGAGCCTGACCGCCGCGAGCTTCTCCTCTATCTCCCGGCGTACCGGGTTGTAGACCGCCACCGTCAGGCCGGACGCGGCGGCCCCCTCCAGCGCGCGCTCGACCGCGCTCCAGGGCTGAAGATAGTCCGAGAGCGAGAGCAGGACGACGCCGTTGACGTAGGGGGCGCCCAGGAGTTGAACGGTCGCCTGCACAGCCGTGAGACCGGGGTGGACCGTGGCCCTCGCCCGGCCAAGGGAGACTCGAAGGGCGAGCCCGGCCAGGCCGAACAGGACGGGGTCCCCGCCCGACAGCAGGGCGACCCTGTGTCCGTCCTCCGCTAGCGACACCGCCCTCTCAACCCGTTTTTCCTCCTCGCCCATCGTGTAGCGCTCGACTGCCTTGCCCGCGAGCCACCGGGGGGGAAGCAGGTCCACGTAGAGCGAGTAGCCGACCACGGAGTCCGCCTCGTCGAGGGCCCTCTTCGCGGACAGGGTCATGAGCCCCCCGTCACCCGGCCCGGTGCCGATGATGGCCAGCGAGCCGGTCAGGCGCGCAGGCTCTTCGCCTGTTTTGACATCGACGGCGGCGGGCCCTTCGCGTATGGTGGAGATCGAGAGCGCCACCGTGACGCCGTCGGCGGCCAGCCTCGGTCCCAGCAGCCTCCCGGCGGTGGCCGCGCAGGGCTCGGCGACGCCGGGCAGGTCCAGGTGTCTCGATGCCGCTGATGCGGAGAATTGATCCCCGAGACCTGCGATCACGTTGCGCCGGACGGCGGTCAACGGGACCCCGAGCCCCGCCGCCAGCTCGATCAGCCCGGGCTCGTCCATCTTCTCATCCACAGTGCGTATCTCGTCTATAGCCTCCGGGAGCAGGGAGTGCATCCGAAGGGCCTCGAGCAGCACCGAGCGGATCTTGGCCTGCGGCACGCCCCTGCGGCAACCCACGCCTGCCGTCACGCACCTCGGCACCAGCTGCACGCCCGTCGCTGTGGCGTGGTCGCCCGGCGAGATCAGGATGGCGGCGGAAGACCTGTCGGCGGGCAGGTACTCCTCCGGCAGAGCGGGCAGCAGGCCGGGGACGTCGGTCCAGTAGGTCAGGCTGCCGGCCTCCAGCAGGGCCCCGTTGACGGTGGCGAGCCTCTCCTTTCCCAGCACCCTCCACCCCAGGCGCGACGCCAGGAGGTCAGGCGCCACCAGCCCCGCCCTGTCGCTGGCGGTGGTCAGGATCGGCGACACGCCCAGCGCGGACGCGAGCCTCTCGGACAGGTCCGATCCGCCCCCCAGGTGGGCGCCGGTGACGGGCAGCACCACCCTCCCGTCCTCGGATACCACTATCACCGCGGGGTCCGACGCCTTGTCCGAAAGGTGCGGGGCGACGCCCCTAACCGCTATCCCGAGCGAGGATACGAACACCAGCGCGTCGACGCGCCCCCAGCGCGAGGCCACCGCCTCCCTCAGCCCTCCCGGCGGCACCCTGACGACCTCCCCGAAGTCCGACAGTCTACGAGCTGTCGCATCTCCCCTGGAGGAGAAACAGAGGATGACCGCGCTCATCGCAGCCCCTCGGGGGCCTCGCCACACCGGCGAGATCCGTGGGAGAAGCCGGGAGAGTAGAGCAGGCTCCTCGCGCCGCGCGACCCCACGCACTCGCCGACTACTATCAGGGCGTGGCGCGTTATCCCGCGCTCCCTCATCAGGGAGGGCAGCTCGCAGAGGGTGGAGGTCAGGACGACCTCGTCCCCCCAGGTGGCGCGGTATACGCAGGCCGCAGGCGTGTCCGCGGACAGGCCGCCCTCCTGAAGTTCGGCGGAGACGGCATCCGCCTGGTCCGCGCTGAGGAAGACCACCATCGTGGAGCCGTGAGAGGCCAGAAGGCGAAGGTCCTCCCCCGGGGGCACAGGGGTCCTCCCGGCCCTGCGAGTGCATATCACCGTCTGGCTTCCGCCGGGGACGGTGTACTGGATCCCCAGCGAGGCCGCGGCAGCCTGCAGGCTGCTCACGCCCGGCACGAAGAGTACGGGTATCCCCATCTCCTCGAGGCGCTCTCTCTGCTCCGAGACCGCCCCGTACAGGCTCGGGTCCCCTGTGTGAAGGCGAACCACCCGGCCCCCCGCCCGCGCCGCCGCCGCCATCATCTCCACCTGCTCCTCGAGAGTGAGGCCGGATGTGTCGACCTTTGCGCACCCCTCGCCGCAGTAATCGAGGACGGCCTCGCTCACCAGGCTTCCCGCGTAGAGCACCAGGTCCGCCTCGCGCAGCGCCCCGACTCCCTTTACCGTCAGCAGCTCCGGGTCTCCCGGGCCCGCCCCAACTATCAACACCGGGTGCTCCACAACCGGCATGGCGCTACCTCCTTATGGCTCCCTGTCCGCGTGCACGATGAACACCGGGTTCGCGGCGGAGAGCATCCAGCTCCCGCCTTCGCCCGCATCACGTGCCGATGACGAGTTAATGTGGCATAGCGAGGGAGCGCCCCCGAGCTCCTTCAGCTCCCTGTAGATTCTGTCCGCGGAGGAGGGCATGTTGGCAGCCGCCAGCAGCCTCCCCCCCGGGAGCAGCATGCCCCACGCGGCTGCCACGACCTCCTCCGTGCGCGGGCCGTGCCCTCCGACCACGGCCCGGTGAAAGCGCGCGGGGGCCCCGGAGTCGCCGCGCAGACCGGCCAGGGCCTCCGGGGCCTCGCCGCATACCAGGTCGACCAGCGGCGACAGGCCGGCCCGCCCCAGGTTCTCTCCCGCAACTGACAGGGCGGCGCGCGACCTGTCCAGAGAGACGATCCTTCCTCCCGCGGCGCGGCGCGCCAGTTCGACGGTCAGGCCCCCGGTGCCCGCGCCGATCTCGAGCAGCGACAGCCCGTCGAGCGGCAGCAGCAGCGACACGACCAGGGCCCGGCAGATCTCCTTCGACATGGGGATTCCCTCGCCCCTGGCGAACCACGAGTCGGGCAGCACCCCTATCGACGTGCGCGGAAGGGGCCCCGGCCCCGCCAGCAGCAGCGCCAGTCCCTCGCCGGAATCGTGGTCGGCGATCTCCCCCAGTGTCGCGTCAAGGATCCTCTCGTCCTCGTAGCCCAGCCTCTCGGCCAGTACGGCCCTCCGGTCCCCTGCCCCTGATTCCAGCAGATGCCGTGCGACCGACGGCCCGTTGTTATTCGAGTCGAGGAAGAACAGGGTCCACCTGCTCTCGTGCAGCATTGCGGCCTCGGCCTCGACGGGCCTGCCGTGAAGGGAGCGAAGGCGCAGGTCGTCCCACTGCGCCGGGCCGTCCCAGCCAGGCAGGGATGCGAGGCGCGCGAACAGGAGCTGGAAGCTGGCCAGGCCGGGCAGCACCTCGTACTCCCCAGGGTGGAAGCGGGACGCTATGCGCCCCAGCAGGCTGAAGAGGCACGGGTCGCCGGACAGCAGCAGGGCGACCCGCTCGCTCCTCGCGGACCTTGCCACCTCGTCCAGGAAGGAGTCCAGGCCTCCCTCCATGTACAGACGACTCTGAGTGTCGCCGGCGAAGCAGTCGACGTGGCGTCTCGCCCCCGCGACCACGCCCGCGCCCCTCACCGCCTCCATTGCGCCGGGGAGAAGGTAGGGGGCGGGGCCCGGGCCTACACCGACGACGGCAAGTCCAGCCACGAGCCGGTCGCTCTCCCGTCATCCGCGATAAGGGGGCAGCCGCCCAGCACGTCCCCGTCGATCGAGAGGACGGCAACGCCGGTCTCCACCGGCTGTCTTCCCTCCGAGGCCGCTAGCTGGGCGCAGCGGCGGTGCATGCGTTCCGCCAGCAGGTTGAAGGCGCCGCCCAGCCCCCAGCGGAGCAGCAGCGGGACCGCCTCCTCAGCTAGGGGGAGAGAGAGCAGCTCCGCCACCTGCGCCGGGGTCGCGCCGCACGCGCCGGCGCACGCCGCAAGGGTCTCCAGGCGGGCGTCCCCGAAGTCGCAGTGAGTGTTGAACAGCCCCGCGGCCACCTTGGCCCACTTTCCAACGTGGCCGAACAGGAGCAGGCGCCGAGCCCCGAGTTCCAGGCTCTTCTTCAGGGCGTGTCCGAAGTGGTCGCCGGTCCGTACTATTAGTTCGCGCGGGGTTGAGAACTTCTCCCTGAGGGTCCGCTCCCCGACGTAGCCGGGCACAAGGAATACCGTCCCCGGACTGGGGGAGTCCGCCGCCAGGGCCGAGGAGATGCACAGGTCGATCGAGGCCAGGTAGGCCTCGGTCGATTTAGGCACGACGCGCCCCGACGTGCCGAGGATGGAGATTCCCCCCTCGATCCCGAGGCGCGGGTTCCAGGTGCGCGACGCCCGCGCCGCGCCCTCGGGGGCGGATATAGTCACGCGGAAACCCCGTCCCTCGGGCAGCAGCGGGGAGAGTGCCTCCCGGATCATCAGGCGCGGCACCGGGTTTATCGCCCATTCGCCCGGAGGCGTCGGAAGTCCCCTCCTGGTCACGCGCCCGATCCCCTCCCCCCCGGCTATCTGGATCCCCTCGTCGTCCGACATCGAGACCTCGGCCTCTATTATCATGCCGTCAGTGACGTCGATGTCGTCCCCGGCGTCCTTGCGGACCGAGCAGCGGGCGCCGGACGGCGTCAGGACGCAGGACTCGACCGGAACGTGCAGCAGGGACTCGCCGTCCGTCGGAAGGGGAATCTCGACGAATTCGGGGGACTCTCCGCGCATGAGCAGGGTGGCCGCGGCCGTGGCGGCACCGGCCGCGCAGCTGCCGGTGGACCGCCCCAGCCTGCCGCCCTCGAGGCGCGGTCCGTCGGCGCTCTCGCATGCCAGCCTCAGCAGGGCATTGACCGCGGCTGCGGCGGCGGGACTGCCCCCCTTCGGCCCCGGGGCTGTGATCCACTCGCAGTCGAGGGACATCAGCTCGTCGTGGGACTCCGCCGCGCCGACGAAGCCTATGGGCAGCCCCACGACGAGGGCCGGGCGGCACTTGCCCGCGCGGACCAGGTCGCAGATCTCGAAGAGGGCGGTGGGAGCGTTGCCTATCGCCACGATCGCGCCGTCCAGCAGCGGCAGCGCCTTGCGCATGGCCATCCGGGCGCGGGTCGTCCCTTCGGAGCGCGCCCGGGCGGCGACGTCCGGGTCGTTGAGGAGGCAGAGCACCTCGTTCCCGCCGTCCTGCGCGCCGTTCAGGCTCGGCCTCGCTCTGGCGGCGGACCCCCGGACCCCCGCCCGCACCATCTCGACGTCCACTACGATCGGCGCCCCGTGCACAATAGCCTCGACCCCGGCCACGACCGCGCGAGGGGAGAAGCGCAGGGTCCTTGCCCACTCCGCATCCGCCGTGGCGTGGGCGACCCTCCTGACCACCCGGGCCGCATCCCCCGGCAAGGCGAGGTCGCCTAGCAGACCGTCCAGTATGCGGAAGCTCTTGGCCTCGATCTCCGAGGGGGACAGGGACCTGTCCCCCCTGCCAACCGGCGCGGGCGACGTCCCGTCGAGGTCTTGCACATTGCAGTCCATTGAAGCCCCCTGTCCGCGCGCCGAGGGGCGCGCAAAAAAAGATGGACCCATTCGAGAGTCCATCGGCGGCGTCGGTATAGATAGCGCGGACGGTGCCATGAGCTTCCGTCCGTCGCGAAAAATACGCAAGATGCCGACCCGAGTCCTCGCGGGTATCGCAACGACGCGCGCCTTCCGGGCATCCTGACTTTCCCGGCAGGATCAGGGCCGTCCTGTCGGGGACACAGCGGCGGGACCGCGCCGGATTCTCACCGGTCTTCCCCCGGAAGGGCGCGCACGAGAACAATATTGCACTCCGCGAAGATCATCCTAATGCCCAACCCCTCGCCTGTCAATGGAGAGGATGTCGCGCCACGCGTCCGGCACGGGCTGAAGGCCCGACGGGTCAGAGTTCGGGACCTGGCGGACAGGCGTGTCTCCGCGCGAACCTACTGCGCATCCCGGTATCTCATGTAATTGATCCGGTCCACCTGGTACAGTAATTTCTGGGCGTAGGCCACACCGGCGCCCTTCTCGTACATGACGCCGAGGTTCACCATAGCGTCGATGTAGCCGTTCTGCGCGGCCCTGATCGGGTCCCTTGGCCGCGGCCAGGCACGTCTTATCTTTCGATAACATGTTAAGACCTCCCTTGAATTGGCTATCACTCGGAAACCACCGCTCTCACGCGATGCGACAGGGCAAGGGCGCTACATGCGTATCATTATATCAAATCTTCCGTAAAAGGAGTATCGAGGCATCGAACGCCGAATCTGTCTCATATACCAACCGCAGTAATAAATATATAATACCTGGGTGATGTAAAGCATATGAAATGAATATCTCAGACTTGAAAAAATTGGGTTTTGTGATAGGATCTCATGTATCAGATCCTACTTATTAAATTGCATCTCATTCTCATTATTAATCCAAAAAAGATTCCTATGTGCTGGGAAAATTTCATGAATATAATGTGCGATCAATGGATGGTGCGATCAATGGATGATTTCAACTGGCTTTACACCTGAACAGATATGTGAATAT
>CAYWKH010000120.1:0-1701 GCA_964458805.1 uncultured Synergistaceae bacterium
CAGGTGAACAGGCCCCACGCCTTCACGTTGAACAGGAAGCGCTTCGGAGTGCGCGCCCCCCACCTGAAGACGGTGGTGTGATCCGGTATGGCGTAGAAGGTGCTGTCCACCTCGACCGTGTCGAAGCGGCTGGAATAGTGGTTCAGCCTGCCCGCCGGGCTGCTGGCCCCGGGGGGGTACCACCCGCTGGCCAGCAGGCCCCTGTCGGACCAGGAGCAGGAGCCGATCCTCAGCTCCGCCGTCACGCGCGAACCCCCGGCGACAGGAAGACGTCGACAAACCGGCGCACGCGCTCCATCCAGATGGAGAACAGCTTCGCCGAGACCAGGGAGGCCAGGGTGAAGAAGTCGTCCCTGCCCCCCGAGAAGGAGTCGTTCTGCATGGCCGCATCGTAGACCTCGGCCGGAAGGGTGAAGACCATCTCTCCCTTGTGCCTGTCGGTGTACTGCACAGGCGCGCACCCTATCGCCATCTGCCCTGCCTCGTCGGCGTAGATGGTCGCGGTGTACTCGACCGGGCCTATCTCGCCGACGTTGAGCGTCATCCTGTGCCTCCGGTTGAATCCCCTGCTCTTCAGCGCGTCGAAGCTGTCGTACTCCGTCGCGTACTGGATCTTGTCCACGAGGAAGTAGTGTCGAACGTAGCCGGCCATCTTGCGGGCGAAACGCATGGTCTCGGGGTCGTCCGGCCTCTCTGCCAGCGCCTGCTTGGACGGAACCCCGCCCTGCACGGAGTCCCAGAGAAAGGATGAAAGTGCGGCGCTGTCCGCGTTGAACAGCGAAAAACCTAGCAGCGCTGCGGCCGCCGATACCCTGGGGGTGTCGTACCAGCGCGCGGGGAGCACGGAGGCTAGCTTCCTGGTGATCCCGGTCCTCATGAGGTCGGCTACGTTTTTTCCGCCGTTCGCAGGGACGCCGGGCAGGCCGCCGAACACCTCCTCGGCCGGGGTGCGCGGGAAGAACGGACGAAAGAACCCGCTTTCGTCGCCGTCGGTCATGTCCAGGAGCCACAGACGGCAGCGCTTGTCCTCGTGCAGCATCGCGTACTCGGACGAGTCGAACACGGCGCGGGGCGTGTGCAGCAGGTCGGACATGAATATCACGCTGTGCCACAGCAGCCCCTTGAACAGAGGGTCCTGCGCGTACTGGTAGAGCATGCGCCTGGAGGCCGTCTCCAACTGCTCCACCGTGTAGGTGGCGGAGGCTCCCTTGGGACTCTTCAGCGATATGCTTCTGTCCGTCCTCTCGAGCCAGCTGAACGGCATCAGCTTGCGCGTGTTCTTCACCCTGTTGAACACCACCAGGCGCGGACAGGCTCCCTTGGTCCACACCTGGAGGGACAGACCCTCGTCGATATCCTCGGAGCAGACTATGATCCCTTTGTCCTTCATGAACCGCACTCCTTAGCAAAATCCTGGCCTGCGGGCCCTAGGCTCCGCTGATTTCTCTTCCAACCGGCTATTGCATTCCGGGCTTGATGGCTATATCATGTTCATTTGCGGTGAGTTTTACACTTCCAAACCGCATTCGGAGGATCGAAGCTTTATGAAAAGAGCCGAGCACATTCGCAACATAGCTATAGTAGCACATATCGACCACGGCAAGACGACGCTCATCGACTCGATATTCAGGGCCGCGCAGGTCTTCCGCGGCAATGCGCGGGTCGAGGGCATGGATCCCTGGGCCGCGAACTACGGCGGCC
>CAYWKH010000120.1:1711-6481 GCA_964458805.1 uncultured Synergistaceae bacterium
GAGGGTCATGGACAACGACGACCTCGAGCGCGAGAAGGGGATAACCATCCGCGCGAAGCACTGCACCGTGGAGTGGAAGGGGTACAAGATAAACATCATCGACACCCCGGGGCACGCGGACTTCTCCGGCGAGGTGGAGCGCATCCTGTCCACGGTCGACTCCGTCCTGCTGCTGGTCGACGCCGGCGAGGGCCCGATGCCGCAGACCAGGTACGTGCTCTCCCACGCGCTCGGCATAGGGCTGAAGCCCATAGTATACATAAACAAGGTCGACCGCAAGGAGGCCGACCCCCTGGCAGCCCTCAACGCGACATTCGACCTCTTCCTCGAGCTCGGCGCCACCGACGAGCAGGCGGATTTCCCGGTGCTGTACGGCTCCGGGCTCTCGGGCTGGGCGGTCGGCGACCTGAAGGACATCGAGGGTGGCGAGGCCAGGGGGATGGACGCCCTGTTCGAGTGCATCGTCAAGCACGTGGCGCCCCCCCTGGCGGACGAGGAGTCCCCCTTCCTCATGCAGGTGAGCACGCTCGCTTGGAACGAGTACATAGGGCGGATGGGGTGCGGGAAGATAATCCAGGGCAGGATCCGCAGGGGAGACGAGTTCGTGCGGATAAGCACCGCCTGGGAGGACAAGAACGACAAGGACAACCAGAACTACGTCGTCACCGACAGGGAGCCGTCGCGGACTGTCCAGGTCTTCGTCACCCGCGGGCTTGAGAGGGTCGAGGTGGACCAGGCCGGGGCGGGCGACATAGTCTGGATCTCAGGGCCCAAGGAGATCGGGATCGGCGACACTCTGGCCTCCCCAGACCTCGACAGCTTCCCTCTGCCGCCGCTGGACATAGAGGAGCCTACCGTGTCGATGTTCTTCCTCGTGAACAACGGCCCCTTCGCGGGGCAGGAGGGGCGCCCGATCACCCTGAGGCAGCTGAAGGCCCGGCTGGAGCGCGAGCTGCACACCAACGTGGCCCTCAGGATGGAGGACCTTGGCAGGTCCGACGGGGTGAAGGTGTCGGGGCGC
The DNA here is from genome assembly GCA_964458805.1 of uncultured Synergistaceae bacterium. GTDB lineage: Bacteria > Synergistota > Synergistia > Synergistales > Aminobacteriaceae > JAAYLU01. Next base: position 2,733 of record CAYWKH010000120.1, read on the forward strand.
GGGGAGCTCCAGCTCGCGATCCTCATCGAGGAGATGAGGCGCGAGGGGATGGAGTTCTGCGTTTCAAAGCCGGAGGTAATCACCGTGGAGCACGACGGGGCCCTTTACGAGCCGATGGAGGATCTGGTCATCGACATCCCGGAGGAATACCAGGGGGTGGTCTACGAGAAGCTCTCCCGCAGGAAGGCCCGGGTCCGCGGCATGGAGAGCCTGCGCACGGGCCTGACCAGGCTGCTCTTCACGGTGCCTACCAGGGGGCTGATAGGCTACAGGGGCGAGTTCATGACCGACACCAGGGGGCTGGGGATCATGTCCTCGAGGTTCTCGGGCTATGAGCCGTGGGTCGGTGACATAGCGCCGCGCAGCCGGGGGTCGCTGGTCAGCCTGGATACGGGCGAGGCCACCAGCTACCAGCTCGAGAACCTTCAGGAGCGCGGGACCCTGTTCGTCTCCCCGATGGACAGGATCTACGCGGGAATGATCGTCGGGGAGAACTCGCGCCCGGGCGACATGCCCTGCAACCCGACCAAGAAGAAGCAGGCCACGAACCACAGGGCCTCCACCAAGGATTTCACGATCAAGCTCGACGTGCCGCGCAGGATGTCCCTTGAGAAGGCGATCGAGTGGATAGCCGACGACGAGCTGGTGGAGGTGACGCCGAAGTCGATCCGGCTGAGGAAGTCCATCCTGGACGACAACGAGCGAAGGAAGGCGAGGCGCATCAGCGCCTGATCTCCAGGGGCGGCGCGCCGCACGGCCAAGGACGCGACGTCGCGTCATCGTTATAGCTCGCGCGGAAGGGGGGCCTCCAGGATCACGGTCGTCCCCCTTCCTATTTCGCTCTCCACCCTCACCTCTCCGCCGATCATCCTGGCTCGCTCGCGCATGTTGACCAGCCCCCAGGCACCGCGCTCCCCGGCGTGCTCCATGGCCTCCTTGACGTCGAAGCCGACTCCGTCGTCAGTGATCCTGGCTCGCAGCGAGCCCGCGCAGAAACAGACGAGGATCCTCACGTTCCTGGCCTTGCCGCTGTGAACCGAGTTCAACACCGCCTGCTGCACGATCTTGAACACGGCGGTGCGCGCATGAAGGGTGAGCACGTCCGCGCCCCCCTCTATGGAGAACCTTACGTCGCAGCCGGAGACCGCCGCTACCTGGGAGGCAAGGCGGTTCAGCGGCAAAAACAGGCCGTCCTTGAGCCCCGACGGGTTCAACTGGAAGATGAAGGAGCGCATCTCCGACAGGGCCTCGCCGAGGTGGGCCCTCGTGCGCGCGAGTTCCTCGCCCGTCCTGGCGAGGTCCCCCCTGTCGAGGTACTCCCTGGTTATATCGATCATCAGCCCTATGCCGGCGAACTTCTGGACGGGACCGTCGTGCAGGTCCCGCGACAGCGAGATGCTCTCCCTCTCAGCGAACAGCATCGAGGAGAGCATGTCGCCGCCGCCAGTCATGGCCGTGCCGCCGCCCTCGCCAAAATCCATGTTAAGGAGGTTCTGCGCCACGCGGAAGCGATTGCCCATCTCCTCGCTCCTGGCGAGCAGCTTCTCTATTCTGCGCTCCTCGCGGGCAAGGTCGTCGCGCTGGCCCGCGAGCAGCTTCTCCCTCTCCTCGCAGGCTCCTCTAGCCCTCATGAGCTGGGCCGCCTTCTCGTAGGCAGCCTTCTCCCTCTGCTCGTCCCCGGCGCGGCTGGCTACCAGGAGCTCCGCCCTCGACTTGCGGTACTCGCTCTCGGACCTGTCCGCAGCCGCTATGGCCTCCTGCAGAGCGCGCAGGACCTCTTCCTTTCGGCTGCGGACCTCCATCAGCCTCTCCCGCTCCTCCTCGCAGAAGGACGAGATAGCGTCCATGCTGTAGTGCAGCGCGTCGCTCATCCTGTCCCGGATCTCTTTAAGCCTCTGCGGCAGGTCTTCCAACGGCAGGACCAGCGCCCCCCTTGCCCGGCATATTCTTTACCCGATCATCCTTGCCTGGCTTATTTTATCTCCGAAAGCTGAGTCTGGCAATTTTTCGGGAAGGCGATACAATTATCCCGGCTGACCACTTATCGTCGAAGGAGTTGTTGTACATGCTAACAGCGCTCATCCTGGGCTGGGCCGTCCTGTACGCGGACCGCACGGCGCTGTACCCCCTGCTTTCGGTGATCGCGAAGTCGCTCGGGATAACCTCGGCCGGCGCCGGGGCGGTATCGAGCGCCTACTTTCTGTTCTACGTCCTGCTTCAGATACCCAGCGGCATGCTTGCGGACAGATGGGGCACAAAACGGGTGCTGATAGTCATGTTCGCCCTGTCGGGGCTGGGCATACTTGGATTCGGCCTGTTCGGGACCACCTACCTGCCGCTGCTCTTCTTCTCCGCTCTCCACGGATTAGGGGCGGGGGCCTACTACCCCTGCTGCTTCGGCACCATCATGGCCACCGTTCCGCCGGAAAAGCGGGGCGCGAGCTCCGGCCTCATCGGCATAGGGATGGCGCTGGGGATCCTCGGGGGGATGGCCGCCAGCGGCCCCCTCTACGAGTTCTCCGGCGACTATCGGCAGCCCTTCCTGGTCCTGGCGGTGCCCACCGTGCTGATGCTGTTCGCCTTCGTGCGCTTCCTGCCGGATGCACGGCCCTCCGCGGCCTCCCCCTCGCTCTCGGTCTACGGGAGGCTGTTCAGGGACCGCGATATCTGGAAGATCAACGCCGCGACCTTCTGCTCCCTGTACGGCTTCTGGACGGCGGCGACCTGGGGGCCCACCTTCCTCCAGGCCGAGCGGGGCTTCTCGCTGTCCGGTTCGGGGCTCTACACCGGTCTTATCGCCCTCTCCGCGTTGCCTGGCGGGGTCCTGTGGGGGAGACTGTCGGACAGATTCGGACGAAAGAGAGTCGCCGCCATCGTCCTGCCCGCGAGCGGCGTGGCCCTGCTGCTGCTGGCCCGCGTTCACGGGACCCCGCTCATAGTCTCCATGCTGCTGCTGTTCGGCCTGTTCAGCAACACGGCCTTCTCCCCGGTCGCGGTCTCCTGGATCGGCGATATCGTGGCAAGGCGGCACCCCGGCGCGATGAGCGCCGCGGTCGGATTTTTCAACGCCACGATCATGTCATCCGCGGTGATCGCCCCGCTGGTCTCGGGCTTCCTCAGGGACGTCACGGGCTCCCTGTCCAGCGCCATCACCGCGGGCGGGCTGCTGATACTGGGCGGCACGGCGCTGCTGGTGCAGGCCCCGGACCCGGGCAGGGAGGAGCGGGCATGAGCAGGATCACTGTCTTCGGGGGCGGAAGCTGGGGGACCGCGCTGGCGCTCTCCGCCGCGAGGAGCGGGCACTCCGTGCTGATCTGGTGCAGGCGGGAGGAGCAGGCGGCGGCGATAAACTCCGACCGGCGCAACCCGGACTACCTGCAGTCCGCGGAGCTTCCCTGGACGGTCTCGGGCACGTCGGACGCCGGCCTGGCCGCCTCGTTCTCCTCCAACTGGGTGCTGGCCCTGCCCACCCAGTCGTTGCGCGCCTTCCTCCACTCCATCGAGCCTCGCGTCCAGCCCGGTCGCGAGATTTGCAACCTGGCCAAGGGGATCGAGATAGGCACGGGGGCGCGCGCGAGCGAGATTGTGGACGAGCTGCTGCCCGGCTGCGAGTACACTGTGCTGTCCGGGCCGAGCTTCGCTGCGGAGGTGGCCAGGGGGCTGCCGACCGCCCTTACAGCCGCGTCGCGTCGCTGGGAGTCCGCCCGCCTGTGGCAGTCGATGCTGAACGCCAGGACCCTGAGGGTCTA
>CAYWKH010000121.1:0-6289 GCA_964458805.1 uncultured Synergistaceae bacterium
GACTGGCCGGGGAGATGAGACGCTCCGTCGGACGCTTCAGGGTGGAGGCCGAGGGGGGAATCTGATAAAATTGATGTGTACCCCGACATTTCGCAGGAACCTGCGATCAAGGAGGAGAGAAGATGGCTGAGCAGCAGCTGGTGGTATTCGGCCTGGGCAAGGAGGAGTTCGGTATAGACATCTCCCGGGTGAGGGAGATAGTCAAGCTCCAGAACATCACCACGATTCCGCAGTCGATGGACTTCGTCGAGGGGATCGTCAACCTCAGGGGGCAGATAGTCCCCATAGTGGACCTGTGCAAGAGGTTCCTGGTGGCCGACAGGAGCGAGTCGGTGGACGCCGAGAGGCGCATCATAGTGGTCAACATGTCCGGCCAGAACATCGGGATCCTGGTGGACGGGGTCTCCGAGATCCTGCGCATACCGGACGAGGCCATCGAGCCAACCCCCCCGATAGTCGCGAGCGGCGTCAGCTCGGACTTCATCAGGGGGGTGGCCAAGGTCGAGGGGAGGCTCATCATCTTCCTGGACCTCGATCGCATATTCTCCGCCGAGGAGCAGGAGGCCCTGGCCCAGTCCTCGGATTAAGCCGCCGGAAGTCGTGATAGCCTTCGCGGGTCTGAAAAAGGTTGCCGCCCGCCGACCCCTTCCGGTCGGCGTTGTGGCGGTTATTGCCGTCTTGTTCTGTATGAATGCCCTGCGAGGAGCGAGTGCGCCGTTACTCTACGTTGCGGCGCTGTTGTTGGTTTGTTGTCCCGCGCGCCCGCGCCCCGCGTCCGCGCACCCCTTAACCAGGGACTCCGACGACGCCGACGGCCTCAGGAGGAACGCGGAGTTCTACAGGAAGATCGTCGAGGACTCCAAGGACATCATCTGGGTGACCGACCCGGACAGGCGATTCATCTACGCAAGCCCATCGTGCTTTGACACGCTCGGTTACACAACAGGCGAGATCCTGAAGATGGACCCGTTCGACCTTGTACGAGGCATGCGAACCCCTCAAAACCTCGAACGTCTGTCGCAAATCCGCAATGCGGTGCTTGCCGGCCTCCCCTACCCCGACAGCGGCAAACCGCGCGAGATGGAGCTGATCCGCAGGGACGGCTCAACCTTCTGGGCCGAGGCCAGGTCAACCGGCCTCTACTCCGACGACGGGGCCTTCATGGGAGTCCTGTCGGTCGTGCGCGACATCACCGCCCGAAAGGTCGCGGAGCAGGCCCTCGCCTCCGCGATGAGTCGCCTGGAGGAGGAGTCGCGCCTGTCGCAGGAGCTGGCGCGCAAGGCCGAGAGCGCGAACGTTGCCAAGAGCGAGTTCCTGGCCAACATGAGCCACGAGATACGCACCCCCCTCAACGGGATCATAGGCATGGCGTCGTTGCTCCTGGAGAAGGGGCTGAGCGACGACCGGAGGGACTGCGCCGAGACCCTTCTGAACAGCGCGGAGTCCCTGCTGGGCCTGCTGAACGACATACTCGACTTCTCCAAGATAGAGGCCGGCAGGCTGGAGCTAGAGAACGTCCGCTTCGACCTGCGCGACCTGGTGGACAGGGTCGCGGCCCACTTCGCCGCCACGGCCGCCGAGAAGGGCATACTTTTCATGAGCGAAGTGGACCCGCGGATGCCGCGCTTCGTCCTCGGCGACCCGGGGCGATTGAGACAGGTGCTCACCAACCTGCTAAGCAACGCGGTCAAGTTCACCGATGAGGGGGAGGTGGCCCTGAAGGTCCGATCCGAGCGGACGGGCGCTAGAGACGCGGACATGGCCTTCTCCGTCCGCGATACCGGCACGGGCGTACCCCCCGACAGAGCCGCGCACATATTCGACAAGTTCGTCCAGGCGGACAGGTCCACCACCAGGCGCTACGGCGGCACTGGACTCGGGCTCGCCATAACCAGCCAGCTCGCCGAGATGATGGGCGGCGGGCTGTCCGTCGAGAGCCCGGTGACCGACAGGGCGCAGGGGGCCGCGCGCGGAGGGCCCGGCTCGCTCTTCCGCTTCTCGGTCAGGCTTCCGGTGGCGGACAGCTGCGAGGCCCGGCCCGGCGAGCGTGTCGGGGCTCTCGCCCTGGACGGCACGTGCATGTCGGCCCTCGCAAAGAAGCGAGTCCTACTGGTGGAGGACAACCTGATAAACCGGAAGGTGGCGGTCGCCATCCTGCGCAAGATGGGCGTCCATCCCGACGTCGCCTCCGACGGGGTCGAGGCGTTGGAGATACTGTCAAAGGACCCCTACGACCTCGTCCTGATGGACGTCGAGATGCCGAACATGGACGGCCTGGAGGCCGTCCGCCGTCTGCGCGCCATGCCGGAGGACTTTTCGAACCGGTTGGTCCCGGTGGTGGCCATGACCGCCAGGGCCATGAAGGGTGACCAGGACGCCTGCATGGAGGCCGGGATGAACGACTACGTCGCGAAGCCCGTGACCGCCGAAAGGCTCTGGGAGGCGCTGCTGCGCTGGCTGTTGCCCGAGACCCGTTCGGGGTAGGTATAGACGTTCATCCTGCCGCCGCGGATGAACCCAGCCAGCACGACCCCCCCGGTCTCGGCGGCCGCGGCGCCGTCCCAGGTGGCCGCGGACACGCTGCCCATGACCGGAACTCCCGCCGCGACGGCCTTGCCCACCATGTCGGACGGCAGCCTGCCCGACACCAGCAGGGCGACCTCCGCGAGCGGGACGCGGTTCATGACCGCCCACCCCACCGCCTTGTCCACAGCGTTGTGACGCCCGATATCCTCCACCCTGAACAGCCTCTCCCCATCCAGGGACACCAGGGCGGCCACGTGAGTGCCGCCGGTGGCGCGGAAGACCGGCGCCCCCGCCAGCCACTCCGCGCCGTCCACCAGAACGGAGGCGCGAACGAGGCGCGACGGGACCTTCGGACGGGGCCCCCCGCGCCTCTCGACCCTCACGGATACCCTGCCGGGGGAGACGTCGATCCCTCCTATATCTTCGAACCCTGAGACGACGCCTCCGCAGACCAGGTGGCCGACCGCCCAGCACTCCTCGTGGCCGGCCGTGCAGACTGCGCTCTCGACCTCAGCGCCGTTCACGACCAGAGCAAGGCGCGTCTCCACCAGCATCTCGTCCTCCGTCGACGCGGGCGAATCGCCGCCCAGGCGCGTTATCGTCCTGCGGGCGGTCGCCGCCGACGCATCCACCTCTAGACCTCCGAGCCCGGGATCCTCGCGAGGACTCCCATGAGCATGTCGAACCTGGAGGGCAGAGAAGCGAGGTCGAGGTACTCGTCCACCGAGTGGGACCTTCCGCCTACGGGCCCCATGCCGTCGACCGTCGGAACCCCGACAGCCGCGGTGAAGTTGCCGTCCGACCCTCCCCCGGTCGCCTGCCAGTCGAACTCCACCCCGGCCTCCCCCGCTGCCTCCTCCACCAGCGCGCAGAGCCTTGCTGTCCCGGCGTCCGGGTTCATGGGGGGCCTCGTCATCACCAGCCCGGCGTCGACCGACACCCCCGGAGTGAAGGGGCGTGCCTTCATCTCCTCGATGCGCGCGGCGATCCTGTCCGCCTCGTCGAGGCTCTTGACGCGCACATCCACCGTGATGGACGCGATATCGGGCACCACGTTGGCCCCCGTGCCGCCCGACACGAGGCCGGTGTTCAGGGTGGTGCCCCGGTCGACGTCCGCCAGCTCGTTAAGCTCGATGACCCAGCGGGCCATCTCGTTCACCGCGCTCGCCCCCTTCTCCGGCTCCACCCCCGCATGAGCCGCCCTGCCGTGGAAGACCGCGTGGATGTGCCCGATGCCCTTGCGCTGGTTCACCAGGTTTCCGCTCGCCCGCGCCGGTTCCAGCACTATCGAGCTCCTGCTCTCTTGCGCCAGCCGCTCGATCCACGGGCGGGCGTTCGTCGAGCCGGTCTCCTCCTCGCTGTTGAACGCGATGCAGAAGGACCCAGCCGCTCCGCTCGCGGTCAGCTCGCGCGCCGCGTACAGGGCGAACAGCAGGCCGGACTTCATGTCGACCACCCCCGGCCCGAAGGCGCGGTCCCCGTCGCGGGAGTACGGACGATCCGAGACAGTGCCTTTGGGGAAGACCGTGTCCATGTGCCCCAGAAGCAGTGCGTCGTAGGGTGGCTCCCCGTTGGTCGCCTCGAGACACGGCCCTGCTCCGGGGCCTATGTCCACCCGCCTGACGGACCACCCTGCCTCGACGAAGGCCCTCTCGAAGTACTCGGCCACGGCAGCCACCCCCTCCGGGTCCGCAGTGTGGCTGTCGATGTTCACCAGGTGCTCAAGGTCCCCCAGGTACTGATCCACGGCAAGCTTCGCCCGCATCGTTACTCCCCCTTTTCAGATGAACAGCAGCAGGCTCGTGGCCATGATGAACATGCCGATCACGAGCCCGTATATCGACACGTGGTGCTCCCCGTACTTCCTTGCTGCCGGAAGCAGCTGGTCCACCGAGATGAACACCATTATCCCCGCCACTGCGGCGAATACCACCCCGAACAGGGTGTCCGTCAGGAAGGGCATCAGCACCAGCCAGGCCAGCAGGGCCCCCAGCGGCTCAGCGACCCCGGACAGGAAGGAGTAGCAGAATGCCTTCCTCCTGCTGCCGGTGGCGTAGTAGATCGGAACGGAGACCGCTATACCCTCCGGTATGTTGTGCACCGCGATAGCGAAGGCTATCGGGATGCCCAGGTGGGGGTTGTGCAGCCCCGCCATGAACGTGGCTATCCCCTCGGGAAAGTTGTGAATCGCGATGGCGAGCGCGGTCATCAGGCCCATCCTCATCAGGGAGCGCTCCCTGCCGAGCTCACCCGCGCGCCCGCGCAGCTCCTCCACACGGTGCATCTCGTGCGGATTCTCCTCCGACGGCACAAACCTGTCTATGAGCATGACCGCGACTATCCCCAGGAAGAAGGCCGCGACGGCCGCCCATGCCCCTCCCCTCTCGCCGAGGTCCGACTTCAGGGCGACCTGGGCCTTGAAGAAGATCTCGACCAGCGACACGTAGATCATGACCCCGGCCGAGAGGCCCAGCGAGAAGGCCAGGAAGCGGGTGTTGGTGCGTTTTGCGAAGAAGGCGAGCGCGCTGCCTATGCCGGTGGAAAGGCCCGCCAGCACGGTCAGCCCGAGTGCTAACATGACGTTGTTCAGTTCCATGAGAAATTCCCCCTCCGGTCGGTTTTCGATCGAGTCCGGCGGCCGCGAGTAACGGCCGCTTAGCCCCGCCAGTCGCGCGGGGCGGCTCAAATATAGTTTTCGCCGGCGCGGATGTCAACAGCGGGGGCCGGGAGGCCCTGCCCCCGCGCAGGAAGGTGCCCCTCCGTACCTCCTGCATAATGCGATCTGTATCTTGCGGGACCTTCGTGGTAAAATCATATTGAATCGGCATTACAGTTTACATACACAACGGAAAGGAAGTGCGGTTGAATGAAGGTCTCTCGCGCAATACTCATGGTGATGGCGCTTCTCCTGATCCTATCCCCGGCGGCTCTCGCGTCGGAGCTCAGGATAGCGCAGGTTGCGGATATCGCAAGCATGGATCCGCAGAAGGTCAACGATGTGTACTCGGCCAACGTGATACGGCAGGTGTACAGCAACCTGGTGCAGGTCGACGAGAACATGCAGATCATCCCCGACCTGGCGGAGAGCTGGGAGAACCCCGACAACCTGTCCTGGGTGTTTCACCTCCGCCGGGGCGTCGCTTTCCACAACGGCGAGCCGGTTACCGCCGCGGACGTGAAGTTCACCTTCGACAGGCTGAAGGACCCCTCGACCGCCGCGCCCGGCGCGACCCACCTCAAGGAGGTCAAGTCCGTGGAGGTGATCGACGATCACACGGTCAAGCTCGTCACCGCCAGGCCGTACGCCCCGATGCTGATGAGCCTTAGCCGCTACGAGACCGCCATCTTGAACAGGAAGGCCGTGGAGGGGGCGGGGGCCGACTACGGCTCCAAGGTCGCGGTCGGCTGCGGACCGTACAGGTTCGCGAGCTGGTCCAGGGGCGACAAGGTCGTCCTGGAGCGCTACGACGACTACTTCGGCGGCCCTGCCAATATAGACAGGCTAGTCTACCGCGGCATCCCCGAGGACGCCACCAGGCTGATCGAGCTCGAGTCCGGCGGGATAGACCTCATCCCGGCAAACTTCCCCTACGCGGAGTTCGTGAACTTCCAGGACAACAAAGGCTTCAAGACCTACACCTGCCCGGCCATGGCCACCAACTACCTTGGGCTGGATGTCGCGGTCAAGCCGCTTGACAACAAGCTCGCCCGCCAGGCGATCAACTACGCGGTCGACAAGCAGGCGATAGTGGACGCGGTCTAC
>CAYWKH010000122.1:0-6275 GCA_964458805.1 uncultured Synergistaceae bacterium
GTCCTGCAGCAGGTCCACGGCCTCGCGGGCGAACCGGTGCCAGTCGATGGCCGCCTCGATCTTTGCCATGTCGCCGGAACGGGCGTTCAGCTTCCCGACCCGGAACTGATCGACATACTCATGGGTCTCCTTGATGATCGCGAGCGTCTGGGCCGGGTCGATCACCGGCTCGCAGGAGACCCACGTCTCGATGCCGAGCCGGTGCGCCGCCCGGAGGGCCGCGACCCGGCCGGCGTAGGTGTCGGCCCCCGGCTCGTAGCGGGCGAGGTCCTCGGGGTCGGTGAACGTCAGGGTGGCGGCGTAGGTGCAGCGGGCCTTGTGCTCCGCGAGGAGGTCGAAGTCCCGGATGCTGCGCCGCCCGCCCTTGGTGAGGATCTGGACCGGCTGCTCGTGCCGGAGCAGGATCTCCAGCGCCTGCCGGGTGATCCCGCGCCGCTCCTCAATGTCCTGATAGGGATCGCAGGTGAAGCAGAGCAGGATCGGCTTCTGGTTCCCGGCAGCCTGGAGGGCCTTGGCGTCCTGAACGAGCTTCGCGATGATCCCGGCCCGGGGCACGGGCTTGTGGAACTCTTCGACCTGCATGTGCAGGACATCTGAGGCGTAGCAGTATTGACATCCGTGAGAACAGCCCCGATAGAGATTGAGGGCAAGCGGGGAATACTCCCGTGCCCGGCCCCTCGGTTCGTAGACGACCGAGAGGGTCATGCGGACCCCCGGTACACGGTCCCCGCCTTCGGCAGATCCCGCACCGCTCCCCGGAGATCCCGGGCCGGGATCTCGAGCGGGGCCGCCTGGAGCGATGTGGAGTAGCCCGGCGGCGGATTAGAATTGATTTCAGCCATTTTTATCACCCATTTTTAGGATCTGCATGTGCAGGATCTGACAGTGGGTTGTCGGTTATCTTATTTAGTTGTTCCCCTTTCGGCCGCCGGGTTTCCGTCCGGATCGTCCGGCGTTTCTTCCACGATCATCCCGGCAACGAAAACCATCTTCTTTCCGTCGCCGGATACCGGCCGCCCGATGATGGTGAGCCAGTCCAGGTAGAGGTCGATCTCCGTCTCGGGGGTGGCGATCTCCGCCAGTTTGACGACGAACGCCTGCAGGTTCGCGAGGGTGATGGTGGCGAACCGGAGGGCGTCCCCCGGCTCGCCCTCGACCGTGGCGACAGTCTCCGCAGCGTTCTTGTCCAGGACCCGGTAGCCGTCCGGCGTAAGGAGGGCGGAGGTAGGGTTTGATACGTGTTCTGACATGGTATTACCGTTCCAAGGTGGTGTAGGCCGCCACCAGCCGTTCTTCGACCGCGTCCCAGCGGTATCGAGTCATGATCGCCTGCTGCCCGTTCAGCCCCAGGGTGCGGGCGTCGGCGGGATGGTCCGCGAGCCAGCAGGCCGCTTCCACGATCGCGTCCACGTTCCCGGGCTCGACCAGGACCCCACACCGGGCGTCCCTGACCACCTGACGGATCTCAGGGAGGGCAGAGGCGATCACCGGCACCCCCGCGGCCATGTAACTGAATAACTTGTTCGGGAGACCGATCCGGATGTTCTCATACTCGGGCTGGAGGAGAACCAGCCCCACCCCGGCGGCCTGGAGGGTGGCCGGGATCTGGGCCTGCGGAAGGTACCCTGTGCAGGTTACCGGTGCGGCGGGGGGGAGGGGGGCCCGGACGGTTCCAACCAGCGTAAGCTGGGCGTCCTCCCACCCCCCGGCGCGGAGACGATCCACCGCTGTGAGGGCTTCGGGGACCCCATGGAAGGCGTGCAGGTTTGCAGCGATGGTCGAGAAGGCGTGGAGGTTGAGGGTCGCGGGCGGGGGGAGGAGGGTCGTGGCGGGGTCTGGGTAGTTCGGCAGGATCACGGGATGATCAAACCGGGCGCCGACACTCCCGGAGACGGCGACCACCGCATCGGCCCGCCGGGCCAGCCACCGTTCCACTGGGTACTGCCGGAAGTCCGTGAAGTCGCTCACGGTTCCCCTCTCCCTCTCGGCATCCGGGCGAGGGCGGTGATGAACTCCGCGCTCAGCCGCTGGGGATCGTCTTTCAGGATCTCGTGGTGGGCCGCCAGAATCGCCTGCGGGCTCTCCCCTTTGGTCTCCCGGAGCCGGGCCCGGCCCGCGACGGCGGCGGGGTTGACGACCGCGGCCCGGCTACTTTTTCTTCTTTTTGCGGGCACCACGACCTGCCGGCGTTCCGCCGCCGGCATCCGGGCGAAGCACTCCCGGCAGACATACCGGGTCACCTCCCGGTGCAGGCTCGGCGGGAGGTAGCGGTACTTCAGGACCCGGTGTTTCGGGTAGACCAACCCGCACTTCAGGCAGACCTTGTGCTCGGCATCCGGTTTCTGGTCCGTGATCGGGACCCCGGGCCGGGGCGCCCCCCGCGTCCCGGTCCTCGTGTGACATTGTTCTGGCGACATTTTTCTTCCCTCTTGGCACATTTTTGCGGGTCTGCTGCTCTTCCAGGTCCGCGACCCGGCCCCGGAGGTCCTTGATCTCGTTCAGGGTATGGGTGAGCAGCGTCACGATCTGGGTGAACTGGTACTCCAGCGTCGTCCCGCCCTGGACATGGGCGAGGACGGTGTTCGCGGTCTCGTAGATCGACCCGAGCGTCTGCTGGATCGGGTCGAGGTGCTGGCAGAACCCGTCCAAGATCGTCTTGCTCTGCTCGACCATCCCCTGGGCGACCGACCGTTCCACCAGCGGCCCGATGTTCAGCGCGTTCCGCAGCCCCCGGTCGATCTGGTCCGCGAGGATCGGGTCCGTGGTCTCGATCTCCCCGGCGTCCGGCCGGCCGTGGTGGGCGAGCGAGTCGTCGCAGTAGACCCCCGGCGTCGTGATCTGGTGCCCGGCGTCGAGGACAGCCCGGGCAGTCTTCGAGGCGAAGGCGAAATGCGGCTTGTCGATGATCTGCGGGGTGCCGAGCGTGAGCCGGACCCCGAACCACCCCTGCTCCTCCACGAACCGGGCCACCCCGTCCTGGATCTGAGCCGCCGCGAGCGCCGTGGCCTCCTCGACATCGGCGGCCATGAGGTGCGTCCGCTCGACCCGGTAGGCGACGAGCGACTTCCCGTGATACTCGACCCCGACCGTGCCCCCGACCGTCTGGACGTGGAAGAGGTGGCGCTCGGGGCCCCGCGGTTTCCAGGACCGGACGAGGATCGCCCGGGCCCGGCTCTGCCGCCACCCGGCGGTGACGAGGGGCTGGGTCTGGTCGAGGATCGGGATCTTGATCTTGAGGTGGTGCGGGATGCAGAGGGTGTAGGTTCCGTCTTTCCGGGGGTTCTGCGCGAGAAGAGCCTGGAGTTTGGGGGTGACCACATACCCGGTCGCCCGGCCCTGGATGGGGTCGTCGGTGGCGACGGTATGAGTCTTCCCCCGATGCGTAAAGGTGATCCGGCGGGCGACGAGGAGCCCGTAGGTTTCGAGCCTCCGGACGACCTGGCAGACGTAGCTCCGGGACTTCTTGAGCCGGCGGGCGATGTTGGCCTGGTAGTCGCCCTGCTCAATGAGCCGGACGATATCGATCTGAGTCGCGTTCAGTGACCGGACATACTGGACTGCCGCAAGGTCATCGAACGTCGCCTGCCGTTCTGTCAACTGTTCGCCACGTCCCCTGGATCAAAGAGTGGGTGCGGGAACCGTGGCGTGCCTGCCGGGGAAGAGGAGGGATCCGAGGACCCTCCAGAACCCCCCGGGCCCGGAACGCTCGCATGTTACACCGCATTTTACCGCATTTTTCAGCACATTTTACGCGAAAGGAGGGGGCCGGTTAGGCCCCGGTGAGCGGGTTCGGGCCGGTCTTAGCGGCACGCCGATAGCGCCGCACGGTCTGGAGAGCCTGGGACTCCAGCCGGCGGGCCGATGAGTGCATCCCTGCCCCTTTGAGCGCCGCGGCTTTCGCCGCCAGCGCCCGTACCGCTTTCTGCTCGGACCCCGGCAGGCCGGTGAGGTTGCGGAGCTCCTCCTCCACGGTCGGCGGGACCTGCTGCCCGAGCGCTCGGCGGACTGTTCGGAGCACCGGACGATCCTCGTCGGGCGCGTTCACCTCATTTTTACGACTCATTTTATGGACCTCCCCCCACACAAGCAAACCTCCAGGAACAGCCGGATCCGCTCAGATGAAGGGTATACTCAATCATTGGCGGTAGGTCCGTCATAAAGATTGCCTATCGGTTGCCCGGGCGGGGCGGGGGCGGTTTGGGTGAAGTTCCCGAACGTGCCGCCGGGCAGGGGGAACATGGAACGGCCCCGGATCCGGCAGATGAACACAGTACCGGACGCCGTTCACTCTCCCCCAATTTCAGTGAACAACTCTCGGACCAGGAGAGTTGTTGATAATGCCCTACCTGATCTGGGGGCCGGTATTGTCCAATGTGCCTGTAACTTTCCAGTACCCTTGGATGGGTACAACCCCCTTGGACCCCCCTCAACGCTCAGGTCTATTCCCGGATGCGCTGCGAGGCTCCGTGCCCTGGGGGAGGGTTCCCCCGGGGGGATCGGGCGACCACCCCGTAGCGATGTTCACCCCGGAACACCCCTGCGGTTAACAGCCGAGAATTAAGACATCTGACCGAAGGATCCAGATATCCCCTGCATTTCCATGCAATCAGAAGTTAACATCCACTAAGGAGGGGTATAAGAATTGGTGTTAACCGGAACACCCCCCACTGTCCTGGCGAACGGCATGGGTGTGAGAAAAAACCAATAGGCCTGGGTCTAGGCCGGAGAGAAGAGGGGAGAGGGGGGTTAGCGCGGGGACCGCTTCTTCGGTGTGGAGGTCGCCCGGCCGGGCTTCTTCGCGGGGGAGCGACGGGGGTTGGTGACCCCCCGCCCCTCGTTGTAGCCGAAGATCTCGGCCGGGGACCGGAACCCCGGGGCCGGGACCCCGATCCCCGGGCCGAAATTCAGGAAGGGTTTTGGTTGCTGCGGGGCCCCGAACCCGAACCGGGGGCCCTGGGGCCGAGAGGTCTCCTGCTGCGGGCCCCCGAACCCGAACGGGGATCCTTGCGTCCGGGGGGGGTCCTGCTGCGGGGGCTGGTCCCCGAACTCGCGCCGGAACTTGGCTTCCTCTCGCATCATCTCGAGCTGGAACCGGCGTTCTTCCCGGGCGAGTTCCTGCTGCTCCCGCTGGACCTCCATCGCGGCCTTCCGCCGCTCGACCTCGCGCTTGCGCCGTTCCAGGGCAAGTTTCTGTTCCTGTTCCTGCCGGACGAGGGCTTCCGCGTTCTTCCGCTCGACCCAGGCCGCGTAGCGGGAGAGCCCGGCCGATGCCGCCGCGGCCCCCTGCACCAGGGCCCCCCCGGCCATGACCGCATACCGGCCGCCGGCCTGGAGGATCTCTTTGGCTTTCTGCTTCTGCTCAGCCCGCCGCTGCTGCCGGGCAAGGTCGTCGGCAGACGGGGGGGCGGTCGTCGGGCCCGGTGCGTCCACCGGATAGTACTCGCGGTCGGGGGGAGCGTAGTCGTCAAGGTCTTTTTTTGTCCGTGCCATGGAGGGCATCTCCTCCCGGAGAGGGTTTCCCCGGCAGGAGAAATAGATTGCCTATGGAAGAATTGCTTCTGGGGCATCTGACGAAAAATCGTCGGGGGAGTTGTCGAACGGGGGCCGCTCCGGCGAGATCCGGGGACAGCAGATCGGATCTCCCTCGAAAAGAAAGATATTCGAAATCGGGGGAAAATGTTCCGGGAATGTTCTCAAACGGGGGCACGAGCGGGGTTAGTCCTCGGCCGCGAGGCGACCCGTCTCCCGCAGCCGCACCCCCCGGGCGACCAGGAGAAGGAATGCCCCCACGGTCAGGGCGATGGCCCACCCGAGAGCCCGATCAGTGAGGAGGAACTCATCGCTAGGGAGGGTTCCGGTGGTGGGGAGCGGGGTCGCGAACTCGGGTAGGATCTGCGGGCCGGACGGCCGGAACGGCAGGTTCTCGATCTGCCGGGCGGGGTCGTGGGTATCCCTGACGAGGAAGTAGCCGTTGAGGGCGGCGAGGAGCACGCTGCAGACGAGCCCGATCAGGACCCCGTAACTGAGCAGGACCTGCAGGCGGTCGGGGGGCATCCCCGTCACCGCTTTTCAAGCGACTGCAGCAGCCGGGTAAGGTCGATCCCGAATTTTTCATTGAGGACCTTGTCGCAGACCTCCAGGCCGGTCTTGAGGTTCCCCTGGCCCTCCCGGAACTCGAAGATCCGGGTCTTGTCGCGGCGGGTGCGGATAGAGATCTCGATGTTGTATTCGCTGAGCAGCCGGACGATCTGCCGGAGTTCGTCGGGCGAGTAGGT
>CAYWKH010000123.1:0-1691 GCA_964458805.1 uncultured Synergistaceae bacterium
GCACGGAGTGAGCATGCCGATATACACCCCCCGCAGGGTCGTCCACGAGCTTCGCGAGGTGGAGATGCTGAACCTCGAAAGCCCTCTCTTCACGTTCGGCGCGCCGCTGGAGCCGGACGAGCTTCCCGGCTATTCGCGCGAACTGGTATACAAGAACGAAGCCGCCGTGCATCACGCATTCCGCACGCCGGGCAGGCCCCCGATCACAGGGCCGCTGGAAGTCTGGCGTCTGACGGGGCCGGACGGGAAGAAGGCGGTGGAGTAATATGCGCCCGGAGTCGCGACCGGCACCGTGGAAGGCGGCCAGAAACATGCCGCCTAAGCGATCGACAAGGCTCGCTTCGCTGCGCCTGTCGCCTGCACCCCTCGTCGCCGATGGCTCCTCGGGATAAGCGAACGACAAGGCTCGCTTCGCTGCGCCTGTCGCCTGCTTATGTCGTCCCGAACGGCGCTTAGCGCCGGAGGGACCTAGCTTGGGAGTAACTACCCAAGCTAGATCCCTCCCCTTGTCGCTACGCTCCGCGGGATAGCGAACGACACGAACGGAAAAAACGCCCGCTCGGTCGCCTGCTTACCTCCCTTCGGCTGTTCAGGATGGCAGTATGATTGTGTTCTAGAAATAGGATCGGGTTACTGCAGAACGGAGGAGATTCCGATGAGAATCGAAAAGCTGGATATCGAGGGTTTTCGCTCGCTACGCAAGACGAGTTGGCGTCCGGGCAACCTTAACGTGGTCATCGGCCCGAACGGAAGCGGCAAGTCCAACCTGCTGCGCTTTCTGGATCTGCTTGCGGTCTCTGCGCAGGGCAGGCTGGGGAAGTACATCCAGTCGCTCGGGGGGATGGACCCGATTGTCTGGGACGGGAGAGCCGACTCCATAAAGTGCACGTTGAGAACGACTCCCGTAGGAGGAAGCCTCGGTCCCGAGGAGTACGAGCTGGAGCTGGCAAAGCTGGGCGGTGGCAGCTCGTACAAGATTGCATCGGAGCGTCTGATTAATTCCTTCATATATCTCGAGCGCCACGCCAGGTCGGCGGTAGTTTTCGACACGGAGCAGCGAAGATTTGCCACACCGGAAGAGTACGTCTCGGACGAGGAGACCCTTCTCTCTTTGGCCTCAGGCCCGTTTACTCAAAATCCGCGCATCCCTCCCTTTCAGAGGGCTCTCGCGTCGATCGCGGTCTATCACGACCTCCACACCGACAAGGACGCCCCCATACGCCGCCCCGTCGTCTCGCGGATGGAGGAGAGAATCGAGCCTGACGGGCAGAACCTTGTCGCCGTGCTTCACACTCTGTACTCTAACGACCGGGAGTTCAAGAGGGACATGCACCTTGCGATGAACGGCGCATTCGGGGATGACTTCGAGGAGCTGGTCTTCCCTCCGGCCTCCGACCAGAGGGTGCAGCTGAGGATCCGCTGGAGGTCGCTGCAGAGGGAGCAATCGACGGCGGAGATGTCCGACGGGACGCTTCGCTTCCTCTTCCTGATGGCGGTGCTGGCCAACCCATCGCCGCCGCCGGTGGTCGCAATCGACGAGCCGGAGACCGGGCTTCACCCGTCGATGCTGCCGATTGTCGCAGAGTACGCGATCGATGCCGCCACACGCTCCCAGGTGATACTGACCACTCACTCGACGCAGCTTCTCGACGCCTTCACCGAGACGAAGCCGGTCACCACGGTGGCGGCGT
>CAYWKH010000123.1:1701-5916 GCA_964458805.1 uncultured Synergistaceae bacterium
GAACGGGGAGACAGCGCTTAGGACGTTGGACGGCGACGAGCTAGCCTACTGGCTGGACAGCTACACGCTGGGCACGCTTTTCAAATCCGGCGAGCTGGAGAGGATGTCATGAAGTTCATCCTGTTTGTGGAGGGATACACAGAGGATAAGGCCCTCCCGACGTTCCTGAAGATGTGGCTCGACCAGCGATTGGATTCGCCAGTTGGAATACAGGCCGTGCGATTTGAGGGATGGTCGGAGCTTGTCCGGGACGCCGCTCAAAAGGCAAGGATGCATCTAAAAGGTCCGTCGAAGGACAAGATCATCGCCGTTATCTCGCTTCTTGACCTTTACGGACCGACTTTTTATCCTGATCACATGACGGATAAGGACGAGCGTTATAACTGGGCAAAACAGGATATCGAGAACAAAGTAAGGGAAGATAGGTTCTTCCAGTTCTTCGCCGTCCACGAGGTCGAGGCGTGGCTTCTAAGCCAGCCGGAGATTTTCCCGTCACCCGTCAGCGAGTCGCTCAAGGGCAGTGTCACAAATCCGGAGGATGTGAACTCCGATACCCCTCCCGCGAAACTTCTGGGCAGGCTTTATCAGCATCATGCGAAAGGGCGCTACAAGAAGCTTGTGCACGGCAAGGAACTGTTCCAGAAGCTGGATCCTTCCGTGGCGTACAGTAAGTGCCCGAGGCTGAAGGAGATGCTTGACAAGATGCTGGAACTGGCGAAAGAGTGAAAGGGCGTGCGGATAAGAACTAGGACTCGAAAGCTCTTGCCAGGAGGACGGCCATGCTCCTATGCCACAATGGATGTCGCCTAGGCGATCGACGGTGCGAAGCCTCCGGCACGCAACTGCCGGAAGGCTCGCTTCGCTGCGCCTGTCGCCTGCACCCCTCGTCGCCGATGGCTCCTCGGGATAAGCGAACGACAAGGCTCGCTTCGCTGCGCCTGTCGCCTGCTTATGTCGTCCCGAACGGCGCGCAGCGCCGGAGGGACCTCGCAGCTCTTGCCACTTTTTTAACAGGAGAAAACCCAATGAACCCTAGGCCCTACCAAATCTGCACCAACTGCGTTATGGACACATCCGACGCCATGATCTCCTTCGACGAGGCGGGCGTCTGCGACCACTGCCGCAACTTCTGGACCACCATCAGGCCGGTGTGGGACACCGGCGAGCGCGGGCGCGCGGAGCTCGAGCGCGTGGTGGAGGAGATCCGCCGAGCCGGGCGCGGGAGGGAATATGATTGCATACTGGGAGTAAGCGGCGGGATTGACAGCTCCTACCTGCTCTACCTGGCGAAGGAGCGGCTGGGGCTGCGGCCGCTGGTCTTCCACGTGGACGGCGGCTGGAACTCCGGCCTGGCCGAGCGCAACATCGAGCGGCTGGTTAGGAGTCTCGGCCTCGACCTGCTCACGGTGGTCATCGACTGGGAGGAGATGCGCGACCTCCAGCTCGCCTTCTTCAAGGCCGGAGTGCCGCACATCGACACGCCGCAGGACCACGCGTTCTTCGCCACGATGTACAACTTCGCGGACAAGCGCGGAATCAGGCACATACTCACGGGAGCGAACTACTCGACCGAGTGCATCCGCAACCCGCTGGAGTGGACCTACCACGCGACCGACCTGGTCCAGATCCGCGACATCCATTCGCGCTTCGGCACGCGGCCGCTGAAATCATTCCCGACGAGCAACATCCTCCGCCACAAGGTCTACCTGCGCTACGTCAGGGGGATAAGGGTCGTCGCGCCGCTGAACTACGTGCCCTACGTCAAGGCGGACGCGGTGCGCCTGCTGAGGGAGAGGTTCGGCTGGGAGGAGTACCCGCAGAAGCACTTCGAGTCGGTCTTCACGCGCTTCTTCGAGGGCTGCTGGCTGCCGGGGAAGTTCGGCTACGACACGCGCAGGGTGCAGTTCTCAAGCCTCATCCTCACGGGGCAGATGACACGCGACGAGGCGCTCGACCGGCTGAAGACGCCCCCCTTCGACGAGGAGCGCGCTGCAGCGGACTTCGCCCTGGTCGCCGAAAAACTGCGCATCCCGCCCTCGGAGCTTGAGGGCTACTTCAACGCGCCGAACAGGACCTTTCGCGACTACAAATCTCAGGAACGCCTATTCCAGGCCGGCACGCGCATCCTGAGCGCGCTGGGGCTGGAAAAGCGGTCGATAAGATGAGGGGGAGCCGGTCGTGAGGGTGCTCTATCTTGAGGCGTGTCCGGACAAGGGCGGCTCGCAGACGAGCCTGCGCAACCTGATAACCTCCTTCCCGCCGGGTGAGGTCGAGCCGCTGGTCTGCTGCCCTGCGGGGTCGGCGCACGGCGTCTTCGAGTCCGCCGGTATCCCGGTCAGGGCTGTCGAGGGGATTCCGACCTTCACAAACGGCCGGACGGTCGAGATGTCCGGTCTTGGCATCTGGAGGCTCACGCGCGCATTCAAGAGAGGCTACGAAGAGGCGTTCTCGGGCATCATAGATTCCTTCAAGCCGGACATCGTCCATCTGAACGACTGCAACCTGCTGGGGCCGCTGAAGCTGGCCAAGTCCAAGGAGAAAAAGGTGGTCGTCCACGCGCGTTTCACCCTGGCCGAGACGCCCCGCTGGGCGTGGCGGCATCAGACTGGCGTTCTGCGCCGTTACGCCGACAGGATCGTGGCGATCGACGGCAGCGTGCTCCGCACGCTGGGCGATCAGCCGAATGCCATAGTCGTCTACAATCCACTGGCCCCCGGAGCGGCCCCGGTCGGAACGGAGGAACCGGCGGCACGCAGGGAGCCGTACTCCGGGAGCAACCCGATGAGAGTCGGGTTCGTCTCGCTCTTCTACCCGTACAAGGGGGTCTACGAGCTGCTGGAGGCCGCGCGCGCGCTGAAAGGCCGGGAGGACGTGCGATTTCTGCTCGCGGGAGCGAACGGACGCCCGCCCTCCTTCTACAGATCGCCCTTCGGCAGGGCGTGCGACCTGCTCGGAGTCGCCCCCGACGTCGAAAAGCGGATGAGGACGCTCGCCGCCCGCTGGAATCTGGACAACGTGGACTTCCTGGGCTTCGTCGATGACGCGCACTCATTCATGAAGTCGCTCGACGTGCTTGTGTTCCCGAGCCGCCTGGACGCTGTTCCCAGAAGTGTCTACGAGGCGGGGCTGTTCGGCGTGCCGTCGATCGTGGCGATGGAGCACAGGGTGGAGGACATAGTCCGCGACGGACACAACGGCCTGATCATCCCCGAGAGGAATCCTAAGGCCTTGGCGGAGGGTATTCTGCGCCTTAAGGAGGACCGCGATTTGCTCGCGCGCCTCGGCGAAAACGCACGGAAGCAGTTTGCCGCCCAGTTCTCTGGAGAACGATCCGCAAGGGCGGTGTTGCAGGTTTACCGCGAGGTTACGTAGTAATAGTGGACAGCGCCTTTCTATCCGGTTATCCGAGCTCTCTTATCACGGCGGCGGCACTATCGCCGTATTTATTGTATAACTCTACTGCTTTCATTCTTTTCTCTCTCGAGTTCATAGAAGTCCTCCTGTCTCGGGTTTTCGAGTCCAAGGTTTCGTCTGCACCTCCATGCTATAATAGCCATGGAATATTCATCCAAAGATGAACGAAACTCCACTGCCTGCAAACTCCAGCGTTCGCTCGGGTGATGTCGCGCAACTTTCTGGAGATGGTTTTTCCTGTTGATAACGGGGGGTTGGACTTGCTAAAACACTTGCAGATACGCAATTTCAAGGGTTGGAAAGATACCGGCGAAATTCGCATGGCGCCCATAACACTGTTCTTCGGCGCGAACAGCTCGGGAAAATCCAGCATCGGTCAGTTTTTGATGATGTTGAAGCAGACGGTGGAATCATCGGACAGGAAAATTGTTTTCTACCCCGGAGGAAAGAATTCGGCGGTTCAGCTTGGTTCTTTCCAGGAAATGGTCTATCAGCGCGACGCGAACAACAAAATTTCGTTCGACTATCAGTGGACCCTGCCGAGAAAGCTCGTTATAAAAGATCCCCTTCATTCACAAGCCTTCTACGGCGATACCCTTTCGTTCAACGCCGAAGTCGGCTTATCCGGAGAGGACCAACGCGTATTGCGCCTCGATCACCTTGAGTATGAACTATCAGACAGCGACAAGGTTCTGCTCGCCGTTGGCATGAAACACAAGCCGGATTCTATGGCCAACTACGAGGTTATGTCGCAGCTTTACGAATTTAAAAGAAAGCAGGGGCGCGCATGGAGCCTGGGTG
>CAYWKH010000124.1:0-5817 GCA_964458805.1 uncultured Synergistaceae bacterium
GCGGAAGACCCCCTCGTCCACGAGGGCGGACACGGCCTTGCTCGCGGTCATCCGACTTATAGAGAACCGGTCGCAGATGTCGCGCTCGGACGGCACGAGATCTCCTGGCGCAAGGTCGCCGTCGTCGACCATGGCCAAGAGTATCTCCTTGAGCTGATAGTAGAGCGGCACGGGGCTCTCTCTGTCCAATGAGCGCATCAGGCAACTCTCCCTACGACGCATAGTCATATACATGTCATGAGGACTGTACCACATCGGTACCAAGACGTCAATCCTTGTCGATACGAAGTTCGACCTCCTCCTCGGCGTACGCCATGATACCGACCCCCGCCCTCTGAAAGACGAAAATACCTTGACATTTGAAAGTCTTCCTATATACTAATTTTCATTGGAATGTGCCGGCCTGCTCATTATATGGTATCTTTAAGCCGCGTTGCGTTTCTTGCAGTGATTTGCGAAAGGGGGAGTACTTGTGAGCGAGGGAAAGGTTGGATGCACGGTTCCCGCCGCCGAGGTGGAGGGAGCGGGGGCGAGCGCCGCCCCGATCGAGGGAGTCAAGAAGGAGGTTGTACGCATGGGTGTTACCGTTGGAATGAAGGCGCCTGATTTCACCGCCCCGGCGTTCTACAAGGGCGGGTTCACCACCGTCAAGCTGTCGCAGTTCGCGGGCAAGTGGGTAGCGCTATGCTTCTACCCGGGTGACTTCACGTTCGTCTGAGCAACAGAGGTGTCGGCGGTCGCCGACCGTTACGCGGAGTTTCAGGCTCTAGGTACCGAGGTAATCTCCATGAGCGTTGACAGCCAGTTTGTCCACAAGGTGTGGAACGACGTCGAGCTTTCGAAGATGATAGAGGCCGGCGGTGTGCCCTTCAACATGGGCTCCGACGGTGGCGGGGCCATAGGCACGGCCTACGGGGTGTACAATGCCGCCATGGGAGTCGACGTGCGCGGTCGTTTCCTCATCGACCCGGACGGGGTGATCCAGGCCATGGAGGTGCTGACGCCGCCGGTCGGGCGCAACGTGGACGAGACCCTGCGCCAGATTCAGGCGTTCCAGCTTGTGCGCAAGACGGGCGGAGGAGAGGTTACCCCGTCCGGATGGACCCCGGGCGGCAAGGTGCTGAAGCCCGGCCCCGACCTTGTGGGCAACGTCTGGAGGGAGTGGAGCCCGAAGGACGTCTACGGCAAGAAGTAACCGCATTACCGGGTATAACACTGAAAAACTGCGCCCCTCCTTGTCGGAGGGGCGCTTTGTCGTCTGCCGCGCCGACGGGCTGGCTTCTCCGGCGTCATCGCGAAGAACGGCGCAGGAGCAGCAGCGCAGGCAGGAGCAGGAGCACCGCGTCGGCGCCTCCTGAGAGGATACCGCAGCCGCTTCCTCCCTGGTTGTCCGCGCTCTTCGGACGCAGTGCGGCGAGGATCACCGGGTCCGAGTACGCACTGTCCTTGAGCCCGTCGAAGATTATGAACCATCCCTCCTCCAGCGGCTGGACGGAGCGATAGGGGTTGCGCGCCGGTCCGTCGAAGATGAGCGCGCGAAAGCTGATGACGTAGGATGCGTCCCTCTGCCTCGAGTCGAAGAACCCTCCGGGCGCACTCTTCGCTCTCGCCGAGAAGAATCCGCCGAGCGGCAAGCCTGCTCCCCGGGCGCACTCAGCGAGGTCGAACAGGCGCGCTTTCTCCCCCTCGCCGACCATCTTGAATATGCGCACCTCCTTCAGCAGGGCATCGCTGAGCGAGCCACCGGACTCGAAAGCCTCTTCGACCCTGGCAGCGATCGTCGGGTCCGCCGCCGCAAGCTCGGATTGGCTTACTGTCAGTGAGACGCCGACGGTCAGGAACTGCCCGGTGATGTCCCTCTCGCCGGTCTGAAACTGAAGTGCCTCTGCTTTCAGAATGAACGGGGTGGCCTCGTTGCCCTCCGAGTCCCTGGTCATCAGGGGGGCAAGCCGGTCTGCCAGGTTGAGAAGCGCCTCCTCCGTCAAGCCCGAGGAGGGCAGCCCTTCGTCGTGATTCGAGTCATAGGCCCGGATGCGGGAGTACCGCGCGTCGCCAAGGTCCAGCCGGTATCTGTTGGCCGAGATCACATCCGCAAGCCTCTCTCTCTCCGGTCTGTTGAAGTCGAGCAGTGCGAAGGTCGGGTCGGTGATCTCAGCGGGCGGGGGAGTCCCCTCCGGAGCGGGCTCGGGATCAACCGGGATCGCAGGCTCCTGCCCCGGGTTCGCCACCAGGCGTTCGTCGGAATCAGGGGTCTCCGTGGTCTCCTCCACCTCGACGGGGTTCTCCTCTGGAGTCTCCGCGGGCTCGCCGTCCGCCTCCACGGTTCCTTCCGCGGTTATGGACGCGTCCTCCGCCTCCTGCGGGGGCAAGCCGGCCAGGCTCGCGCCCGCCGCCGGCAGCGACGCGTCTCCCCTCTCCGCGCCGGAGTCCGCCCGAGGATCAGCCTTTCTCGCCGCGCCGCGGATGTATTCGTAGGAGGCCCTTATCCTCGCGTACTGTCCGGGGGCAAGTGGGATCACCCTGTCCTCCGGGGTCTCCCACCCCTGTACCTCCTTGAACGTGATTACTCTTTCGCCGGGCGCAAGTCCCACGGCCGTCGTGCCGGCCCTCATGCCTCTTCCGCCGTCGATGCTCCACTCAGCCTCGGGGGGGCCCTCTATAGCGACGGTAACGGAGGCGGTCTGAATGTACGCCGCCGATAATTCCGCGTCCACACCGGCCTCGACGGTGACGCCGGCGTCGTCCGGCTTAAGCCAGCCTTGGACGTCCTCGAAGGCTATCAAGTACTCGCCCGGCAGCAGAGCTCTCGCCATCTCTCCGCCCTGAAGGGGCTCTCCGTCGGGCAGACGCCAGCGCGCCTCGCCCGGGCCTTCTATCGTCACTCGAAGTGACCCTGTTAGCTGGAGGTAGCTGCCCGCCGCCGTCGTGACGCCATCGCCGCCTACCTTCGCTCGTATGGGGTCGGGGGGCAGCCAGCCGATCACGCTGCTGAAGAGCACCTCGGCGACGCCCTCCTCCGCGAGGATGGTCTCCCCCGAGGATCTCCATGCAGCGCCGCCGTCCGCGCTCCATCTGGCGCCCGCGGAGATCGCACCCTCGGGGAATATTTCCACGGTCAGGGCGCCCCACTTGGCCCCGTCGACCTCCCTATCCTCGACGATCGCGGACATCTCCTCGATCCCGGGCGTCTCGTAAAGTAGTATGTCGGCCAGGGACGCGCGGGCCGGGAGCAACAGCGCGACCAGGCAGACTGCCGCCGCGGAGAGCGTCATGCAGAGTCTTTTAAGGAATCTCTGAATAACGCCGTTCCCTCCGTCGAGACGTTTGATGCCGACGGGCCTTGCAACGAACGAAACGCGCTTGATCAGAGTTTCTTTTAAATATGAAGGCGCAAAAAACGCCGACACGAAGCCACCTCCTCTCTACGACCGGTCACAGTCCGGTCAGGGTCGATACCTCCGGTGCAGAAGCAGCACGAGAGGCAGCAGCACCAGCGTGGCCCCGGCACCGGCCGGTGCGGACGCACAACCTCCGCCGCCACCTCCGGGTGCCGGGGCGGGAGGATCGGGGGTCTCCGAGTACTCGCAGGCTCCCATATCAACCCCTGTGCCTTTCGGGCGCGCGGTCCCCCTCTGGTCCACCGCCGGCACAACCACGTTGCCCGAGACCCTGGAGCCCACCGGCATCCCCGAGTCCACCGCCGGGCTCTCAGGGTGCGGAAGGCAGGTGTCCGTGAACCCTCCGTTGTTCAGCAGGGCGCCCAGCCGCGGGTCTTCGTCGATGTTCTTCTCCCCCGCGTGACCGCCCTCCACGATGCTGTAGGATACGGTGATGGCGCCCCCGTGAGTGCGGAGTTCGGTCCCGTTTCCCCACAGAATGGAGTTGGCCACGATGGGGCTGCACTCGAAGCTGAACATCGCGCCGCCCGCGGATGCCCTGTTGCGAGTGAAGGTGCCGTTGACGACTATGACGCTGCTCCTGTCGTTCAGCATGGCCCCTCCGCTCGCGGCGGCGCTGTTGGAGAAGAAGGTGCAGTTGGTTACCACCGGGTCGCTGTCCCAGTTGGTGATGGCGCCGCCGTTCTCCGCCCGGTTCGAGTCGAAAGTGCACGCGGAGATCTGCGGGGAGCATTCGCTGTTGAATATTGCGCCGCCCTCGATGAACGACCTGTTCGATGAGAAGGACGAGTCGCTCACCAACGCCGCGCTCCTCAAGTTCGAGATCGCCCCGCCGGACTCTAGCGCTACATTTCCGTAAAACCGCGTCCTCTTTATGGTTGGCGCGGATGTCTGCGCGGCATGGGCGCCCTCGGTCTCCCCGGTTGCGTAGTTCATTATTGCGCCGCCCAGCCGCGCCCGGTTGTTGGCGAAGGAGCAGTCGGTCACCGAAAGCCTGCAGTCCTCGTTGTACAGGCCGCCGCCGCGGTTTGCGGCCTCGTTTTCGATGAAGAAAGTATCCCTGACGATTGGGGAGCCCCCCCTGACGTACAGCCCCCCGCCTCTGGACGCAAGGTTGTCGAGAAAGGCGCAGTTGGCGATGATGGTGTAGCCGTCGGTCACCCTCATGCCGCCGCCGACGGCATGCTCGCCCTCGCCGTCCGCGCCGCCTCCCGAGATGGTGAAGCCGTCCAGAGTGGCGGCGTACCCGAGGTCGCCGCTCACCACCACCACGTGGTAGCTGCGCGCAGATGCAAGGTCGGGAAGGTCGATCAAACCGGACAGGACCGTGGTGTTGCGCTCCCAGTCGCGCTGTGCGCGGGCGGTCTCGTTGCCCGAAAACCCGCCGAACAACGCAACCCCCGGGTTCAGGACGAATGATCGTTCCCTGGGCGGTATCTCGTCGTCCGATACCGCGCGCCCCGTCACGACCGGGACGTACGGGCGGTAGGTGCCGGCTGCCAGCCAGAATTCATGACCGTTGCCCGACTTCTCCAGCGTCTCGACCAGGCCGCGCTCGCCCAGCGCCTTCTCCCAGGAGGATCCGTCCCCGGTCCCCCCCGGCTTCACCCTGTACACGTACGCGCCGGCCTCGAGGGCGGGGGCCAGGAGCAGCGACGCCGCCAGCAGCAGTGCCAGTAGCGGTGGGCGACTCGGAATAAATGCGGACGACTCTTTCATGGAGAGACCACCTTCCAAAGAGAATTTGCGGGCCCGATCACTCGGCCCGCCATCATGACGAAAGCGAGAAAAGGTCCGGCGCTGGATGGCGAGAGGAGCTCGCCATGTGCTCCGGGCTGCGTCCGCATTATACTATTAAACGGCGGGCCTGACAAAAAACGCGGCCCCCGGGGATTCTATCCCGGGAGCCGCCCTTGATGCCGAGCTGTATTACAGTGCCTTGGGCTTCAAGTGCGCCAGGAAGTGCTTCAGCCCCTGCACGGGAGGCTCGTAGACCATCTCCAGTCCCCAGCGGATGGAGTCCCGCCGCTTGTAGACGTCGACTATGCTCTCCGCGGTATACTCTATGTGCCCGTTGGTGTAGGTCCTGCGGTTGACGGCCAGCCGGTAGAGCTCCAGCTTCGGGAAGACCCTCTCGCCGGTCTTTTCATCCTTGCTCTCGAAGGCGAGAGCTCCGAGTCCGATCCCGCGTATCGCGCCCTCCCGGTAGACCTCTACCGACAGCACGTCGGCCGGGTAGGAGGGCTGCGGAATGTGCGGCAGGAAGGCCGCGGCGTCTATGAACACCGCGTGCCCTCCGATCGGCTGGATGCACGGGACCCCGCCCTCCTCGAGCAGCTCGCCGAGGTAGCGCACCTGGGCGATCCTGTGGGTCAGGTGCTGTTCGTCGGTCATCTCGTGCAGGCCGACCGCCAGGGCC
>CAYWKH010000125.1:0-5782 GCA_964458805.1 uncultured Synergistaceae bacterium
CCGGCACCCGCGTCGGCTGGGTCACCGGCCCGAAGGAGATCATCCGCAACATGACAGTGTTCAAGCAGGGTACCGACCTGTGCTCAAGCCCGATTACCCAGGCCCTCGTCGCCGAGTACTGCAGCAAGGGGTACCTCGACGAGCATCTGCCCGTGATCATCGACAACTACAGGAAGAAGCGCGACGCGATGGAGGTCAGCTTCGAGAAGCATCTTAAGCCGCTCGGGGCCACATGGGTGAAGCCGGAGGGAGGATTCTTCTACTGGCTAGAATTGCCGTCGATCAACACCAACGAGCTCTTCAAGAAGGCCATCGAGAAGAAGGTCGCATTCGTACCGGGCGGGCCCTTCTGCCCGATGGAGGGGTCGGGGCTGCACAACGCCCGTATCAACTACACCTTCTCCGCCCCAGACGTCATCGAGGAGGGAGTCTCCCGCTTGGCGGAGGCCATCCAGGAGATGGGGATTCCGGCACTTTAACTCAGCCTTGACCTCGTTTATCGGCAGGCGAAACAGGGTCTCCGTCCGTTCGCGGACGAGGACCCTGTTTTTTCTCGCCCCGGTGTAAGATAATGCAAGGATAAAACCAGCCGCAGGAGGATCGCCATGCATTCGGACAACGACCACAAGCGGGACACGATAGCCGCCATAGCAACGGCGAGGGGGGAGGCCGGCATCGCCGTGGTGAGGCTCTCCGGACCGGAATCCAGGGAGATCGCCGACAGATCGCTCTCGCTGGTCGCTCCGTTGCGGGACACCCCGCCACGCCGGATGCGCAACGGCTACCTCCTCGATGAAAACGGCGACGCCATCGACCAGGTGCTGGCCGTCTGGTTCTCATCGCCAAAGAGTTACACTGGCGAGGATGTGGTCGAGATTCACACCCACGGGGGGACCCTGGTGGCGTCGAAGTGCCTGGAGCTTCTTATATGTCGGGGGGCCAGGCTGGCGGACCCCGGCGAGTTCACGAAGAGGGCGTTCCTGTCGGGCAGGATAGACCTGACCCGGGCAGAGGCCGTCCTCGGAATCATACGGTCGCGGAGCACAGAGGCCCTTAAGGCGGCCGCCCGCACCCTGCGGGGGGAGCTGGCGACCTTCGCGTCCGACATATACCAGGAGTTGCTCGACCTGTCAGGCGGCCTCGAGGCCTCTCTCGATTTCCCCGAGGAGGACATTCCCGAGCGGGACGACGACGAACTAATGCTGTCGGTGCAAGCGGTAAGACAGAGCCTCGAGGACCTGTTGGACCGGTGCAGCGCAGGTTTCCTGCTCCGGGAGGGTATCAGGGTCGCCATCGTGGGAAGGCCGAATGTCGGGAAGTCCTCCTTGCTGAACGCACTGCTCAGGGAGTCGAGGGCAATCGTCACGTCCATACCGGGCACCACCAGAGACCTGATCGAGGACGTGATCACCTATCGAGGGATACCGTTGCGCCTCGTGGACACAGCCGGCATGGGAGGCGCCCCGGCCGACGAGGTCGAGGCCATCGGAATCGCCAGGGCCGAGGCGACGTTCGAGTGCGCCGACGTGAGGATATGGGTGGTGGACGGGAGCTCCATACCCGACGAGTTCGACCGGGCCATGGCCGACAGGCTGTCGAACCTCGAGTACGTGGTGGCCCTGAACAAGGCGGACCTCCCGAGCGGCAGGGACGAGCGCGGCCGAACTGCCGAGGAGCTGATGGCCGAGCTCCTGCCGGCGGGCACGCTGCTTCGCATCTCGGCCAAGTACGAGACCGGACTTGAAGCTCTTAAGGACTCGATCGTAGCCTCGATAGCGGGTGCCGGTACTCTAGACGCTGGGCTGAACGCCTCTACAAGGCAGGTGAACGAGGTGAAGGCGGCCATAGACTCCCTTAAAGAGGCCTCCATGGTGCTGGGGAACGGACTGGGGCACGATGCCGCCGCAGCCTGTCTCGCGGAGAGCCGACTGGCGATGGAGCGCCTGCTCGGGATCAGCAGGGACGACGCCCTGCTCGATTACATATTCAGCCAGTTCTGCGTGGGAAAGTGAACGGGTGGACGGGGTCTCACCCCATCCACCCGCATTTTTAAAGGCCATCAGGAGATCGTCAGGAGGTATTCGAGGCAACTTCTAACCCCGAAGCCCGTGGCCCCTTTGGAGTACACGGAGTACTCCTCCTTCTGCATGTCGACGCCTGCGATGTCGAGGTGCAGCCACGGAATGCCCTCTCCGACGAACTCCTTGAGGAACTGCGCCGCGAAGATCGCCCCTCCGTACCGGCTTGCGGAGTTGACAAGGTCAGCGACGGGGGATTTCATGGACTTTGCTATCCTCTCGTCATCTATGGGCATCCGCCAGAACCTCTCCCCCCTTCGCGAGGAGGCCTCGAGGAAGCGGCATGCGAGCTCTTCGTCCGTGGAGAAGAGGCCGGCCATGTTCTGCCCCAGGGCGACGGCGCAGGCACCGGTCAGAGTGGCCATGTCAATGATTGCGTCAGGCGCAAGCTCGCTCGCGTAGGCCAGGGCGTCCGCCAGGACAAGCCGCCCCTCGGCGTCCGTGTTGTCAACCTCCACGGTCTTGCCGTTGCGAAGCCTCAGGATGTCGTCTGGACGGAGAGCCCGTCCCCCCGACATATTCTCGGCGGCCGGTATTATCCCGTGGATCTCGCACGGTATGCGCATCTTGGATGCGCCGCGCATCACCGCGAGCACATTGCAGGCACCCGACTTGTCGCCCTTCATCGTGCGCATCGACTCGCCCGGCTTGATATTAAGCCCGCCGCTGTCGAACGTGATCCCTTTTCCCACGAATGCGATCTTTCTCGCTGGTTCACCCTGCGGGCGATACACAAGGTGGATGAACCGGGGCGGGTGAGCCGAGCCTATTCCCACTGAGTAGAGCCCCTCCATCCCCTCGCTCAAGATACGGTCGGAGTCCCACACCGTAATCTCGAAGCCGAAATCCTCCCCCCACCTCGTGGCCATCTTCGCCAGGCCCGCCGGGTTGATCCTGTTGCCCGGCTCGTTGGCGATATCGCGGGCCGCGTTCTGCGAGCAGGCCAGCATCACTCCCCTGGAGGCGCCATCCTCGTCGCCGTCGACGATCACCAGCTCCTCAGGCTCGGGGAGCCTCTCGTCCTCCGGTATCGTCCTGTACTTTGCGAACTGGTAGGCCCCCAGTTCCGCCCCCTCGGCGACGGCACAGGTGGCTTCGAACCCTGGAACGCCCGGCAGCACCGCGGTAATCCTGCGTATCCCGTCGGAACGGCAGCGGCGCATCAGCTCCGCACTTCTCGAACGCAGCCCGTCGTCGTCCAGCGCGCCCGGTTTTCTCTCTCCAAGGCCCACCAGGTAGATCGAGGAGAATCCACCCTCCGGCAGGGGCGCGCTCGCGATCCTCCCGGCCTTTCCTCCGAAGGAGGGAAGATCGAAAAGAAGGCGCGCTGTCTCGGACTCCCTCTCGTCGAGGAAGCCGCAGTCGATCGGCTCCTTGGCGAAAGCGAAGAGCGCAAGGGCGCCCTCGCGGACGATCCCGCCGGACGCGGGCGACATGGTTGTTCGCATGAGAAACACTCCTTTTCAGCAATGCAGAATTTTACAGACGAGTGGATGCGCGGTTTACGAACCACACGCCGGAGAAGACCAGCAGTCCGCCGAAGAGCATGGAGGCTGTGACTGGCTCGTCCAAAAACAGGGCCGAGATTATCACGGCCACCACCGGGTTGACGTAGAGAAACACGCCCACCTCCGAGGCCGGAAGAGCCTTCAGAGCGTCGTACCAAAGCAGGTATGCCAGGCCGGAGCACAGAAGCCCGAGGAAGAATATGTTCGACCACCCCTTCGCAGAGATGGAGGACAGTTCCGCCGCACCTCCCATCATGACGAAGGGGATCGTGGCGAACAGGAAACCGAACAGTTGAGCGCAGGCCATTCCAATATCAGTCGCGGTCCTCTGAAGGGCTTTCCTGGACAGGACCGAGAACAGTCCCCACGTGAAAACGCTGCAGACCATCAGGAGCTCGCCCAGCGCGTAGTCGCGTCCGAACAGCGCGAATATGTCACCGTGAGAGATGATGGCCACCACGCCACAGGCGGCCAGCAGGATGCCGACCATATTGGGCGCGCTCAGACGCTCCCTGAGAATGAGGGCGCCGAGCATGGCTATCGCGATGGGATTGGCCGCGATTATCAGGCCCGACAGGCCGGCCGGGACACTCTGAAGGGCATACGCCTGCATCGAGTTATGAAAGAATATGCCGAGAAAACCCAGGGAGGCGAACACCAGGACTTCTCCAGACGGCAGGGGGCGGAGTTTTCCTCGCACGACCAGGTAGGCGACCATGAAGGCTGCACCCAACCCGATTCGCAACCAGATCAGGGTATAAAAAGAGACCTCGGCTACGGCTATCTTAGAGGAGGGGAAGGACGCTCCCCACACCACCACCGCTACCAGGGCCTTCCACCGCGCTACAGAGGCGGGGGTCAACTGTCGGCCGCCTTCTCCGTGCAGCGCAGGCTCCTGCTCATGACCTCGGCCACCCTCCTGGCGAAGCGGGAGGGGTCCTCCAGATGTCCTCCCTCGGCAAGCAGGCACTGCTCGTACAGGAGAATCCCGTAGTCGCGCAGCGACTCGGCCGCGCCATCCTCGCCAAGGCGGGCCTCAAGCGAGCGGATGAGTTCGTGGTCGGGGTTTATCTCGAGCACCCTTCTCGCGGAAGGCGCCTCCCTTCCCATGGTCCGGAGGATCCTCTCCATCGAGAAGGACGCCCCGTCGGGTGACAGAAGACAGGCGGGGGATGCGGTAAGCCTGCTCGACACTCTCACGTCCTCCACCCTGTCGCCCAGGACCTCCTTCAGGAACGCCGAGACTCTGGACGGGAGCTCGCCCGCGTCCCGCGATCCATCCCCGTTGGGAAGGGCGTCGGCCAGCTCGAGGGAGCGGAACTCCTTGCCCAAGTAGTCCTTGAGCCCGGCCGAGGCGACTTCGTCCACTGGGTCGGTCATCAGCAGAACCTGGTAGCCGGCCTCGAAGCAGCGTTCCAGCAGGGGGGAGCCGCGCAGGGCGGACAGGCGATTGCCGGTGAGGTAGTAGATGTACTCCTGCCCTTCCGGCATGGAGTCGACATACTCCCTCAACGTAGTCGGCTTGTCCCCGGAGGTGGAGTGGAACAGGCACAGGTCGAGTATCGCCTCGCTGTTCTCAACCTCCCCTCCGTCCAGGGAGACCAACCCCTCCTTGATAACCTGCCCGAACTCCTCCCAGAAGGACACGTACTTCTCGCGGTCGTCGGAGAGCATCTTCTTGAGGGAGGAGAGGACCCTCCTGGTCAGGCTCTTTCTGATTATCCTGAGCAGGGGGTCGTCCTGCAGCATCTCGCGGGATATGTTCAGCGGCAGGTCCTCGGAGTCCACCACGCCGCGCAGGAAGCGCAGCCATGACGGCACAAGCTCCTTGCAGTCGTTCATGATGAAGACGTTCTTGATGTACAGTGACACTCCCTCGCGCCTGGACGGGAACATCAGGTCGAAGGGGGCCCTGCGCGGAATGAACAGCACTCCTCTGAACTCGGTCCCCCCCTCCACGGAGAAGACCAACCTCCTGGCCGGATCCTCCCAGTCATGGGTCATCAGCTTGTAGAACTCGAAGTACTCCTCGTCCGTCACATCTCTCTCCGGGCGCCGCCAGACGGGCTTCCCGGAGTTGAGGCGCTCCTCCGCGCTCCCCTTACCCGCAGTGGCCATCATCACCGGGTACAGGATGAAGTCGGAGTACTTCTTGACAATCTCGCGTATCGTCCGCTCGTCGGAGTAGTCCTTCTC
>CAYWKH010000126.1:0-3889 GCA_964458805.1 uncultured Synergistaceae bacterium
GACTTGGACGAGTCGAACGTAACATCAAGGGCTGCGATCTTCCTCAGCACCCCCACGACCGCGCCGAGCGGCTTGTTTATCGACCGCTCTATCAGCACGCCGAGGAGCAAGCCCAGAACCACGGCCGCTATGGCAACAACCATTAGGAGACGCTTCGCCTCTTTTAAGGAAACGACATTACCCTCGTTGGTCTTCCCGCTCCATTCGACGCAATAATTGGCCAGATCTTCAAGAGCCTTGATGTGGGCGTCAAGAGGGGCTTCCGCGTCTTTTTTAAAAAGAGCGTAAGCCTCGTCATTCTTCTTCTGTTGCGCAAGTTTTATCACGGCGTCAGTAGCCTTTCGGAAATCGATTAGAAATTTCTCCGCCTCAGGCAGACGTTTTAGTTCATATTCCTCCAGGTTTATCTTCCTGTAGGATTCAAGGTTCCTATCGTTTGTGTTCCTGCGCTCAGCTATGTCCTCCAGCAGGGCCTTGATTTCAGAGTCATCCTTTGCCAGGAGCATCTCGTAAAAATCTCCCCTGATCGCCTCGACGTTGGCCTTGGTATCATTCATCCAAAGCACGGGGAGTACACCGCTGCTATACATTGTGTCCAGATCCTCCCCGGCCGCGACCAGCCTGGTGTAGCCCACCCACGAGGCTACGGCGGTGAACAGGCAGAGCAGCAGTGTGAGAAGGAGAATTCGCGATCGAAAGGTAAGGTTCCTGAAGAAGCTTATCACTCTACATCACTCCTTGTATTTTGATGAAGTTCTAAAAAGCGGGAAGAAACGCGGAAGAATATACAGCCTAGGCCCTTTCGTGTCAATGTCGCGGCCCCGACGCCACGCGGCCGACGAAGTTGACAGGGGCGTGCGTTTATGAGATAAACAACCGTGTAAATCGTTTACGCATTCGTGGGCCATCGGTGCTTTACCAGTGGAGATTGTATCCGCCCGGAGGTGTCCAGGATGAAGCGAACCGCGACAATCAAGGATGTGGCCGGCAGGGCGGGCGTCTCGACCGCGACGGTATCCCACGCCATCAACGGCACCAGGCCGGTGGGCAGCGCCCTGCGCGAGAGGGTGCGCCAGGCCGTGGAGGAGCTGGGGTACAGGCCGAACCAGGTCGCCCGCAGCCTCAGGAGGAAGGGCTCCGGGGCGATCGGAGTGATACTGATCGACGACACCAACCCGTTCTTCTCGGAGTCCACGCGGGGAGTCAGGGACGCAGCGCTCGAGGCGGGCTACAACATCCTTGTGTGCAACTCCGAGGGCGACGCCGAGAGGGAGAACGGCTTCGTCGAGCTCCTTGCGGAGAGGCGGGTCGAGGGGATCATCCTCTTCAACGTCCGCGATTCGCGGCTCAGGGAGACTGTCAGGCGCAGGCTCGCGGTGCCCATCGTGCTGGTCGACCGGGACGGAAGGTCGAGGCGCATGGCGGTGGAGCACCTCCTGGCGCTGGGTCACAGGCGGATCGCCGTGATAACCGGTCCCGCCAACTCCACCCCGTCTCTGCTGCGCTTCAGGGCCTACGTCCACTCGCTGCAGCGCGCGGACCTGGCCTTCGACGAGAGGCTGGTGCGGCGGGGGGACTTCCAGTCCGAGAGCGGCTACAACGCCGCCCTGTCCCTGATGTCATCCCCGGATCCCCCTACCGCCCTGTTCGCCTTCAACGACCTCATGGCCTTCGGCGCCATCACGGCCCTGTGCGGTATGGGGGTGCGCGTCCCGGAGGATGTGTCGGTGGTGGGGTACGACGACATACAGCTATCCTCGTTCTTCAACCCCCCCCTGACGACGGTTTCGCAGCCCAAGAAGGCCATGGGAAGGGCGGCCTTCGCGCTGCTGCACGAAAGGATCGCGGACGAGAGGATGCCGGCGCGCTCGGTCACGATGAGCGCGAGTCTCGTGGTGAGAAGGTCCACCGCCGCGGCAGCGGCGTTCGGAAGGGGGTGTTGACCCGGCTGGCATGGGATGACAAGCCCGGCGCGACGCCGGGCGTCTTCGCGCACTTAAGGGCCTCCATTATTCGGCGGCAGGCGCATTGCACTGAAATTCCAAGGAGGAGATCGCATGAAAGGCATGAAGAAGGTTGTTCTTGCGGCAATGGTACTGGTGATCGCACTGTCGTTGGCGGGCGCGGCGGCAGCGGCGGATTCCAAGCCGAGGGTGGCGCTCGTGCTGTCCGGCTTCCTGGGCGACAAGTCGTTCAACGACTCGGCCTACGAGGGGCTGGAGCGCGCGATGAATGAGTTCGGCGTCGAGGTGAAGGTGCTCGAGTCCAAGGTGCCGTCCGACTGGGAGTCCAACCTGGTGGCCATGGCGTCCGAGGGGTACGACCTGGTCTTCGGGTGCAGCACCCAGCTCCAGGAGATCATAGCCCAGCACGCGCCCGACTTCCCCGACGTCAAGTTCGGCATAATCGACGGCGTGGTCAAGGCGCCCAACGTGATGTCGGCCATCTTCGCTCAGAACGAGGGCTCCTTCCTGGCGGGGGCGGCGGCGGCGATGTTCACCACCAAGACCGACATCCCCGGTGTCAACCCCGAGAAGATCATAGGCTGGGTGGGCGGCATGGACATCCCGGTGCTTCACGACTTCCTGGTGGGCTACAAGCAGGGCGCGGCCTACGTCGACCCCGACACGCGCGTGCTGGTCTCCTTCGCCGGCACGTTCAACGACCCCCTAAAGGGCAAGGAGCTGACCCTGGCGCAGTTCGAGCAGGGCGCCGACATCGTGATGAATGTCGCCTCGAACACGGGAAACGGCATCCTCGAGGCGGCCTTCGAGGCCAAGAAGTATGCCGTCGGGGTGGACCTGAACCAGGACGACACCTACCCGGGGCACATCCTCACCTCGATGCTCAAGAGGGTTGACATGGGCAGCTACCTGATCACCAAGGCGTTCGTGGAGGGAAACTTCGAGGGGGGCAAGATCCTCGACATGACCATCGCCAACGGCGGGGTGGGGCTCACCGACATGGCCACCATGAAGCAGGCCCTGGGCGACAAGTTCCCGCAGGACATCCTCGACAGCATCCAGAAGCTCACGGAGGAGGTCATGGCGGGCAATATCAAGGTTGACTCCTACGAAGGCTTCCAGAGGGACTAACTCTATCATCCGGGGGCGGGCGAGACGACCGTCCGCCCCTGCCGCGAGGTGGGGCAGGTGTCGAGCATCCTGATCGAGATGAGCGGAATCAACAAGGAGTTCCCGGGGGTGAAGGCCGTTCAGGACGGCATGTTCACCCTGGAGGAGGGGGAGATACACTCCCTCGTCGGGGAGAACGGGGCGGGCAAGTCCACCCTGATGAAGATACTGTACGGCATGTACTCGCCGGAGAGCGGCGCTATAACGGTCAGGGGCGAGCCCTTTTCCTCCCTGACGCCGAAGCGGGCCATAGGGCTGGGGATCGGGATGGTCCACCAGGAGTTCATGCTCGTCCGCGAGATGACCGTGCTCGAGAACATAATTCTCGGCTTCGAGCCGAGGCGGGGGGCCCGGATCGACAGGAGGGCCGCCCTTGACAAGATCGACTACTACGCGCGGACCTACGGGCTGAGCGTCCACCCCGACAAGAAGGTCGGG
The DNA here is from genome assembly GCA_964458805.1 of uncultured Synergistaceae bacterium. Taxonomy (GTDB): domain Bacteria; phylum Synergistota; class Synergistia; order Synergistales; family Aminobacteriaceae; genus JAAYLU01. Next base: position 3,573 of record CAYWKH010000126.1, read on the forward strand.
GAGATATCGGTAGGGGAGGCCCAGCGCGTCGAGATAATCAAGACCATGTACAGGGGGGCCGAGATCCTGGTGCTGGACGAGCCCACCTCGGTGCTCACGCCGCAGGAGTCGGAGCAGCTCTTCTCGATCCTTCGGTCGATGAAGCGGGACGGGAAGTCCATAGTCTTCATCTCCCACAAGCTCAGGGAGGTGCTGGAGATCAGCGACCGCGTAACCGTCATGAGGGGGGGCAGGCACATCGCCACCCTGGACGGGAGCTCGGCGACCGCGCCGGAGCTGGCGAGGCTGATGGTCGGGCGCGAGGTCTTCCTGGGGGG
>CAYWKH010000126.1:3899-5706 GCA_964458805.1 uncultured Synergistaceae bacterium
CCTGTCCCGGCAGAGCCGGGGGAGGTGGCCCTCTCCGTGGAGGGGGTGTACGTCCCGGGCGAGAAGGAGCTTTCGAAGCTCAGGGGGGTCTCCTTCTCGGTTCGAAGGGGGGAGATCCTCGGCATCGCCGGCGTCAACGGCAACGGGCAGAGCGAGCTGGCGGAGGCGATCGCGGGGCTTCGCCCCGTGCAGAGGGGGCGCGTGACCCTGGGCGGGGTGGAGGTGCAGAACATGCCGCCGCGCAAAATCCGGGAGCACGGGCTGTCGCACATCCCGGAGGACCGCAACCTCAGGGGTCTGGACAGGCAGTCGGACGTCAAGGAGAACCTGGCCGCCTGCTCCTTCTCCGAGCCCCCCCTGTCGCGAGGCGGGGTGATAAGCTGGGACATGGTGCGCGAGTTCGCCGACGGTCTGATACATTCGTACGACATCCGCCCGGCTGGCGCGGACATCCCGGCGGCGGGGCTATCGGGCGGCAACGCCCAGAAGGTGGTGGTGGCGCGCGAGGTGTCCAGGAGGGCGCCGGTTCTGCTGGCCTCCCAGCCGACCAGGGGCGTCGACATAGGATCGATCGAGACGATTCGAGCGGAGCTGAACCGGGCGAAGAAGGAGGGCGCCGCAGTTGTGCTGATCTCGTCCGACCTGGAGGAGATACTCAGCCTTTCGGACAGGATAGCCGTGATGTTCGAGGGGCGCATCACCGGAGAGGTTGTCTCGTCGGAGGCGGACGAGCTGTCGCTTGGACTGCTCATGACCGGAGGAAGAAGATGACTAGGACATCCTGGGGAGCGACCCTGCTTACGATTTTGCTGTCTCTGGCCATAGGGGGGGCCGCCATAATGCTGCTGGGCTACGACCCGGTCGAGGCGTACTACCAGCTTTTCCGAGGGGCCTTCGTCGGAAAATTCAACATCGGCGGCGTGTTCGAACGCTTCGTGCCCCTCATGCTGACGGCATTGGCCTTCGCCGTCTCGGCGAAGGTATCGGTGTTCAACGTGGGCGTGGAGGGGGAGCTCTACCTCGGCGCGATGGCGGCGGCGTGGGCGGGGTACGCCCTGACGGGGCTTCACCCGGTGGTGCACGTGCCGGTCTGCTTCGCCCTCGCCATGGTAGTGGCCGGTGCGTGGGGGGCGATACCCGGCGCGCTCAAGGCCTTCTGGAGGGTGAACGAGGTCTGCGTCACCATCCTGATGAACTACGTCGCGATATTCTTCACGTCCTACCTGGTTGGGAACCCGTTCTCCGCCCGCACCAGCATACCGCGCACCCCCTCCATCGAGGAGTCGGCGAAGCTTCTGCGCTTCCTGAAGCCCAGCCGGGTCAACATCGGCCTGTTCGTCGCGATCGGGGTGCTGCTGCTGGTCTGGTGGGTGCTGCACCACACCACCTGGGGGTTCCGCCTGCGCCACGTGGGGCAGAACCCGGACTTCTCCGAGTACGTCGGCATCCCGCCGAAGAAGGTCATGGTCTGGGGGATGATCCTGTCCGGCGCGATCGGGGGGCTGGCCGGGGCGATAGAGGTGATGGGCATCCACGGACACTTCCTGGACAACTTCTCGCCGGGGATAGCCTTCGACGGCATGCTCGCCTCTCTGATAGCGAAGAACGACATCCGCATGGTTCCGGTGCTCGCGCTCTTCCTGGCCGTGCTCAAGACCGGGGCTCTCGGGATGGAGCGGTTCACCGGGGTGCCCAAGACCCTGATAGACACGATAATAGCGGTCTTCATCCTGCTTGCCGCTATGGAGGCGCTGTTCGCCTGGAAGAGGCGCGGGGCCGCGAGCGCCGGAGAGGGGGCCTGATCGTG
>CAYWKH010000127.1:0-5672 GCA_964458805.1 uncultured Synergistaceae bacterium
ACGAGCCGCAGTGCCCCTGGCCGCACCCCACCTTTACGCCGGTCAGGCCGAGCTGCTCGCGAAGCACGGTGGAGAGGACGCTGTCGTCCTCGACCACGATATTGCGCTCGACGCCGTTGACGTAAAACACCTTCTGAATCATCCTGTACACAGCTCCTTTCAAAACTGGATGTCTCCGTTTGCAACAACAACCGAGCCCGCGATCCGCTCCGGACCTGACATCAGCTCGGAGCGTCCATCGCGCCGCCGCAGGCTCGTTCATCCGCTCGCCCGGCACACCCCCTTCCGCGCACGGAATGGAAATGAAAAAGGCCGTCCTCCGCGCAAGGAGGGCGGCCTTCGCCGTCTACGGGACCTCAACCGGTCAGCATTCGCCACCGGGGTTGAGCAGGTGTCCCCAAAAAGCCTCCTTGCCATATGGGAGGCGTGTTCGTTTCCAAACACACCCTGTCGGTCTCAGCCCGTGGGCAATGCGCTTTTAGGCCCTGAGACTCGGAGGTCCTATTCCGACTGGAACAGTAGTCATTATTAGAAAATTTATATTTAAGATGATTATAAGGCATCAGCCCTGGTCGGGCAATACCGAGGCTCTGTATTTCGAAAAATCTCGCTCGTGCTCGTTGCAGCGTGTTATGGTGGTCGCCGGGGCTGAAGGGCAGTGCGTGGCGCGGGGAGGAGTTCGTGTATAATACTTGTGGCGCGTCGGCGCGCCATATCTCGATCGAGATTCGGAGGGCAAGTGCATGTCGGAGCTGGAAAAGAGTCAGGTTAGGAGCAGGAGCGAAACACTCAGCATTCTTCTCGGAGCGGCATTCCTCATGGCGACCTCGGCCATCGGGCCCGGGTTCTTGACTCAGACGGTATCATTCACCAACGAACTGAAGACGGTATTCTCATTCGCAATACTGCTGTCCATCCTCATCGACATCGTGGTTCAGCTCAACATCTGGCGGGTGCTCGCGGTATCCGGCCTGAGGGGGCAGGATGTGGCCAACAGGGTGCTCCCCGGCCTTGGTTACTTCCTTGCGTTCGCGGTGGCGCTCGGCGGCCTCGCCTTCAACGTCGGAAACGTCGGCGGCGCGGCGCTCGGCTTCCAGGTCCTGTTCGGCACAGAGCAGATGGTGGGCGCCTTCATCAGCGCCGGCATAGCCATCGCCATCTTCCTGTGGAAGGACCTCGGCAAGGCGATGGACAAGTTCACCCAGATCCTTGGCATCCTGATGCTCATCCTGGTGTTCTACATCGTCTTCGTCACCAAGCCCCCCGTCATGGAGACGGTGCAGGAGATGGTGCGTCCGTTCGGCAGCATGCAGCTTCTGAAGGAGTACAAGTGGCTGGTGGTCCTCACGCTTGTCGGCGGGACGGTGGGAGGCTACATCTCCTTCTCCGGCGCCCACAGGATCATCGACGCCGGCATCGTCGGGCAGGAGCACATCCGCGAGATCACCAAGGGGTCGGTCAACGGCATCATGATCACAGGCGTGATGCGCTACCTGCTCTTCCTCGCATTCCTCGGGGTCGTGCTGACCGGCACAGCGATCGACATGAGCAACCCGGTGGCGTCCGCCTTCCAGATCGGCGCCGGAGAGCTCGGCTTCCGAATCGCCGGCGTGGTCCTGTGGGCCGCTGCCATAACCTCGGTTGTCGGGGCCTCCTACACGTCGGTCTCCTTCCTGCGGACCCTGTTCGGCGTCGTGGACAAGTACTACCGCTTCTGGATCATAGGCTTCATCCTGGCGTCCACGTCCATCCTGGCGACGGTAGGCCGCCCGGTGGTGCTGCTGATAGTGGCGGGCTCGCTCAACGGGCTGATCCTGCCGCTTTCGCTCGGATGCGTGCTGATGGCCGCGCACAACAGGAGCATCATGAAGGACTACAGGCACCCGCTGTGGATGTCGGCGCTGGGCTGGGTGATAGTCGTGTTCACCGCGTGGATGGGCTTCAACTCGTTCACCGGCATCATGCAGCTGTTCAAGTAGCCGCACCGCTAGGTCAACAGAAGGGAAGGAGGCGGTGTATGAGTGCCGGATAAAGTGTATCCAAGGCTGCTCGGCGCCGGCGACGGATGCCTGGTCGTGGAGTACGGCGAGGCGATAGACATGGATGTGAACGGGCGCGTCGCGGCCCTCGCGGTCTCCGTGAGGGGGATGGGCTTCCCGGGGTTTCTTGACGCGGTCCCCACCTACAGGTCCCTGGCCATCTACTTCGACCCGGTGACTGCCGACGTCGAGGCGCTGCAGCGCAGGCTTGAGGGCATGATGGTCTCGACGGGCGCGGGGGCGGGGAGCAGCGTGAGAAGGGTCGTGGTCGTCCCGGTCCTCTACGGCGGGGACGACGGGCCCGACCTGGAGAACGTGGCAGCTCACACCGGGCTGGCGGCGGACGAGGTGGTCCGCCGCCACTCGGCCAACGACTGCTACTGCTACATGCTCGGCTTCACGCCGGGCTTCGCCTACCTGGGCGGGATGGATCCTTCGCTGGAGACTCCGCGCCTCAAGAACCCAAGGGAGCTGATCCCCGCCGGATCGGTCGGCATAGCAGGAAAGCAGACAGGCATATACTCCATAGCCAGCCCGGGAGGGTGGCAGCTCATAGGGCGAACTCCGATGATGATGTTCTACCCGGATCGCGACCCGGCTATCTTCCTGGAGGCGGGGATGTGGGTGCGCTTCCGCCCTGTGGACAGGGCGGAGTTCGATGCCGTCGAGTCGGCCACCGCCGGCCGTACCTACCGGCCGGAGATACTCGAGGAGGAATCGGCATGAGCGGCTCTATTGCGCTATCGGTTCAGATGCCGGGAATGCTGACGACCGTGCAGGATTCAGGCCGGTGGAGCCACCAGGGGCAGGGTATGCCCGTAGCCGGTGCCATGGACATGCAGTCGTTCAGGCTGGGCAACATACTGGTGGGAAACGTGGAGAACGCCGCGGCGCTCGAGGTCACCCTGCTGGGGCCGACCCTGGAGGTGATCGAGGGGGAGGCCGTGGCGGCGGTGACAGGCGCGGAGCTGGGCTTCAGGGTGAACGGGGCCCACGTGCCGAATTGGACCGCGGTGACTGTAAGAGCGGGCGACGTGCTCGGCTTCGGCTCGCCATCCTTCGGCTGCAGGGCCTACCTGTGCATATCAGGCGGCGTTGATGTGCCTCTGGTGATGGGAAGCCGCTCGACCTACACGCGCGCAAAGGTCGGCGGGCACGAGGGGAGGGCGCTGAAAAAGGGAGACGCACTGCGCTGCGGCGAGCCCGCCCCTCTGTGGAGGCGCTGCGAGGGGCTGGTCTGCCCGGCGGAGCTCCGTCCGTCGCGTGACCCGGCGGCGCCGCTGCGAGTTCTGCCCGGCCCTCAGGAGGATTGCTTCACAGACAAGGGGCTCGCCTCCTTCTACGGGACCGAGTACGTCATTTCGAACAGCGCGGACCGGATGGGGTACAGGATGGACGGAGAGTCTATAGAGCACGCCGGCCCGGCCGACATCATCTCTGACGCCATCCCGCTGGGCGCCGTGCAGGTGCCCGGGCACGGTCAGCCGATAGTCATGCTGGCTGACAGGCAGACCACCGGCGGCTACACCAAGATAGGGGTCGTATGTTCGGTGGACACGTCCGCCCTGGCGCAGCGATTGCCGGGGGCGGTCGCGAGGTTCGCGAGGGTCGCGCTGGAGGAGGCCGTGGAGCTGGTCAGGGGGGAGGCTCGCGCCCGCGACGGGCTCAGGGCCCTGCGGGCCGCATGGCGCTCCTCAGGGGCCAGGCCCGTCCAGGCCCGCCCGAGCGGAAGTGCGATCATCCGGGTGGACGGCATCGAGCACGCCGTCTGCTGGGAGGAGATCGGGGAGGTGAAATGATGTTCAGGATTGATCTTAACAGCGACCTTGGCGAGAGCTTCGGGCCGTGGCGCATGGGGATGGATCGCGAGGTGATGGCGCACGTCAGCTCCGCCAACGTGGCGTGCGGCTTCCACGCCGGCGATCCCGAGGTCATGCTGCGCACGGTGCGGGCGGCCAAGGATGCGGCCGTGGCGGTGGGGGCTCACCCTGGCTTTCCGGACCTTCAGGGTTTTGGCCGCAGGACGATGGGGTGCTCGCCTGACGAGGTGTACGCGTTCACCCTGTACCAGATAGGGGCCCTGCAGGCGGTATGCGCCGCGCACGAAATGTCGCTGCAGCATGTGAAGGCGCACGGGGCCCTGTACAACCAGGCGGCCAAGGACATCTCGCTGGCCAAGGCGATCGCGCGGGCCACGCGCGACGCGGGCGAGGACATCATTCTCCTTGGCCTGGCCAACTCGCTGTTCGAACAGGCCGCAGCCGAGGAGGGGGTGCGCTACGCGGCCGAGGCCTTCGCGGACAGAGGGTACATGAACGATGGCTCGCTGGTGCCGCGCAGCAAGCCCGGCGCATTCGTGCACGACCCGGACGAGGCGGCCGCGCGCATGGTGCGCCTCGTGAAGGAGGGAGTAGTCCGCTCGGCGGAGGGGCAGGACATAAGACTGAAGGCTCATTCGATATGCATGCACGGCGACAACCCCTCCGCGGTGGAGATGGCGGCCTGCATAAGGAAGGCCCTGCAGGACAACGGCGTCGTGATCAGCACTATAAGGGAGGTGTTGGACCAGTGAAGGCTTCCGACTTCGCGGACAGCTCGCCGCGCGAGGTAAGACAGCTCATCAGGGAGGGAAAGTGGACCCTGCCGACCCCCGGCATGTGCAAGGGGCATGTGCAGGGGAACCTTGTAGTCCTGCCGCGCGACCTGGCCTACGACTTTCTCGTCTTCGCGCAGAGGAACCCCAAGCCCTGCCCGATCCTGGACGTCACCGAGCCGGGGGATCCCGAGCCGAAGCTCGTGGCGCCGGGGGCGGATATATCCACCGACATCCCGCGCTACCGAGTCTGGAAGGACGGGGTCTGCGTCGACGAGCCGACGGACGTAAAAAAGTACTGGCGGGACGACCTGGTGGGGTTCCTTCTAGGTTGCTCCTTCTCGTTCGAGGGGGCCCTGCTAGAGGCCGGGATACCGGTCCGCCACATAGAGCAGAACAGGAACGTGCCCATGTACGTTACCAACATACAGTGCACCCCGGCGGGCGCGCTGAGAGGCCCGGTCGTCGTCAGCATGAGGCCGATACCGGCGGCCATGGTGCCGAAGGCCGTGCTTTGCACGGGCCGCTTCCCCGCGGTGCACGGCGCCCCCGTGCACATAGGGGACCCCGCGCTGATCGGGATAAAGGACATAAACAGTCCCGACCTCGGCGACGCGGTTGACATCAACCCCGGCGAGGTCCCGGTCTTCTGGGCGTGCGGGTGCACGCCGCAGGCGGCCATCATGGACGTCAAGCCGCCGTTCTGCATCACCCACTCCCCTGGGCACATGTTCGTGGCCGATCCGAAGGACGCGGACTACGCGGTGTTCTAGGCGAGGCGACTTGAAAAGAAAGGAGGGGAGGCCTGGCGGCCTCCCCTCCTTGTCAGGCTATTCTATGTATCCGCGATCCTTCATGAACTGCTTGATGATCTGGATGGCCTCGGCCACCCTCGGGTCCTTGGAGCCAATTTCCTGCTCGATCTTGTCGAGGTAGGGGAGGGAGAATTCGTTGGTTATCCTGTCGATGTCCGCCTGCCCCCACTCTATGTAGGTCGTGCCCCACTCCTTGAAGGACTTCTCGAACATCTCCTTCTCCTG
>CAYWKH010000128.1:0-5671 GCA_964458805.1 uncultured Synergistaceae bacterium
TCTTGAACATCTCCTTAGGCTTGATGTTCCTCTTCCATGAGAGCTCGCTCATGTGGACAAGGCCGTCGATCGGCCCTACGTTCACAAAAACGCCGAACGAGGTGATGCTGCTGACCTCGCCGTCTATCACGGAGCCTTCCTTGACATTCTCGTAGAAAGAGTCGCGCTCCGCCACGAGAGTCTCTTCGACGATGAGACGCCTCGAGAACACCAGGCGGTGCTTCTTTTTATCCTTTTCCATCAGCTTGGCGTCGAACACTTCGCCGACGAACTTGCCCGGGTTGACTCCCCTGCCCTCCTCGGCCAGGTGAGAGATGGGCACAAAACCCTCGAGCCCGCAGCATTCGACCATCAGGCCGCCCTTCACCTTGCGGATCCCCTTTACAGAGACGACATCGCTTTGCGCGAGTTTATCCTCAAGTTCGTTCCAGCGGCGGTCAAATTCGCACCTCCAGCGGCTTACGTGAAGCTGCGCCTCCTCGCCGTGGCGAATATTAACCACCTGGACCTGGATCCTCTCATCGATGGCGGGCTCTTCCTCGCTCTCTACCAGGACCCTGTGCGACCACTCCTTGGTCGGGAGAAAACCCTCGCACTTGTACCCGACGTCAACGAGCCAACCGCCCTCCACCACGTTCACCACGGTGCCGGTGACTATCTTCCCGCGGTGCAGCTCCTCGACCTCGCCGTACTGCTCGAGAATACTCTCCATGGTCTCCTGGGGCTCGTGCTCGTATTCCTCGTTGTTACCCTCAGTCCCGGTGTTTTCTACATCTGCTGCGAGAAGCTCCTCATTCATCATTTCTTCCATCATAACCATCCATCCCCCTTGACACCTGCGAAGTTTCTATAGCGTGCTTGACTTCTTCTATCAGCCAGTCCGGTGTGCTGGCACCGGCTGCTATTCCAATTTTGGACCTTCTGGCGAACCAGTCGATGGACAACTCCCCCGCGTGCTCGATCCACAACACGTCGCAATCCTGCGACCGCGCTATCTCGACCAGTTTGGCCGTATTGGCGCTGTTGCGCCCGCCCACTACTATCAGGCCGTCCACCCGGGAGGTTATCCTCCTGACGGCCTCCTGGCGCTGCGTGGTGGCACCGCATATCGTGTTGAAGACCCTTAGTTCGCGTGCCTGGGGCGCGAGGATCGAGGCGGCGGCCCCCAGGAACTCCCCCTTCTGGGTTGTCTGGGATATGACCCCCAGCCTGTCCCGCTTGCCGATCGACTCTACCTCCCGGAGCGAGGAGGCCACCATCACGTCACCCCCCGCGCACCCCACTATCGCCTGGATCTCCGGGTGTCCTGGGTCTCCGAGGACGAGCACGGAATACCCCTCCTTCGAGAGGAACGCCGCCTTGTCCTGCGCGTTTTTCACGAAAGGACACGTGGCGTCGGTGACGTTGTCAGCTCCGCAACGCGCGACCAGCCCCTCTTTTTGAGAGGGAGGGGCACCGTGCGCCCGGACGAACGCATGAGACCCGGGCGGGATATCCTCTATCCTGTCGACCACCTTCAGGCCTTTCTTAGAGAGACGCTCCACCTCCTGCGGGTTGTGGATCGGCATACCTATGGAGTACACCCTCCCCCCGTCCGGCAGCCCGGAGCACTCCTCAATCCGCTGCTCAAGGCTCTCGATGGCCCTCTTGACTCCGAAGCAGAAGCCGGTGGGCGAGGCGATCTCTATCTCTTTTTTCTGCTCCATCGGCTGCGCATCATCTCCCAAGGTGGCTTCTCGATTCCTTCTCGACCGCGTCGACTATGCTGCTTATCGAGCGACCGTCGGTATCATACCATACTATTGGAGAAAATTTCCGAAACCACGTCATCTGTCTTCGAGAAAATGCCTTAGTCTGCCTTGCGTCGCTCAATGCCGCCTCCTCGCGCGTGCACCCGCCCCGCAGGAAGTCCACGATGTCCCTGTATCCGAATCCGAGCATCGACGGAAACCGTTCGTCGTAGCCATTCGAGAGCAACCACTCCACCTCCTCGACGAACCCCGAGTCGAACTGCTCGCGAACCCGCCGTTCGATTCCCTCGCAGAGAAGAGAGCGCTCGCGTGTCAAACCTATGTACAGCACGTCGTACCTGCCCTGGGACCCCAGCTTCATCCTCTTGGACCAGGCCTCCTCGACGGTGTCTCCCGTAAGTTTGCAGATCTCCAGGGCTCGGACGACGCGCCTGACGTCGTTCTCGTGCAGCCTCGCCGCGCTCTTGGGGTCCATCGTCCCGAGGAGAGAGTGCAGTGCGGCGGCGCCGCGGGTGGAGGCCATCTCCTCCAGCTCCGCTCGCAACTCCTGGCTCTTCGGCAGATCCTCGGACAGCATGCCCCTAAAAAAAGCCTCGAAGAAGAATGGAGTCCCGCCTGCCAGCAAAGGAACTCGCCCCCTGGCCAGAATTCGATCCACAGCGTCCGCGCAGCCAGTCACGAAGTCGGCGGCCGAGTAGGGCTGATCCGGGTCGGCCACGTCTATCATGTGGTGGATCACCCTGCGCCTGGTCTCGACGGAGACTTTGTCCGTGCCCACGTCCAGGTACCTGTAAACCTGGCGCGAGTCCACCGAGATCACCTCCGCGTCGAGGCGCGTCGCCAACTCGATGCTGACCGCAGTCTTGCCTACCGCGGTGGGGCCGACTATTGCCACGATCGGTATGCGTGCAGGCAGAGTCACAGGGTCACTCCCTTCCGAAGAACGAGGCCAGTTTTTTCAGTGGCATGGCCATGACGGTCGGTCTGCCGTGGGGGCACGTCCAAGGCTGCTCGCAGGCGTTCAAGTCCCTCCAGAGGACAAGGCACTCGTCGCGCGACATGTCCTGGCCAAGCTTCACGGACCGACCGCAGGCGAGAGTGGCCAGCTTCTTCCAGAGAACGTCGGACAGAGAGGCCTTAAGGTCCTCCGTCCACTCGGACAGGACCGAGCGAAGCAGTCGGACGGGGTCCTCGTCGATCACTCCCTGGAGGGAGGGGTAAGCCGAGAGGCACAGCAGTCCGCCCTGCTCCTCGAATGCGAACCCCACCTCGCTCAGAGCCTCGGCGTGCTCCCTGGCGGACATCGAGAACGACGGGGGCAAAGGGATAGGCACCGCGCAGCTCTGCGCCGCGGGATTGCGGGCGGAGACAGCTCTGACCCGCTCGTAATTCACCCTCTCGTGGGCCGCATGCGGGTCCATCAAAACCAGCGAGTCCTGCGTCTCTAGCAGGGCGTATCCCGACGACGTCAACCCGATGAAACGCACGCAGTCGCCACTCGAGCCGCCCTCCGGGGGACGGACAGCGCGCGGCTCTCCGGCCGCGGAAGGCAGTTCGGGCCCGACCGCGACGGCGAACGGCTCAGAGGCCACCCTGTTGAACAGGTCGTCCGCCTGAGCAAAGGATTCGTCGGAAACCCTCGGTCTGCCTCGGTCGATGCCCGGCGCGGGGCGATATACTCCTGCCGCGGCGGGCTCGATGGACGACGGCCTTCCGGACAGGATGAGCGCCGCCTGCTGCACAGCGTCGAACACCTCGCCCGGATATCGGAAGCGGACCTCCGCCTTCGCCGGATGGATATTGGCGTCGAGCAGCGCGGGCGGGACCGTGAAGAAGAGCGCCCAGTTGCCGGTCATCGTCCTGGCCAGGGCACCCGTAGCCCCCTTTATAAGGGTGTCGTTTACCACCCTGCCGTTGACGAAGGCCGACACCTGGCTCCGGGTCTTGCCGGGGAAGGGCATCCACCAGCACTCGAGCCTCAGGTTCGTGGTCGCGGTCTCGCACATCCTGAGCGAGCCTCCGCCTTGCGAATCCAGCCCCTCCCCGCCCCATACAAGGGCGAAAAGCGACTCCCTGTCGCCGTCGCCGGGGGAGGAGAAGACCGTCTTTCCGTCGCTCCTGCATGTAAACAAGATCGAAGGGTATGCTACCGCGAAGTCCCTCACCAATGCGAAGACTCGCCTGGCCTCCGTGGCCGTGGTCTTCATGAACTTCCTGCGCGCCGGGAGCGTGAAGAACAGGTCCTCCACGGACACCCTGGTCCCGGGGCGGGCGGACGTCCTCTCGTGCCGCGTCGTGCTTCCGCCCTCGACCCGGATCATCCCCCCCTCCTCGTCCTCTCTTCTGCGCGAACGCAGCTCGAGGCGGCTCACCGCCGCTATGCTGGCGAGTGCCTCCCCGCGGAACCCGAGCGACATAAGAGCCTCCATCTCCTCCACCGTGCTTATCTTGCTGGTGGCGTAGCGCGAGACCGCCGGCGGAAGCTCGTCGAATGAGATCCCGCTGCCGTTGTCCTCGACGACAATCCGGATCTTGCCCCCCTCCGCGAGCAACACGGATATCTCGGTTGCGCCCGCGTCGATGGCGTTCTCTACCGCCTCCTTGACGACGGAGGAGGGGCGCTCTATCACCTCTCCGGCTGCTATGCGGGAGTAGACGTCCTCCGGCAGCGGCATAATCCTCAATGCGTCGCCTCCTTGCACTTTTCCACCAGCGAGTAGAGCAGTTCAAGAGCCCTGAACGGAGTGAGAGAGTCCGGTTGAAGGGCCGCAATCTCCTCGATAATCCCCGTGCGCTCGGGCGAGAAAAGTGTCAGCTGCCTCGCCGCCGGGATGCCGGTCTTTCCCGGCTTCTGGCGGGGCGCCCGGCAGTTTTCGTCCTTCTCGAAGCTCTGCAGAAGTTCGAACGCCCTTCTGAGCACCGCCCTAGGCAGTCCCGCCAGGCGAGCCACCTCGATCCCGTAGGACCGGTCAGCGCTTCCCCTGATCACCTGGTGCAGGAAGAATACACCGTCCGAATCCTCCTTAACCGCCATGGTGAGGTTCTCCACCTGCGGAAAGCGCTCCTCCAAACAGACGAGCTCGTGGTAGTGCGTCGCGAAGAGCACCAGGGGCGAGCAGCCGCACCCGTCGCACAGGTGCTCGAGCACCGACCAGGCTATGCTCATCCCGTCGTAGGTCGACGTGCCCCGCCCCACTTCGTCCAGGATCACCAGGCTCCTGTCCGTGACGTTGTTGAGGATGTTCGCAGTCTCCACCATCTCGACCATGAAGGTGCTCGCGCCTCTCGCAAGGTCGTCCCTGGCCCCTATTCGCGTGAAAATGCGGTCGCGCACCCCCAGAGAAGCATGCTCGGCCGGGACGAAACAGCCCGCCTGCGCCATGACCACGAGCAGAGCCGCGGTCCTGAGGTAGGTGGACTTGCCGGCCATGTTCGGGCCTGTGATGAGAGCGATCCTCCTTCCGTCGCCGTCGAGCATGATCGAGTTCGGGACGAACGGAAGGTCGCCCAGGCACTCCTCCACCACGGGGTGGCGGGCATCCTTCACCGCCAGTTCGTTCCCCTCGTTCATCGCGGGCCTTGTGTACCCGCGTTCCGCCGACACCTCGGCGAACGAGGAGAGCACGTCGAGGGCGGACAGGACGGTGCCCAGGGCCTGGAGGTCGGCCACCCTGTCGAGTGCAGCGGCTACCAGCCCGTCGTACAGGGCTTCTTCCCTTAGGGCTATCTCCGAGGAGGCGGATGCTATCCTCTCCTCCAGCTCCTTCATCTCCTCGGTTATGAAGCGCTCCACGTTGACCAGTGTCTGCCTCCGGATGAACCAGTCCGGAATCTGCAGGTCGCCGGAGGCCATTGCCGCCCTGCTAACCTCGAGGTAGTATCCAAACACCCTGTTGTACCCGGCCTTTATCCTCGAGATC
>CAYWKH010000129.1:0-5596 GCA_964458805.1 uncultured Synergistaceae bacterium
GGGTGCGCCTTCTCGATCTCGTCGAACAGGATCACGGAGTAGGGCCTGCGGCGCACGGCCTCGGTGAGCTGGCCGCCCTCCTCGTAGCCGACGTAGCCGGGGGGCGCTCCGACCATGCGGGAGACGGAGTGCTTCTCCATGTACTCTGACATGTCCAGCCTGATCAGGTTCTCCTCGCTGTCGAAAAGGGCCTCGGCCAGGGTCTTGGCAAGCTCGGTCTTCCCGACCCCGGTCGGCCCGAGGAAGATGAAGGAGCCTATCGGCCGCCTCGGGTCCTTTATCCCGGAGCGGGCGCGCAGCACCGCGTCGGCCACCAGCTCCACCGCCTCGTCCTGCCCGACGACCCGGCGGTGAAGCACCTCATCCAGCTTCAGCAGCTTCTCCCTCTCCCCCTCCATCAGGCGGGACACGGGAATGCCGGTCCAGCGGCCCACTATCTGGGCTATCTCCTCGTCGGTGACCTCCTCGCGCAGCAGCCTGGACTGGCCGTCGTCCAGCCCCGTCTCCCTCTCCCGGAGCTCCGCCTCCAGCCGCGGCAGAGTGCCGTGCTTCAGCTCGGCCGCCCTGTTCAGGTCGTACTCGCGCTCCGCCCTCTCTATCTCGCGTCCGATGGACTCGATGCGCTGCCTGAGCTCCCGGACGGCGCTTATCTCCTTCTTCTCGGCCTCGTACCGGGCGCGCATCCCCGCCTGCTCCTCGCGGGCCTCCTGCAGCTCCCTCCGCAGGGACTTCAGTCGCTCGCCGCTGGCCACGTCCTTCTCCCGGATCAGCGCGGCCTCCTCGATCTCCAGCTGCATCACCCTCCTGGAGACAGCGTCCAGCTCCGCCGGCAGCGAGTCTATCTCGGTCCGGATCATCGCGCAGGCCTCGTCCACGAGGTCAATGGCCTTGTCCGGCAGGAAGCGCTCGGTGATGTAGCGGTTCGACAGCACGGCCGCCGCCACGAGGGCGTTGTCGCGTATCTTGACGCCGTGGTGCACCTGGAAGCGCTCCTTCAGGCCGCGCAGTATGGAGACCGTGTCCTCGACCGTAGGCTGCTCCACCAGGATCGGCTGGAAGCGCCGGGCCAGGGCCGCGTCCTTCTCTATGCGCTTGCGGTACTCGTCCACCGTGGTGGCCCCGATGCAGTGAAGCTCCCCGCGCGCGAGAAGCGGCTTTAGCATGTTCCCCGCGTCTATCGCACCCTCCGCCGCCCCGGCGCCGACTATCGTGTGCAGCTCGTCTATGAACAGTATTATCCTGCCGTCGCTCTCCTTGACCTCGTTGAGCACGGCCTTCAACCGCTCCTCGAACTCCCCCCTGTACTTCGCGCCCGCCACCAGGGACCCCATGTCGAGCGCGAAGATGGAGCGGTCCTTAAGCCCCTCCGGGACGTCGCCGTTGACTATCCTGGCCGCCAGCCCCTCGACTATGGCGGTCTTCCCCACCCCCGGGTCGCCGATCAGGACCGGGTTATTCTTCGTCTTGCGGCTGAGTATCCGGACGACCCTGCGGACCTCCTCGTCCCTGCCTATCACCGGGTCCAGCTTGCCGGCGCGCGCGGCAGCGACGAGGTCCCGCCCGTACTTCTCTAGAGCCTCGTAGGTGGCCTCCGGGTCCTCGCTGCAGACCCGCGCCCTTCCGCGAACCTCGTTCAGCACCTCGAGGAACTTCTCCTCGCTTGCGCCGAGCTCCGCCAGTATGCGCCCGGCAGCGGTGCTCCTCCCCTCGTCTATGAACGCCCCGAAGATGTGCTCCACGGACACGTACTCGTCCTTGAGCTGCTCGGCTCTCTGCTGCGCCTTCACCATCAGGCGCGACAGGCGCTGAGAGATGTACACCTTGCCCGGCTCGGCCCCGGGACCGGAGACGCGCACCCGCCTGGACAGCTCGTCCTCCAGTCGCCTGACCAGGCTCCTCGTGTCCACCCCCATGCGGACCAGCAGACGCGGCACCAGGCCGTCCGCCTGCTCGGCCAGGGCCAGCAGCAGGTGCTCCCCGTCCACCTCCGTGTGACCGTAGGTGACGGCCCTGTTCTGCGCCTCGGTGAACGCCTCCCGCGATTTAGTGGTAAGTTTTGCGAAATCCATCGCCAATCACTCCTTTGACCAATATTAACCTTATAGATTATAACTGCTTTTATGGGTCGAATAAAGAGGCGTGACGGCCCGCGAGTGTCGATTTTGGCGTGATTCTTCCAATATCCTCGGAATTACTCCGCGAAGCTCGCGTATTCGTCATTTTCTAGCATCGTACCACTTGATTAAACGTCGCGGTTGTCGAATAATGAACCTAGCCGCAGGGATAATTCCGAAGGAGGGTGCAACATGGCGCAAACGAACCAGATCTACCTGCCCGAACGCCTCCTCGCTAGGCTGGACGGCGTCAGGAATCACCGCCTGACGCTCATCGAGGCCCCGTCGGGCTTCGGAAAGACCACCTCGTTCCGCGAGTACCTCAGGGGACGGAGCGAGGCTCGCTGCTTCTGGTACACATGCCTGGGGGAGACTCGCACCAGGGCCTGGAACGGGGTCTGCGACCTCCTCGGGAACGTGGACTCCGCCGTTGCGCGCGGCCTGCGCGGGCTCGGAATGCCCGACAGGGACACCGCCGCCGATGCCGCCGCCATGATGGGCGATTGCAGGTGCGACCGCGAGACCTACCTCGTGGTCGACAACTACCAGCTGCTGGAGTGCGACTCCCCGACCGGGATAGTCAACGCCTTCTCACTGCACAACAGCGACTCCCTTCGCATGGTCTTCATCACCCAGGAGATCCCTGGCGACGACACCTGGAGCGCCTCGGACATCCTGAGGATAAACGCGGGGGACTACCTGTTCGACAGAGAGAGCGTAGCCAGGTGCTTCAGGCTCGCGGGGCTTCGTCCGACTTCCTCGGAGCTCGATGCGGTATACAGGGCCTCGGGAGGCTGGGTGGCCTCGATAAAGCTCCACATGATCCACTACCGGCTCACCGGCGCCGTGGCCCCCGCCGGGGACATGGACGGGCTCATCGAATCCGCCCTGTGGGGCCGCCTGCCTGACCGCGACAGGCGGCTGCTCATGGGAGTGTCGCTGTTCGACAAGTTCTCCCTGAAACAGGCCTCCATGATGATGGACGGCGCCCTCGCCGACGACGCCATAGCGGACGTCCTCGAGAAGAACGTGTTCATCCCGTGCTCCCCGACCGAGGGTGTCTTCTACATGCACGGGATACTCAAGGACTTCCTCCTGCGCAGGTTCGCGGAGACCCCGCGCGCCTTCCGGGATCTCGCCCGCGACAGGGCCGGGCGAGCCGCGGCCGCAGCGGGGGACCTGTTCCAGGCGACGAAGTTCTTCCTTGAGACCGGGGACTACGCCTCTATCCTGTCGTTGCCCTTCACCACCCGCTTCTTCTACAACTTCCCGGAGCGAAGCGTGATCGACCTGTTCGAGCGGCTGGTCGACGAGTGCCCGGAGGAGACCCTGCTGAGTCGCCCGATGGCGCTGATCACGTTCGCCCAGCAGTTTTTCAGGGACAGGAGGACCGATGCCTTCTCCAAGGCCTCGGGCCTGTTGCGGCGGGTTGTCGAAACCCCGGGCGCGCTCCCGGAGGAGGAGCTGCTGCGCGTGAGGGGCGAGTTCGAAATCCTGACATCGTTCCCGCACTTCAACGACATAGCCGCGATGAGCGAGCACCACAGGCGCGCCTACGCCGACCTGGGGAGGATAACCTCCCCGCCCCGATCGCAGATTTTCGGCGGCGCGATGCCCTGGACGATGAGCGGGGCCTCGGTACTCTTCCTCTACTGGAGGAAGAGCGGGACCCTTGACGACACCCTGTCGGTCATGGACGAGTGCCTTCCCTGCTACGTCGCCCTCGCCGGAGGACACGGGGCCGGGGGTGAGTACATCATGAGGGCCGAGGCCGCCCTCGCTCGCGGTGACGACGCGCCGGCAGAGGTGATGGCCCGCTCCGCCCTGTACGCGGCCCGCGCGGCGGGTCAGGCAGGGAACAGCCTGTGCGCCTGGCTGGTGCTGGCCCGGACCGCGGTCCTGCGCGGCGACCGGGAGCTCTACCTGTCGGCCCGCAATAGCATCAGGGACGAGGCCGCAGAGTCCGCGCAGAGGTCCATCACGCGGATTGCAGACCTGTGCCTTGCCTGCACGGACATCCTGCTGGGGCGGCTAGACGACATCCCGCAGTGGCTGAACGACGCGGCCGGCATACGCAGGGCGGTCTACGCCGACGGTCAGCCCTACGCTCTCACCCTTCATGCCACCGCCCTGCTGTCGGCGGGACGCCACGATGAGCTCCGCTCCGTGGCGGAGCCCCTCGTTGCAGTCGCTCGAAGGATGAACTACCTGCTGCCGCAGGTGGTCGTGGAGGTGCTGCTCGCGGCCGCCGGGGAACGCGAAGGACGACGGGGCGAGGCCGAGGCTCACCTCGAGGCCGCGCTAGCCCTGGCCCTGCCCGACAATGTCCTGATGCCTTTCGCCGAGCAGGCCGGCGCGCTCGGCGCGCTGCTGCGCAACGGCAGCATGGACCCGGCCCTCCTGGCGCTCTGCGACAGGCAGGCGAGGGGGGTGGCCTCGATACTGGGGGTTCCCGCCGCCGCACAGCCGCTGAGCGGCAGGCAGGCGGAGGTCGCCGCGATGCTCAAGGACGGGCTAACGGTCAGGCAGATCGCCGCAAGCCTCGGCATCTCGGAGAACACTGTGAAGTCCACCGCCAGGGCGGTGTACGAAAGACTGGGAGTGCACACCCGCGCCGAGCTGCGCAGGGCGAGGTTGCACTGAGCCGTCCAGTCGAGCCGCGCCACCCGTAAATCTCCGAACAGCCCCGATCCCACCCCACCCAAACCACCCGTTCGGGTGATTCCCAGCCCGGAAGAACAGGTGTATGGTTGAACATGCCGGGGACTACCCGGCAAAACTGCGCGCACGATGCGAGCGGCACGGCGGGCACCGGGTCCCGCGAAGGCGCGCATGACGCTGGGAGGGTGGTTCCATGAATGGAATGAGGCACCGATCGAGGTTTTTACTGGCCGCGGCTTCGCTGTGCGCCCTGCTTTCGCTTTCGGCGGGGGCGGCGATGGCCGGGAACGAGTTCCTCGTCAAGGACGGGGAGTGGGTGTTTCTCAAGGACGGGGTCGTGCAGGAGACGCCGATCCCCTACGCAAGCGAGGAGACGGAGGCAGGCGTGATCCACTGGCTACTTATCGAGCCGGAGAACGACGAGAACCTCGCGGGGGAGACACCTGGCGTCCGCTTCTACTGCGAGCGGACAGGGGAGTACTCGTTTCTTCCGCTGGAGAGGGCCGACGCCGTGGACGGCTTTATCTTCAACCCGGCCGGCGATCGTTTCATCGTGATGGAGGTCGTGGACGAGCATTCGAGGCGCTGGTCGCTTCACACCTTCCCCGGGCTGGAACTTGAGTTCGAGGTGAAGAGCAGCGAGTACGGCCCGGAGTGGCTGGGGCAGGACCGCCTGGTCTACTCCCGCTACGAGT
Source organism: uncultured Synergistaceae bacterium (assembly GCA_964458805.1). Taxonomy (GTDB): domain Bacteria; phylum Synergistota; class Synergistia; order Synergistales; family Aminobacteriaceae; genus JAAYLU01. Next base: position 5,471 of record CAYWKH010000129.1, read on the forward strand.
CCGGCACGCGCCGCGGCATGCCGGAGGATTACGCCGACGAGTGGACGTCGGTCTACGTGTACGACATGCCATCGGGCAGCGAGATCCCGGTGAGGCCGGCCACGAAGTATGCAAGCTACTCCTTCG
>CAYWKH010000130.1:0-5593 GCA_964458805.1 uncultured Synergistaceae bacterium
AAGGACGGGTTCGAGGTCAAGGCCGCGGAGACCATCACCGTCTACGGCGTGGTCGAGGGCGCTCTGCTGAAGGCGGGCGGCGACATCGTCGTGGTCGGCGGGGTGCAAGCCTCCGGCAGGGGCAGGCTCGAGGCCGGGGGCAACATCGCCGCTGACTTCGCGGACCAGGCGAACCTGTGGGCCGGAGGCGACATCCTGATAAAGAACGCGCTGCTTCACAGCACCTGCCGTTGCGGCGGCAATCTGGTGGTCTCGGGGGGGAAGAGGGCGCAGATCGCAGGGGGAAAGATACAGGCCGGCGGGGAGGTGGTCTGCACCACGCTGGGCAGCGAGATGGGCACGAAGACGGAGATAATCGTCGGAGTCCTCCCAGAGCAGGCGGAGCGCAGGGAGGCTGTCAGGGGCGAGCTGGCCAAGTACGCCGACGACCTCGAGAAGGCGGAGAAGAACGTCGCCTTCTTGAAGCAGCTCGAGGTCGCCAGGGGGCTGGACGACGAGAAGCGCGCCCTGCTGGGCAAGCTCACCCGCGCTGTCTTCTCGCTGAGGGCGTCGATCAAGGAGAGGACCGACGAGCTGGCGCAGATCGAGTCGGACATGGAGAAGAAGCGCGGCCGGGGCGCTGTGAGGGCCAGGAGCCTCTGCTACCCGGGCGTGTACGTCTCTATGAGGGGTGTAAGCTACCGCGTGAAGGAGTCCTTCAAGTTCGGGGCCCTGATGTACGAGGATGGCGAGATCAGGGTCAAGCCCTTCGACTTTTAAGGTACTGGAAGAACCGGGGGGCCTGGGCCCCCCGTACCTCTCCGGCCTAGCCCCTGACGTCCAGGTTCTGGCCGATCCCCATCGAGGCCATCATCTCCTGCAGCATCTGGCCTTGGAGCTTGGCCGCGTCCATGGCCTTCTTCTGGACGAGCAGGCCCACCTGGGCCATGGCGTCGGACTGCTCCGCCGCCATGACGTTCTGCACCATGCCGACATTCATGCGCCTCACCTCCTGAGTGCGGGGACTTGTTCCGTTATACTTATCGGCGGTCTCCGCTCGAAATGAATACCCAAAAAACGGAAGCCGAGTTTATTATACCATCAGGCCCCGAATACCCTGTGACAGGCGACCAGGTGGCCTCCGCCCGCATCGACGAGCCGCGGCTCCTCGCTCGCGCAGATGTCCATCCTTCGAGGGCACCGGGTGTGGAAGCGGCACCCCGGCGGCGGGGCTATCGGGCTCGGGACGCCTCCTTCGAGTATTATCCTCTCCCTCCTTCGGTTCAGCTTCGGTATCGGGACCGCGGCCAGCAGAGCCTGCGAGTAGGGGTGCAGGGTGTCGTGAAACAGGTCGGGGGAGGAGGCGGACTCCACTATCTTGCCGAGGTACATCACGGCGATGCGGTTGCTTATGTGCTTCACCACCGACAGGTCGTGGGAGACGAACAGGTAGGTCAGCTTCTCCCTCTCCTGAAGCTCCTGCAGCAGGTTCAGTATCTGAGCCTGTATAGAGACGTCAAGCGAGGAGACGGGCTCGTCGCATACGATGAAGTCCGGCGACAGCGACAGAGCGCGGGCAATGCCCACCCGCTGGCGGCGCCCTCCGTCGAGCTCGTGGGGGTACTTGTAGTACAGGCGGGGGCTTAGTCCGACTTTCTCCATCAGGACGTCGACCATCCCCTCTCGCTCTCGCCTGGAGCCGACCCCGAAGATCTCCAGCGGTTTGCCTATAGTCTCCCCGATGCACTTGCGCGGGTCGAGCGAGGAGAAGGGGTCCTGGAAAATGATCTGCACCTGCCTCCTGGCCTGGCGCAGCTCCCTCCCGTCCATGGACGCGATGTCCCGCCCCCGGTAGAGAATCCGACCGGAGGTGGCCTCTATCAGCCGCACCAGCAGGCGGCCGGTGGTCGACTTGCCGCAGCCGGACTCGCCGACCAGCCCCAGCGTCTCGCCCTCCATGATGGAGAAAGAGACGTCGTCGACCGCGTGCACCCTGCCCGCGGCGACGGGGAAGTGCTTCACCAGGTTCTCGGCCTTGACGAGCTCAGGCATGGTCGCCGCCCCCTCCCTTTGAGAAAAGATGGCACATCACGCCGTGCCCGTCCCTCTCGATTGCGTCGGGGACCCTGGTCCTGCAGATCTCCATGCACTGCGGGCAGCGCGGGTGGAAGGCGCATCCGGAGGGAAGGTCCAGCGGTTCCGGCATCAGCCCCTCTATGGGGCGTATTGTGGACGACTCCTCCTCGATGTCCGGGATGCAGCGGAACAGTCCCCGGGTGTACGGATGGAGGGCGTCGCTGAACACCTGCTCCAGAGACCCGGTCTCGACTATGCGCCCGGCGTACATCACCGCCACGTTGTCGCAGACCTCGCCGACGACTCCAAGGTCGTGGGTTATCATGATCATCGACGTGGCGAACTCCTCCTTCAGGCTCTTCATGAGCTCCAGCACCTGCGCCTGTATGGTTACGTCGAGCGCGGTGGTCGGCTCGTCCGCGATTATCAGCGAGGGATTGCACGCCAGGGCCATGGCTATGACCACGCGCTGGCGCATCCCGCCGCTGAACTCGTGCGGGTACTCCCGGTAGCGGGCGGCCGGGATCTGCACCCTCTCCAGCATCTCCGCCGCCCTTCTCTCGGCCTCGGCCTCCGTTAGGTCCTGGTGCGCCGCGAGCGCCTCCGAGATCTGCAACCCCACCGTGAGCACCGGGTTCAGCGAGGTCATCGGGTCCTGGAAGATCATGGAGATCCTGTTCCCGCGTATCCTCTTCATCTCGCGCTCCGGTAGCCGGAGCAGGTCCTGGCCGTCGAAGAGTATCCTGCCGCTCTCGACGATCCCGGGCGGGGATGGCACCAGCCCCATTATCGACAGGGCGGTGGTGGTCTTGCCCGCTCCGCTCTCGCCGACCAGTCCCAGGGTCCTCCCCCTGTGCAGGGAGAAGCCAAGCCCGTTCACCGCCGCCACGGTGCCCTCGTACGTCCTGTAGACCACGCTCAGATCCGAGACTTCCAACAGGGGTCCGTTCATGACACAGCCTCCGGGCCTACTGGCGGAGCTTGGGATCGAGCGAATCCCGCAGCCCGTCGCCGAAGATGTTCAGGGCAAGCACCACTATGGAGATGGCAAGCCCCGGAAAGAATGTGAGATAGGGAGCGTTCCGCAGGAACTGTCTTCCCGAGCTGAGCATGGAGCCCCACTCCGGGGTCGGCGGCTGGATTCCGAGCCCCAGGAACGAGAGGGCGGCGGCGGACAGAATAGCCTGCGCCACACCAAGGGTGCTCTGCACGATTATCGGCGCCATGCAGTTCGGCAGGATGTTCTCGACTATGATCCGAACGTCCCTCGCCCCGACGGCCCTGGCCGCCTCCACGAACTCCTGCCCCCTGACCGTGAGGGCGGACGCCCTCACCACGCGGGCGTACCTCGGGAGCTGGCTGATGCCCACCGCGATCATTAGGTTGACCAGGCTGGTCCCCAGCGCTCCGACGATGGCGATGGCCAGGATTATCTGCGGGATGGCCAGCAGCACGTCCATGGAGCGCATGATGAAGTTGTCCAGCCTGCCGCCGTAGTAGCCTCCCACCGCCCCGAGGACCCCGCCGAAGACCGCGCCTATGCCCACCGCCACGAAGCCCACGTACAGGGAGACGCGGCTGCCGTACAGCACGCGGCTGAACATGTCGCGCCCGAAGTTGTCCGTCCCCAGCGGATGCGCGAGCGAGGGCCTCTGCAGCCTGGCCTTCATGTCCGTCTTGTTCGGGTCGTACGGTGTCAGCACCGGGGCGAGTATCGCCACCATGACGAGCGTTATTATGACTCCCATTCCGACTAGGGCCGCCCTGTTCCTTCTGAGGCGGCGCCACACCTCCCACCAGGGGCTGCGCCTCTTCTCCCTGGCGACGCCTCCCGCGGCGAGCGCGGTGTATGATCTGCCTGCACTGTTCATGATAGCTCTTTCCTTCCCTTCATCTCGCCGCGCGGTACTGCGCCTTGATCCTGGGGTCCAGGGCGGCGTAGAGCATGTCCACCAGCAAATTCACGACGCCGACGCACAGGGCGAAGAAGAGCACTCCCCCCTGCACCACCGGGTAGTCGTGGGATCGGATCGCGTCCACTATCAGCCTCCCCAGCCCGGGTATGGAGAATACCGTCTCGGTGACGACCACCCCGCCGAGAGAATGACCGAAGTAGAGGCCGGCTATCGTCACGACCGGGATCATGACGTTGCTCAGGATGTGCCGCGTGAGCACGAGCCTGTCGGATATGCCCTTGGCCCTGGCCGTCCGGACGTAGTCCTGCCTGATGACTTCGAGCATGCTCGACCTGGTCATCCTGGCTATGACGGCCATTGTCTGCACCCCCAGCACTATCGTCGGCATGACAAGGTTCTTCCACGAGTCTATGCCCGAGGACGGCAGGATGGGTATGTATATCGAGAAGAGCAGCATGAGCATCAGCGCTATCCAGAAGTTCGGGATGGAGAAGCCGGCGAGCGCGACGAAGCTGCACAGGGCGTCGATCCAGGTGTTCTGCTTGAGCGCCGCCAGCAGCCCGAGCGGCAGCCCGATGCCAATTGCGAACGCCATCCCCAGCACGGCCAGGGTCAGGGTGGCGGGGAAGCGGTCCATTATCTCCTCCACCACCGGCGCGTTGGACCTCATGGACCGCCCCAGGTCCCCCCTGAGCGCGTTGCCCAGGAACACCCCGTACTGCACGTACAGCGGCCTGTTCAGCCCGAGCTGTTCCCTCAGGTTGGCTATGTCCTCCTGGGTCGCGCTAGGGCCGAGCATCACCTCCGCCGGGTCCCCCGGGGCGAGGTGGACGATCGAAAATATCACGACGGACACCCCGAGTAGAACAGGGATGAGGAGCAGCAGCCTCCTCAAAAAATATCGAAGCATGGGCAACACACTCCCGTGGATTGCGGGCGCCTCCCGGACCTAGCCGGGAGGCAGCCGCTTATGGACGTTCCGTTATTCGGAGAGAGAGACCCCGTGAAGCGGGGGGATGAAGTTCGGGTAGGGCCTGAACCCCTCGACGTTCTTCGAGGACGCCGCCGTGATCTCCTGCACTGCGAGGAAGATCAGCGGGCACTCGTCCACGATGAGTTCCTGGGCCTCGGCGTATATCTTGAGGCGGGCGTCCCGGTCGAGCTCGGCTCCGCCCCTGTCGAGCAGGTCGTCCAGATCCTTGTTGCTGTAGCGGAAACGGTTGGACGAGCCTATGTTGGCCGAGTGAATGATCGGCACGAGGCCGCCGTCCGCGTCCCCGGTGCCGGTCCAGCCGAGGAGGAAGCCGCCGCCGATCCCCTTTGCCGTCTCGGAGAGGAGGGCGCTCCACTCCATGAGCTCGATACTGGCCCTCGCCCCGATGTCCGCGAGATAAGCCTGGATCAGCTCGGCGGTGCTGGTCCTCTCCGTCCTGGCGTCGCAGAAGATGGTCATGTCGAAGCCGTCGGCAAGCCCGGCCTCGGACAGGAGTTCCCTGGCCTTTTCCGGGTTGTAGGGGTAGGCGTCCCCCCTGTTCGGGTCGAACCCCCAGATCACGGAGGAGAGCGGGCCCCTCGCCGGCATTCCCAGCCCGAAGTAGACCGCGTCCACTATCGCCTGCTTG
>CAYWKH010000131.1:0-5388 GCA_964458805.1 uncultured Synergistaceae bacterium
ATCAACTACGCCAGGCTCGAAGGCGGAGCTATCCCCTGGCCCTGCCCGACCTGCGACCACCCTGGCACCCCGATCCTGTACACCACGGGTTTCCCGCGCGGGAAGGCCGACTTCTCTCCCCGTGAATGGGAGAAGCCGGACGAGTGGCCGACGGATGAGTTCCCGTACATCGCCACCACCGGGAGACTGCTCTACCACTACCACTCCGGCAGCATGACCCGGCGCAGCAGCACCGGCGAGTTCATCAAGGAGATGTATATAGAGATAAACCCGGAGGATGCGACCGCGCTCGGCATAGAGGCGGGCGAGAAGCTCAAGGTGACCTCTCGCAGAGGCGAGGTGAGCGGGGACGCGAAGATCACGGACCGCGTCCCGGCAGGCACGGTCTTCCTGCCTTTCCATTTCAGCGAGACATCGGCCAACATCCTGACGTCAGCCAGGATAGACCCGGATTCCAAGACCCCCGGGTTCAAAGTCAGCGCGGTTAAACTCGAGAAAGTAGTCTGAGCAGGGATCACAGGCGGGCGGACGCTGCTCGGCGCGTTGCCCGCCATAACATATCGAAAGCGGGGAATAAGTAGTGAAGACACCGGCGGAACTTGCAAAACTGGCATGTGCAGTATCCAAGGTAAAGGGCAACCTTTCGGTGAGGCAGATGGTGCTGATGGGCACGCTCGCGGGAGCGTACATAGCCTTTGCAGGGTGGCTGATGACGGTCGTGTCCCACGACATGACCCCCCTCTACGGGGCCGGAGTGACAAGATTGCTCTCCGGGGCGGTCTTCAGCGTAGGCCTCATGATGGTCGTGATAAGCGGCTCGGAGCTGTTCACCGGCAACTGCATGATGCCGCTCGGTTACCTGGCGGGCTGCACGCCCATGAATAAGATTCTGCGCAACTGGGGCTGGGTTTATTCGGCTAACCTCGTCGGCAGCCTGCTCATTGCCGCGCTCGTCTTCTTCTCCGGCCTGGCGGACGGGGCTGTAGGAGGCAGGGCGCTCCAGGTTGCCGCCGGCAAGATGAGCCTCCCCTTCGGGCAGGCGTTCGTGCGCGGCATCCTCTGCAACTGGCTGGTCGTGCTCGCGGTCTGGATGGGGATGGCCGCCACCGAGATAGTCGACAAGATATGGGCGATATTCTTCCCGATAATGACCTTCGTAGCCGCGGGATTTGAGCACTCGATCGCCAACATGTACTTCATGGCCCTCGGGATCTTCCTCAAGGGGACGCCCGCGGCGGTGGAGTCGTCAGGGCTGGCCGAACAGGCGCTCGCCAACGTCAGCGTAGGAGGGTATTTCGGCAACCTCATCCCCGTCACGCTCGGCAACATGGTTGGCGGTATCCTCTTCGTGGCGGTGTTCTATTACTTCATCTTCAAGGACGGGCTGACTGATCTCGACTAGTTTTTTACATGATTTCCACCATCAGGCGATCGCTCGTTTTCGGGCGATTGCCTTTTATTATGCTATAATGTCCCCGAAAGAGAGTCCCTGCGGTGCCCGTGATCATGATTTTTGTCTTGAGCCAACACTCGCGCCTTGCGGGGCCGCCGGTTTGGGCCGGTGGAGGAGCCGTGAAGACGGTGACGAAACTCAGGTTCAACAGGCCCCAATGCTATAGGAACGGGTCAAGACGTTCGTGACACGACATTGCGGGGAAGCCTTAAGACAGGGACGGACACAGGCCGCTCCCTGTCTTTTCATTTCGATCCCGAGGAGGTCGTCTCTTGTCTTCGTTCGAGCGTACGCACTTCTGGAGTCCGGCCGCATGCGCGGCCTTCGTGCTTGACTGGGACGGAGTCCTGGCCGAGACGAAGCTCAGCTTCGCGCACATAAGGGAGAAGTACTTTGATGGCCGGTTTGTGCCTCTGTTCGAGTCGATCGCGACCCTGCCGAAATCAATCGCGTCCGCCCTGGAAAAGGATATATACGACGAGGAGATGAAAGGGGCCGAGTCGGCGGTCGCGGTCCCGGGGGCGTTCGACCTGCTGGAATGGCTCGACGCCGCGGAAATCCCGTGGTGCGTCGTCTCGAGGAACTGCATGGACTCGATACGACTCGCGGCCGAGCGGGCGAACCTGCCATTGCCACCTCAGGTCTTCAGTCGGGACGACCCGCCGGTCAAACCGGCGCCCGAGGCCCTGTGGCGGGCCGCAGAGCGGATGGGTACGCCCGCTTCAGGCTGCGTCATGGTCGGCGATTTCGTCTACGACCTGGTCGGCGCCAGGCGCGCAGGCATGAGGGCGGTCCTCGTGCAGCGCCCCGGTGCGGAGTGGAAGCACTGGGCCGATGCGTCATTCGACAGGCTGGCGGATTTCGTGGAATACCTGAAGGAGCCCGTGCCCCTTCTCCCCTGGGAGTACCGGAGCCTGCAGGGCAGGGACGGGCTCGACGAGCTGGCCCGGTGTGCGCTGTCCATTCCGGCCTCGTGCGACAACCTGCTCGCAGTCTCTATGTATTACGCCGCCAAGGGGGTTCTCAACTTCCACGTCGAGGGGGAGGGCTCTGTGACAGCGGAGCAGTGGAGCCGTATCCCCGGACTCTCGCCCGCGTGGCTCGACATGCCTCTGCGGGAGGCGCTGGGTTTCCTGCTTGAGTCCAGGTATCCACTCGCCGGACTGCTGGAGGACACCAGCGGGTATTCCATGGTGGCCGTGGACCCGGAGGCACAGGGGGCATCTCATTGATCTCGAACAACGCAGCAGGGACACCGTTGGCGGAGAGGATGAGGCCGAGGAACATCGACGAGTTCGCAGGTCAGAGGCACCTGGTCGGGGAGGGGGCCCCGCTCCGCAAGATTCTCGAGAAGGGGTCGGTCCCCAGCTGCATCCTGTACGGCCCTCCAGGGACTGGAAAGACCACCCTCGCCCGCCTCATGGCCCAAATGACCGGTCGGGACATGCTTGAGATAAACGCGGTGTCAGCCAAGGTAGCGGAGCTGCGCGATCTCGTCAAGGGGGCGGAGAACCTCAAGACGCTGCGCTCCGGCAGGAGTCCCATAACCTTCGTGGACGAAATCTATCACTTCAACAAGAGCCAGCAGAACGTCCTCCTCCCCTCGGTCGAGAGGGGGGATATCGTGCTGGTCGGCGCCACCACAGAGAATCCGTGGTTCGAGATAAACAAGACTCTGCTCTCCCGCATGATGGTATTCCAGCTCGAACCCCTGGCCGAGGAGGACCTCGCAGCGCTGCTCGACAAAGCGATGAAGGACGAAGAACACGGACTTGGTCTCCTGGGGTTGAGGGCGGATGGTGAAGCCCTGGCCCTGCTCGCCTCGATGGCAGCGGGGGACGCGCGACAGGCGCTGGGTCGCCTGGAGTTCGCGGCTTCTGCGCTCGATGCGGAGAACGGAGTGCTGACCAGAGATTTCATACTGCAAGCCCTGCCAAGGGCGGCCATCAGGCATGACAAGAGCTCCGACGATCACTACGCGGTGATCTCGGCCCTGATAAAGAGCATTCGCGGCTCGGACCCGGATGCGGCGATCTACTGGCTGGCACGTCTTCTCTCCGCCGGCGAGGACCCGCGATTCATCTGCAGAAGGGTGCTCATATCCGCGGCCGAGGACATAGGCCTCGCCGACCCGATGTCGCTGGTGGTCGCATCGGCGGCGGCCCAGGCCGCTGAGATGACCGGCATGCCGGAGGCCCGAATAATACTGGCGGAGGCTGTAATCTACCTGGCCTCCGCCCCGAAGAGCAACAGCTCCTACCTTGCGATAGACAGGGCCCAAAAGGCAGTCGAGGAGGGCGACCACCAGAGAGTCCCGCCTCACCTGCTGCCCGGAGCCGTCGATTACGTGTATCCACACGATGACCCAAGGCACTGGGCTCCGCAGCGATACATGACGGACAACAGGCGCTTCTACTTCCCTGGCGAGCTGGGGGAGGAGAGGGCGATGCTAGGAAGACTGAGGAAGCTGTGGAGACGCTTCAGCAGCCCGGACTCCTGAGGCGCCTGGTTATGTCTGGGAGTATCGTGTAGGCTATGATCCCAAGTGCCTCGCGAATCATTGTAGTGCTGACGTATAGTGATGAGGCGGAGGGGAGGAATTCCATCGCGCTCACGCCGCCGGGCTCGGATAGACGACCGGAGGGGTGGGGGATTATCCGCATTCCTGGAAGGAAGCGCCTTGCGAAGGACACCGAGCGCTTCAGGTGATACGCGGTGGTAACGATGATCAGGTTTTCGGCGCCGGATCGACTGATGAGGGGAGCCGATAGTTCCATGTTCTCCCAGGTGGTGCGAGAGGCCCCTTCCACGATCAGCTTGCCCCTGAAGCCCAACCTGTCGGCGGCTTTTTTTACTATGTCCGCGATCTGTCTCTCGGTCGCCATCCCTGGATGACCGCCGCTGAACAGCAAAGGGCAGTCGAGGTGCTCGGCCACCTCCACTCCGGCCACGAATCGTTGCAGGGTCTCCGCCCCCATGCGAACCTCCCCGCCGGTGGACCAGAGGCCCCCCGCCAGCACCATCACTATCGAACTGCCCTCGGGTGACAGGGGGACGAACTCGAACGGTTCTTCCAGCGGGAAGGCCAGGACCCTCGCGAAGACCGGAGTGGACAAGGTATATAACGCCAAGGCCAGGAGCAGAGGCCCGGCGCGGACTATTATCCTCCTTCGCCGATCTTCGTCTCTTTTCGAAAGCCGAAAAGAGAGGAGCAGCAACAGCAAAACAAAGACCCCGGGGGGAGTCAGAAACGCCCCGATGGCCTTGTAGAAAAAATAGCCGAACGTCATCATGACCGGATTCAGCCCGGCGGGCGCTCGGGCAGAGCTCTCACTCCCCCCCGCAACCGGCGCAGGAGGCGCAGTCTCCCTTTCCGCAGGAGCCGAGAGATGAGAAGACGACCCTTATGAGAGCGTCGCTCAGCACTCCGGGGGGGAGTGCCTGGAACGAGGAGCCCCCGGTATTGAGCGTTCGAACGGAGAACGGCGTGCCGTCGGGCAGGGAACACCCTTCGCAGCGTTCGAACGAGATGGAGGCGTCAAGTATCTCCTCTATCGAACGCTCCGCCTCTATTCCCAGTTCAGGGCCCAGGAATGACACGTAGTTGAGCTTGCCGCAGTTCGCCTCCGTGACGGTGTGAACCTCCAGGCTCTGCAGGGCGAGTTGAATGTCCAGGCCGGCCAGCTTCGGCGCAAGGCTCTCCATCATCGAATGAAGGTACCTGGATGTCTCCTCGCAGGGCGCGCATCTGACGCCCGAGTCCGCGGAGGGGATAAAGTGTCGTATAATCAGTTTGTTCATGGCTGGTCAGCCTCCCTTGGAGTTCTATACGATAAATTATACACCCTGTGCGCGGGTCGGGGCGCGGGTGCCGCGATACGGGGTTGCGTGGAAGGGCGTGTCCGGAGTGCGATACGAGGAGTTCTGCAGGGCGG
>CAYWKH010000132.1:0-5297 GCA_964458805.1 uncultured Synergistaceae bacterium
TACTCTGTCGCTGCTTCCTTTGCCTTCTTCACCACTGCCCTCTGGTCGGGGGGAGGAGGGGCAGGTACAGCGCCTTCCATCTTCGATATCGCACGGAACTTCGGCGGGCAGACCTCAAAGCAGGTGCCGCACCGGATGCACTTGTCCTGGTCGATGATGTGGACCTGCTGCTTCGCGCTTATGACAGCGTCGACGGGGCAGCGCCGTGCGCAGGTCGTGCAGGCCTGGCACTTCAAGGGGTCGATCCAGTAGGAGAAGGGCTCGGTGAGCTGCTTCGTCACCTCTTCTAGGGTGAAGTAGTTCTCGTGCCCGTCATGGCCCTCCAGGCGCCCTGCGAGCTTCTCGCGGTTCGCGATCTTGAGGTACGGGATCTTCGTCTTGACGAAGTCTAGCTTCTTTTTGAGCTCGGAAGGTTCTATCCCTTCGGCCTTGCCGATGGGCCCCAAGGCCTTGATCGCCTTCACGAAGCTGTTCACCGATTCCGTGAAGACGTTCGCCTCGGCGCCCGACATGAAGTTGATCCTCAGCCTCTCGGGGTTGAGCCCCATGTATTCCAGGACGCGCTTCATGAGAAGCACCATGTTCTGCGCCTGGTAGTTGCCGTGGGTGATGTAGTTGCATTCATTGAGGTGGCACGCGCCCATGAAGACGCCGTCGATGCCCCTCTCGAACGCGCGGACGATAAAGCCCATGTCGACGCGCCCCGAACACATGACGCGGATGATCCTCATCTCTGTTGTATATTGCAGTCTGGACACGCCAGCCAGGTCAGCGGCTCCGTACGCTCACCAGTTGCAGGCGAAGCCGAGGACCCTCGGTTTGAATTTCGTGCTCATATATGTCCGACCTCCTTGTCTAGACTTACCTACTCGGCCGCCGCGGCCGCATCTATCTGTTTCAAGATCTCGCCGTCGGGTACGACGACGTCGATCTCGCTTTCGAGTTCCTCATCCGTGTAGTGCTTGAGCTGGATGGCGCCCGTCGGGCACTTCGTGTTGCAAAGCCCGTCTCCCTTGCACAGGACCGGGTTCACGAAGACCTTTTTCCCTGTCTTCGTCTCCCTCACCTCCAGGGCCCCGTACGTGCAGACCTCGGCGCATGCGCCGCAGCCCATGCACTTCTTCTCGTCGACGGCGCAGACCGAGCCCGATGCCACGACGATGTCGTTTGCGAGGAGGGTGAGCGCCCTGCCCGCCGCACCGTAGGACTGGTTGATCGTCTCCTGGATGAACTTCGGGTAGTGCGCAAGGCCGCACAGGTAGACGCCGTCGGTCGCAAACTCGACCGGCCTTAACTTCACGTGGGCCTCCTTGAAGAAGCCGTCCGGGGAGAGCGTCACCTTGAACTGGTTCGCCACTTCCTTCGTCCCGGCGGACGGGACGATGGCGGCCGCGAGCGCTATGATGTCCGCGTCCAGCTCGAGCTTCTTGCCGAGGATGTAGTCGATCACCGTCACCTTCAGGACGTCGCGCTTGTCCTCGGACTTGCCGGGCTCGATCCCGGGCGGGTTCTCGGGTTCGTAGCGGATGAACTTCACGCCCTTGTCCGCGGCCGATCTGTAGTAGTCCTCGTTGAACCCGTAGGTGCGGACGTCCCTGAAGAGCATGTAGACGTCCATGTCCGGGTTCTTCTCCTTCAAGAGGAGCGCGTTCTTGATGGATTCACTGCAGCATATCCGCGAGCAGTAGTTGCGCTCCTCGTTCCTGCACCCGACGCACTGGATCATGACGAGGCCCTTCGCGTTGACGACCGCCTCATCGTTGTTCACGATCCTCTCCTCGAGCTCGAGGTGGGTCAGGACGCGGGGGTCCTGCCCGTAGAGGTATTCCGTCGGGGTGTACATGTCGATGCCGATCGCGATGACGGAGGCACCGTGCTTTATCACCGTCTCGCCGCGGGGGGACCTGACGGTCGTCACGAAGTTGCCGACGTAGCCGGTCGCGTCCGTGATCTGCGCGCTGTGGTAGACGTGGATGAGCTGGTTCCGGTAGACCTTCGATTTAAGCTCCTTCAAGTACTCCTGCACGTCAAGGCCCTGCAAGGTGGTGTGGACCTTCCGGGCGATGCCGCCCAATTCCTTCTCTTTCTCTATGAGGTAGACCTCGTGGCCCTGGTTCGCTATCGAGAGCGCCGCGTTCATGCCGGCGATGCCGCCGCCGACGACGAGCGCCCGCTTGTCGACGGGAAGGTCGAACTCCTGGAGTGGCTCCAGGTTGCAGGCCCTTGCAACGGACATCCTGATGATGTCATGGGCCTTTTCCGTCGCCTCTTCCTTCTCCTTCTGGTGGACCCAGGAGTTGTGCTCCCGTATGTTCGCCATCTCGTAGTAGTACTGGTTTATCCCCGCCTCGCGCAGGGTGTCGCGGAAGAGCGGCTCCAGGGTTCTCGGGGAGCAGGCCGCGACGACGACGCGGTTCAGTCCTTCTTCCTTTATCTTGTCCGTTATCTCGCGGGCGGAGTTCGTCGCGCAGGAGAAGAGCTGCTCCTGGGCGTAGACGACGTTGGGGAGCGTCTTGCAGTACTCCACCGTGCCGGGGACGTTGACGATGCGGCCGATGTTCGCGCCGCAGTGGCAGACGAAGACGCCGACCCGCGGCTCTTCCCCGGACACGTCCTTCTCCTCGGGGTATATGCGCTCCTTAGAGAGGTTGCCGCGCCTATAGGCTAGCATCTCGCCGATCTGGCTCCCCGCGCCGGAGGCCGAGAAGACCGATTCAGGGATGTCGATGGGGCCCTGCAGGGCGCCCGAGACGAAGATGCCCTTTCTGTTCGTAAGCATGGGGTTTCTGGGGTCGATGTCGCAGAAGTGGTGCGACTCGAGCTCGATGCCGAACTTCTTCGCGATGTCCTCCACCTCCTTCGGCGGGTTCATGCCGATCGAGAGGACGACCATGTCGAACTCCTCCTCGACGACCCCGTCCTCGGGGGTCGTGTACCTTACGGTCACGTTGTGGGTGAGAGGGTCCTCCTTCACGATGGAGGGGTAGCTCCTGAAGAAGCGCACGCCGGGCAGCGCCTCCGTCCTCTCGTAGTAGCGCTCGAAGTCCTTGCCGTAGGCGCGCACGTCGTTGTGGAAGATCGTGCACTTAGCGTCCGCGTCGTGGTCCTTCGTCAGGATGACCTGCTTCTGGGTGTACGTGCAGCACACGGCGGAGCAGTAGGAGTTGCCGCCCTCGATCACCTGGCGGGAGCCGATGCACTGGATCCAGGCGACGTTGCGGGGGTGCCTCAGGTCAGACTTCCTCAAGATCTCGCCGCCGTAGGGGCCGGTCGAGCACAAAAGGCGTTCGTAGTCCATGCTGGTGACGACGTTTGCGAAGTCGCCGTAGTGGTACTCCTCCCTGACCTTCGGGTCGAAGGGCTCGAAGCCGGGGGCGAGGATGATCGCGCCGACGTTGATCTCCTTCTTCTCGGGCTTCTGGTTCAAGTCGATCGCGTTCTGCTTGCAGACCGCCTCGCAGATCTTGCACTTCTTCTCCTTCAGGTACAGGCACGACTCGTCTATATAGGTGATGAGCGGGATTGCCTGCGCGAAGTAGACGTGGATCGCCTTGTTGAGCGATATCTCCTGGTTGTACTCGTCCGGGTACTTGACCGGGCAGTACTCCACGCACACCGTGCAGCCCGTGCACAGGTCTTCCTTGATGTAGCGGGGCTTGCGGATGAGCGTTACGTTAAAATCTCCTGCATCTCCCTCCACGCTGTCGACTTCCGTGTAGGTGAGAACTTCGATGTTGGGGTGCCGGCCGACCTCGACCAGCTTCGGTGCGAGAATTCACATCGAGCAGTCGTTCGTCGGGAAGGTCTTGTCGAGCTGGGCCATGTGGCCGCCGATCGACGGCGCCTTCTCGACCAGGTAGACGCGGAAGCCCGCGGTCGCGAGGTCGAGGGACGCCTGGATGCCGCTTATGCCGCCGCCGACGACCATGACGTCACCGAAGTCGCCGGAGGGGCCCGTCTTGCACAGGTTCCTGATGTTCTCGTTGAGCGATATTACGTTTTCCACTGTGTATCACCTCATCGTGGTTTGTCTTGTATGTGCTACATCACCTCGGCGATGACCTCGGTGATGTCCTTTATCGTTATGTCGTCCTCGTGGCCCGTGACAAGGCGCGAGTCCTCGAGGGCCGTTATGCAGTAGGGGCACGCGGTCACGAGCTCGGTGGCCCCCTCGCCTAACGCCTGGTCGACGCGTATGTTCGAGAAGCGCTCGTGCTTCTCCGTCTCCGCCCACACCCTGCCGCCGCCCATGCCGCAGCAGGTGGAGTCCATGCGGGCCTCGGGCAGCTCGGTCAGGTCCACGCCCGGGACGGCCTTCAGGACCTCGCGGGGGTCGTCGAAGATGTTGTTGTGGCGGCCCAGGTAGCACGGGTCGTGGTAGGCGACCTTCTTCGGGTACTCCTTCGCTATGGTGAGCCTGCCGTCCCTGATGAGCTCGGGCAGGAGCTCGGAGATGTGGACGACCCCGAAGTCCACCATGAACTCCGGGTACTCGTTCTTGAACGTGTGGTAGCAGTGGGGGGAGGAGACGAGTATCTTCTTGACGCCTGCATCGATGAAGGCCTTGATGTTCTCCTTCGCGAGCTTCTTGAAGAGCT
The DNA here is from genome assembly GCA_964458805.1 of uncultured Synergistaceae bacterium. Taxonomy (GTDB): domain Bacteria; phylum Synergistota; class Synergistia; order Synergistales; family Aminobacteriaceae; genus JAAYLU01. The sequence continues at coordinate 4,599 of CAYWKH010000132.1, forward strand.
CCTCGTTGCCCGTCCTGCGGATCGACTCCCCGCAGCAGACCTCTTTCTCGCCCAGTATGCCGAAGGAGACGCCCGCTTTTTTAAGGACCTTCGCGGTCGCCTGGGCGACCTTCTTGAGCCTCGGGTCGTAGCTGCAGTAGCAGCACGGGAAGTAGAGGTACTCCATGTCCTCCTTGAAGGGCTTGACGCCCAACCCCTGCGCCCACTCGGCACGGGTCTTGCGGTCCTCGTTGAAGGGGTTGCCCTGGCCGCCAAGGCCCGACGCGATGGTGCGGTAGGACTTCACGGGGCCGGCGAAGACGCCGTACCCTGTCGCCATCCGGCGGATGGCGATCATGTCGTCGATCTGCTTCACGTCGCGGGGGCACCTCTGCGGGCACTTGCCGCAGGTGGTGCAGCGCCAGATCTCTTCCTTCTCGATCTCGGAGAGGCCGAAGACGGCCTCGCGGATCAGCTTGCGCATAGAGAACTTGCGGACCTTGTTCCAGGGACAGACGGTGTCGCACTTGCCGCACTGGTAACAGTACTTTACCGCCTCGCCGCCCTTCTCCTTTATCTCATCTATTACCTCTTGAAAAGGGGCTATGATCTCCATTTTTTTTGTCACGGTAGGTTCCTCTTGTAATAGCCGTATTCTTACTGCTGGTCCTTCTGGGCCATGCGGGCAAGGGCGTCGGCGATCTTGTCCATGCCGTACTT
>CAYWKH010000133.1:0-2086 GCA_964458805.1 uncultured Synergistaceae bacterium
TCGTGCCTATGTTTACGTGCGGCTTGGACCTCTCGAATTTCTCCTTTGCCATTGCTGAAAAACCCCCCTGTTGATGAAATCAGCCCTCATGGGCATTGATTTAAAAATCCCTGCCGGTCGCAGCGTCGACCTTCCCCTCTTCCGGACAGTCCATCCATTTGGAGCCGCTCCTTAGCTCGCAAATTATACCAAAGAATAGGGAAAAGGAAATACAAACAGGCCGCATGCGGTCTGCGAGACTATTTTTTCATCTTCTTGGCAGGCTGTCTGTCCGCTCCGGCCGTGGCCTGGTACAGGCGGCGATGCTCCTGGGAGCCTTTTACTTGCGGATTCTGCGCCGCGTAGTCCAGAGCCCTCCTGCCCTGCTTGTCCTTCGCCGCCGGGTCGGCCCCTGCATCGAGCAGCGAGCCAACGACCTCCGGGCGCAAAGTGTGTCTTGCCGCAACGATGAGGGCGGTCGCGCCGTTCTTGTCCGTGGCCTTGACACTCCCCCCGGCGTGCAGCACGGCCAGCGTCATCTCCGGGTTCTCGTTGTAGCCGGCGGCGTACATCAGTGCGTCCATCCCCAGGTCATCCTTGGCGCCGATTGCGGCGCCGAATCTCACCAGGGCCGCGACGATCGCCGGATTCCCATTCTCCGCCGCGCCCAGCGAGAGCGCGGTTCTGCCCTTTTTGTCCTTTGCGTCCGGAGCGATCCCAGCCTGCAGCAGCATAGTGGCGACGTCCGGGTTCCGGTTGAACCGCGCCGCGTACATTAGGGCGTTTCTCCCGAATATGTCGCGGAGGTGAGGGTTCGTCCGCGCGACAAGCACGACGCGAAGCACCTCGGGGTTTGGGTTGTGCGCGGCGGCGTGCATCAGCACGCTGGCATCATCCTTGTCCCTGGCGTAGACGTTTGCGCCGGACCCTAGCATGGCGGACACCACCTCAGGGTTCCGGTTGTTCGCGGCGGCCCACATGAGGGGGCTTCTACCGCGGCTGTCAAACCCCCCTGCGCCCGCCCCGGCCTCGACCAGCGCCAGTACGGCCTTCGGGTCGGGATTTACCGCGGCCCCTCGCATTATCGCCGACACTCCCTCGGGGTCCTCCGCCCGTACGTCCGCGCCGGCCTTGTAAAGTGCGACGATAGTCTCGGCATCCCTGTCGCGCGCTGCGTACATCATCGCCGACATTCCCTCGCTGTTCTTCGCGTTCACGGTCTTCGCCCACACGTCTCCCGCCGCCCTGAGCAGCTCTCTCGCGACCCGCGGATCGGAGTTGTAGCGGAGGGCCAGCATCAGGGCGGTCCACCCCTGCGAATCCGCGGCGTGGACGTCCGCGCCTCCCTTCACGAGCGCGCGCACGGCATCGGGATCCGGGTTGTTCCTCGCCGCGTTCATCAGGGCGGTCCATCCGCGATCCTCCACCACGGCGCGAGGGTTGGCCCCGTCCTTCAAAGCGGCGAATATTTCGTCGGGCTTGCCCCTTTCGCAGAGATTGAAAAACTCCCAGTCGCTCATGCCGGCCATGGATACTCCGGTGCAACACGCCAGGACGGCCAAAGCCGCCAGGCAGAGTCTGAGGTTACGGAGCATGCGATCACTCTCCCTGGAGAAAAGTCTGTGCCGGTTCGAATTTTAACACAAAAAACCCCCGGTGAATAAATAGCTGAATAATGACTCCGCGCGTCTCATCTCGGGGGCCTGAACACCCTTGTGTCCCGCGAGAATGAGAGTTCCCCGAACTTGGACCGCGGCGTCAGCTCGCTGTCCTCCGCCAGCCCGAGGTCGTCGAAGCCCCCGCCTCTATTGAAGCTCTCGGCCCTGATAAACAGGTTGGCCGCATTCAGCGGCGCGCTCTCGTCCACCGTAGCATCGGTCTTCAGGCGTCCATCGTTCCAGCACAGGTCTGAACGGACTGCACCCTCCAGCCCCGGCAGGGAGCGGTCGTCAAACCACGGGCGAGCGGTGGCCAGCCAGTTGGGCGACGGCTCGCAGTCGTCGTCGAGGAAGGCCAGCACCGAGCCTCTTGACAGGAAAGCCCCGAGGTTCCTCGCACGGGCCACGCCCATCACGCGCGTCCTGTAGTACAGGAGGTCCAGCTCAGC
>CAYWKH010000133.1:2096-5264 GCA_964458805.1 uncultured Synergistaceae bacterium
CTCAGCACCTGCCCTCGAGCCTGTCCACTCCGACTGGCTCTGGTCGACTATTACGAGCTCGAAATCGGTGAATGTCTGCTTCGCCATGTATCGCGACAGGCGGGAAAGCAGCTCGGGTCGTTCGTAAGACGGCACTATCACGGAGAAGAAGGGCCTGCGCCTCTTCCTTCGCCAGGAGTGCCATCTCAGGAGCACGCCGGTATCGCGCGATATAGCCTCCCAGGAGTGACGCTCCTCGGCCAGGCGCCTGCCGGCAGCCCCGCTCCTGGCGAGCTCGACCGGCTCCTCCAGCAGGTCGCGCAGGTCCGAGACGAACTTCTCCCTCGTCGAAAAGGTCAGGACCTCGGCACCGCCAAGGTCGATGCTCCTCCCCGCGGCGGGAGAGGAGAGGACCGGCAGGCCGGCCGCCATGTAGTCGAACACCTTGACGTTCGATCCGATCTCCGAGAACACGGGGTTCAACGCGACGTCGGCCAGCGAGAGTATCTCGCTCTTGCGCTCGTCGTCGACCATCCCCAGTATCCTTGCATTTCCGGGGGCCGGGCTCGAGACTGCCTCCCCGGCCCCGCCGAATATGACGAAGGTCACATCCGGCAACGCAGGGGCGACCTCGCGCAGGATGAACTCCGCGGCGTCGACGTTCGCAGGCGAGGCGGCACCCATGAACACCGCCACCTGGATCTCCTTCTCCGCATGGGTCAGGTTCATGGCCTCCCTGAGTTCGGTCCTGCGCCCGTGGCTGGCGGGCAGAATCCTCTCGGTGAAGGCGCCGTTCGGGACGACGCGAATCTTCTCGCACGGCACTCCGTAGAGCCTGCTGATCGACAACCTGTCTCCGTGCGACGGGACCAGCACCAGGTCCGCATCGCGGCAGAGAGTGGACTCCAACTCCCCTACGAAGGAGACCATCTCCGTGCCCGAACCTCCATCGTCGAGCTGGGCGCAGCGCAGCACGCTCTCCACGTTGTGGGCGTCGTAGACAAGAAGGCTGTCGCCGAAACCGGCGCTGTCAGCCGCAAGCCTGTAGCTCCAGGGGCGCGAGAAGACGAGGGCGTCGGAATCCGGTATCATCCTTCCGGCCATCGACGAGTACTCTGGCGTGAGGTGCCCCAGCAGGGGGAAGGAGACCTCCAGGGCCAGCGCGCCTCCGGGCTGGTTCTTGATGGCCTCCCGCTCCGCCAGGTGCTCGTCGGAGAGCGGAACGTCCACCTCGACGAGGGTCCGAGTGACGCGGACTTCCCTTGTCTCCCCCTTCTCGTCGAGGACGCCGAAGTATTTCGCCTCGTAACCGAGGCCGCCGAAGACCCCGAGGGTACGCGCCGCGCCTCCCTCCGTGACGGGTGTGAGCGGACCTGCGCCCATGACCAGGGTACGCGGGGGAGGCACCGAGTCCCCCGGCCTTTCGCCAGTCCACGGGCGGGATGATTTGCAGGCCAGTCCGAGTGAATCGCACAGGACGGAGGCGGTATGTCCGGGAGAGACGTAGGACATGGCACCTCGCCCGATCTCGCCCATGGCGGCGGCCGTGTCCGGGGAGGCGGCGAAAAACCCTATGCGGCGGGCGATCTCCGTTGGGTCGGGAGGGACGACGAACCCGGTCCGCCCGTCATACACCAAGCGCGACGGCTCTCCGGAGTCAGTACAAGTGATCACTGGCTTCCCGAACGAGGCCGCCTCAAGCGCTACAAACCCGAAGTCCTCTCCCAGGGGGACGCATGGAACTGCCAGGCACCTGGAGTAGAGCTCCGCCAGGCGTTCGTCGTCGACCTTCCCGAGGAAGCGAACTTGGGGCATCCCGGAGGCCTGGGCCCTGAGCCGAGCCTCGCATTCGCCCTCGCCGCAGACCAGAAGCTCGACCCGGTTCTTTATGTGTTCCATGGCTGCTATCACCAGGTCCGTCCTCTTCAGGGGGTGCAGGCGTCCCGGCAGTAGCAGGAATTCATAAGACTCGCTTCGCGTCCCCTCCAACGTGGAGAAGGGGTGAAGCACCTCCGAGTCGACGCCAAGGTACTTCAACAGCCGCCCGCGGACCTCTTCACCGATGACAAGAGCACGTCCCGCCTCCTTGAGCGCGTCGCGGTCGAGGTCCTGGATATAACGGCGAAGCCGGCGGTCCTCCGGGGTGGGCGATGGGTACTCCCTGTCGAACAGGTCGTAATACCTGCGAGCGGTCCGAGCCAGGTACGCCACCTTGTTGCCGTGCTTGACCAGGCAGCCGGGAATGCAGGCGGCGACCACGCCGTCATAGCCGTCCAAGTCCAGCGCGGCGTAGCGCGCGTACGTGTCGGTGACGGCTTCGTACGACAACTCGTCGTGCTCCACGGGCACGACCTCCACCTCCATGCCGGCCCCCTCCATAGCCACCCGAAGCCCGGCCTTGAAGCGCTCCTCGCCCCAGCGCTCCTCTCCGCGAACCTGCGCTGTAACGAGGGCTATTCTAGGGCTCATCACCCGGCCTTCTTTCTCGTGCGCTTCACCGGCGCGACAGGTTTGTCCGCACCGGCCGAGATTCGCTCGTCGGTCGGAGAAGCGCCCTCGTCCGTCGCCTGCTTCAACCCGGCGTCCAAGGCATCGACTCGCCTGGCTAGGGCATCGAGCTTCTCGTCGAGTCCTTTCACCGCATCGACTTCCGCCTTCTTGCGGGTGGAGGACGCCTTCCCGCCGGCCTTCTCCACTCGCGCCACGGACTTCTCAAGGCTTTCGCCAAGTCTCTTCAGGACTTCGACATCCATCCCGAGCGAGATGAGCGATTTAACGATCTCGAGGTCCGCCTTCTGCACTATGGCGGACTCGAGGGAGGCGAGACGGCGCGAGAGCGATTCCTCCAGCGAGGATACGCTCTCGGACGAGGCCATAGTCGCAAGCCTGTCCGAAAGAGAGGCGAACGACTCCTCCAATGAGGACAGGCTCTCGGCGGGGGCCAGCACGTCAAGTCTGTCCGACAGAGAGGCCAGAGATTCCTCCAATGAAGCCACGCTCTCGGCGGGGGCCAGCCCGGCAAGCCTGTCCGACAGGGAGGCGAGCGACTCCTCCAATGAGGACAGGCTCTCGGCGGGGGCCAGCACGGCAAGCCTGGCCAACAGGGAGGCCAGAGATTCCTCCAATGAAGCCACGCTCTCGGCGGGGGCCAGCACGGCAAGCCTGGCCAACAGGGAGGCCAGAGATTCC
>CAYWKH010000134.1:0-5225 GCA_964458805.1 uncultured Synergistaceae bacterium
ATGGCGGACAAGCTGCTGGAAAACGCGAGGAAACCGATCACGCTCTGGACCAAGCAACAGGACACCCTCGAGCTGAAGATCGGGCTGTTCAACGAGTTCTCCGCGAGCATGAAGACCCTGCGTAGCACCGTCACCCCGCTCAAACTGGAGTCGATATACAAGGCCAAGATGGCCGAGTTTTCGTCAATTTCGGGGGGGGACGCGGCCGGCATCCTCTCTGCAACGGTGGACGCGAGCGCCGCCATTGCCAGGCACGAGATCGACGTCACAAGGAAGGCGGTCGCCGAGGCCCGGTTCAGCAAGCAGATTCTGGGCACAATGGAAGACGCCGGCCTGTCCGCGGCCGCTGCCTTCTCCGTGAACGTCGGAGGGCGGCGCGCCGACATCACGGTCCAGCCGAGCGACACCTTGAGTACGATAGCCGACAAGATCAACACCGCGAAGGACGCTACGATAGACCCCGCCACCGGCCAGCCCTACGGGGAGGGGCTAGGAGTGGTGGCCACTGTGCTCGACGGCAAGCTGGTGATCAAGAGCGTCAGCACCGGCCTGGGAAAGACGAAGAGCGACTGGGAGATAACGAGGGGTACCGGCAGCACGGACCTGCTTGGCTTCACAGCTACGGACGCAGCCTCCCCCTCGGCGGGGAGCATCAAGGTCAAGGACGAGAACGATAACGAATACACCGATTATTTTACGGTGCTCCCGGGCACGGACACGATCGTATGGGACCCGGGCGAGGGTCCGCCGCCGGGGGTTAAATACACGGTCACCTACGAGGTTAACTCGAACGCTTTCAGCCTGACTGGCGACAACGCACTCCTCACCCTGTTGGGTCTCGACGACAGCACCCTGGGGGACCCGAATCACAGGGTGGGATCGCAGGACGCCGAGTTCAGGATCGACGGCCTCCTGGTCTCGCGCTCGTCGAACGACGTGGACGACCTGCTGGACGGAGTCAAGCTGAGGATAAACGGCCTCGGCACGGTGATAATGGACATAACCCAGGACGCCGAGCAGGCCGTGACCGGCGCAAAGGACTTCGTTGACGCCTACAACGACATCATGGACTGGATCAACGTCCGCCTGTCGGAGAGCACCCAGAAGGACGCCAACGACGACTTCTCCAAGAAGTTCGGCCTGTTGCACGGCAACTCGATGCTATGGCAGAGCAAATCCCAGCTCCGCACCATGATGACCAGCCCGGTGGTCGCCAAGTACACTCAGAAGGCCGGCGAGACCATCATAGGTCCGATGTCGAACCGGGGGCTGTCATCCCCGTCGACCTTCGAGCTCACGGTAGGGGTGCGGACGGCGAGGATAGAGGTGACCCCGTCGGATACGCTCGCGAGCATCGCTTCGAAGATAAACTCCTCCTACGAGATGTTGCACGACCCCGAGGGGCGGGTCTACCCCATCCCCATGGCGAGCGCCAAGGTCGTCAACAACCAGCTCGTGATCGAGGCATCCCCGGGGCGCAAGTTCTCTCTGGCGGGCGACGGCGGCGCCCTCGAGGCCGTCGGGCTCGGTACACCCTTTACCCTGCTGTCCCAGCTGGGTATCTCCACCGAGAGCGCCGACTACGGGAAGAGCGGCAAGCTGGAGTTCGACGAGGAGAAGTTCATGGAGGCTCTTCGCAAGGATCCCGACGGGGTAGCGGCGATAATGACCACTGTGATGACCAGCATGGACGAGTACATCGACGGCATGGTCAACACCAGCCAGCAACAGGTGGGCACGGCCACGGTCCCCAAGGGTCGCATCGCGGGCCAGATCTACGCCTACCAGTCGGAGATCACCGCCATAGACAAGCGCATCTCCGACCTGGAGAGGCGGCTCGAGGTGAGAGCCAGGGGGTTGTACGAGTCGTTCGCGATGGCGGAGGTGCGGCTGGCGGAACTTCAGCAGCAGGCTCAGTGGCTGGCGTCGGTGGTCACGCAGCTTCAGGGGAATAGTTAACCGACCCGGGGGAAGGCATCGCGACGAGGGAACGCCGCAACGGAAAGGACAGGCAGGTCCCCGAACAAACGGGGCCTGCCTGTCGCAGTTCCCGGACTGCAAACCGGGGAGGTATCCTTTGCCGGTCAGCGCCCCGGACGGGCCGTGTTCGAGTTCTCGCTACAAAGTATCTGGGCCAGCGTGTCCGGGGAGACCTGAGCGAACCCGATCCGCCAAGCCATGACAGCTGCCTGGGTTCGGTTCTGCAGGTCCAGCTTCTTCAGCACATGGCTCACGTGGTTCTTCACCGTCTTCTCCGACAGGACCATCCGCACCGCGATCTCCGTGTTTCCAAGCCCCTGCGACAGCCAGTAGAGAATCTCTTTCTCGCGGGACGTGAGCTCGTTGAGTTGATCGTTTCCATCCCTCCGGCGGGAGTATGACGTCAGCAGCTTTCCCGCCACCCTCGGGTCGACGTAGGGCTGCCCCCTCGATGCGGACCGGATGGCGGACAGTAGCTCGACCTTTCCGGATGCCTTCAGCACGAACCCCAGCACTCCCGCCGAAGAGAGCGCGGCGAGGCGATCCTCGTCGTCGTAGGCACTTATAGCCACGAACCTGACCCTGTGCGGGACGGTGTTGAGTTCTCGGACGAGTTGGATGCCATCGACCTTCGGCATGTTGATGTCGAACAGGAGTATGTCCGGCTCGGCCTCCCGTATCAGCGCAAGCGCCTCTTCGCCGTCGTCGGCCTCGCCGGTGACGACGATGTCCGACTCAAGCTCCAGGAGCCTCCTGACTCCGTCGCGGAACAACCTGTGATCGTCGGCTATAACTACCCGTATCTGCTCCATGAGAACACATCGCCCCAATCCCGGATAAACGCTTTCCTTCTTGATTAGGGGCCCATGGACAGGCCCCGTGTTATATACTAACACGATCAACCCAGGTTTTCGAGGAGGAGCCCCCCGTTGGCATTCAAGAGCATACCGCCTGTCTGCGGTCCACTTAGAAAAAAGATCGGCCTCGCCATATACGAATACCGGATGATACAGCCCGGAGACCGCATTATGATCGGCCTCTCCGGCGGCAAGGACAGTCTGGTCCTGGCGATGGCGCTCGCGGGCCTGCGCAGCCGCAGCCCGGTCAGCTTCGACCTTTCCGCCTGCACTGTGGACATAACCGGCGGGGAGGCCGACCTGTCGCCGCTGCATACGTTCTGCTCGGAACTGGACATCTCGTACTCCTGCCGACCCTACCCGATCGTGGAGATAATTAAAAACAGGGATGAAAGATCGCCGTGCAGCCTGTGCGCCAACATCCGAAGGGGCATCCTGAACACCGCTGCCAGGGAGTCCGGGTGCGGTTCGCTGGCTCTCGGGCACACCCTGGACGACGCCGTGGAGACTGCTCTCATGAACCTGTTCAACAACGGCCGCTTCAAGTCATTCCAGCCAAAGCAATGGCAGAGCAGATCCGGAGTCACCGTCATTCGCCCCCTGATTCTGGCGGAGGAACGCCGGGTGACCAGGGAGGCCGCCCGGCTTTCTCTCCCGGTAACCCCTTACACTTGCCCCTTCTCCATCGAGACCGAGCGGTCCAGGACGAAGAGGGCCTTCGCACACCTGTCGGCCGGGAATCCGAAGGTGAAGTACAACGTGGCGCACGCGCTGAAGTGCGTCGACGAGGCCGACCGATGGGGCGCGGTACCTGATTGGGCCCGGGCCGACGACGATCCCTCCTGACCGGCGCCGGACCCGCTCCCTTATGTCGCAACCAGGGCTACACCGACACCTCGCGCATGGAGAGGCGATCGGCAAGCTGTGTCACCTCGAGCGCCTGCGAGCTGTAGCTAGCCCTCCCCATCAGGCCGTAGGTATAGTTCTTCCCCTGCTCCACCCCCGGCTGGTCGAAGGGGTTTACGTTGAGGAGAAACCCCGACAGGGCCGTCATGTGCTCGTAGATCTGGATCAGGGCTCCGAGTCGTCTCTCGTCCAGCCTTGGAATCTCAAGCATGACGACGGGCTTGCCGCTCTTCACAATTGCTGCCGCCGTCGACAGCGCCTCGTAGCGACGCAACGAGTTCATGGACTGCCCGAAGAGGTACGAGAGGGGTACCAGCGCGCGCTCCTCGGTCTCCGGTATCGTCACATCCTCATCGGGCTCCGAGACGGTGATTATGGTGAACAGCTTGTCGTCGGGCCCCTCGGTGTAGAGCTGAATCTGCGAGTGCTGGTCGATGGCGCCCAGCGCCCTCACCGGGGTCGACCCCTCCCCGTCCTTTCCCAGGCTCTCCCCCCACAGCTGCGCGAACCACTCGCAGAATTTCTCGAGCGCGTCCTCGTACGGCATCATCACGGTCATGTTCCGCCCCTGGCGGTAGTGAGCAACGGACAGGGCGGAGAGCAGCCAGGCCGGGTTCTCGAGGACCGATGCCAGCCCCGAAAGTTTTTTGTCCATCTCCGCTGCTCCGGCCAGCAGCTTCCGCACGTCGATGCCAAGCGCCCCGGCCGAGAGAAGGCCGACCGAGGACAGCACGGAGAACCGCCCCCCCACGTCCGCGGGGAGCACCAGCCGGCGGCAGCCTATCTCGTCGGCGAAGGGCCTAAGGACCCCCTTCTCCTCGTCCGTCACAACCAAAACATGCTCGGCGGCCCTCCTTGGGCCGAGCTCGACCTTCAGCCGGTCCCAGAAGAAGAGAAAGTTGGCCATGGTCTCCGCCGTGCTGCCTGATTTGCTTATTACGATGAACGCGGTCCTGTCGGGATCAATCAGTTTCCACACTATCATATTGTCCCTTGGATCCACGTTGTCCGACAGGTAGAACCTCGGCCCCCCCCTCTTGGCGGCGGGGATCTCGTTCCAGTAGGGCGGAAGCAGGGCGCCGTGAAGCATGAGGTTGCCGAGGGCGGAGCCCCCTATCCCGGCCTGGACGACCGCGTCGAAGCCCCCCAGCCACTCGGCCGCCTCCAGGATCTCGCTGATGTCGGCATAGGGAAGCGAGAGCCAGCCCATGCCCTCCTGCTTGCCTGCACACCCTTCCCTAAGGCACCTGTCGGCGTTCGCCAACAGCTCCTCGCAGCCCGACAGCATGCGGGCACCGACCCCGCGGTCGCCGGGCAGCCCTCCGTCATCGAGCGCCATTCCAAAAGATACGTTCAACAGGCCGGCGGCAGAACGCGTCTCCTTCGTCAACTCATCCACTCCTTCGCAGGCATATTACTTGTCAATATTCGCGATCTCCTCGTCGATTGCCTCGGGGTTGTAGCCTACAATGTACCTGTCGC
>CAYWKH010000135.1:0-5208 GCA_964458805.1 uncultured Synergistaceae bacterium
TGACCTACGCGTTGGAGCTCTCGGTGTTCGAGAAGGCCCCTCTCTGGCGGACGGAGAGGCGGGTGTTCGGCTTCGACCATACGGCAGTCGGCAAGGTGCTGATGGAGGAGTGGCGGATACCGGGCGGGATAGGGCAGCTGTGCGAACATCATCACTCCCCGGAGTCCGAGGATGCGCCGGAGGAGGCCGCATACGTGCACATAGCGGACTACCTGGCGAACGCCCTTCGCATCGGGTCCAGCGGCTCGGTCTACTTTTCAAGGATGGACAGGGGAATACTGGAGGCGTTGGAGCTCGACAAGGGGGACATCGAGGCGGTGCTTGCTCAGGGCGAGCGGCAGATACGCGAGATAATGAATATTTTCCTGATATCGTGAGGATGGAATGAACTTGCTGAATGGCACGTACGAGGAGCTCCAGGAGAGAATAAGGCTTCTGACCAGGGAGAGGGAGGCCGCGAAGCGTGTGCTGGTCGCGGCCGCGGATTCCCTCTCCATGTCCTATGTCGTCGATGAATCTTTCTCCGTGGACGAACTCCTGTCCGGCACCGCCCAGAGACTCAGGTCCTTCATCAGCCTGGACTCGCTGGTGTTCTACCTGTTCTCCCCGGACGGCCTGGACTACTCGGCTGCCTACCGCGACCCTGCCGAGTCGCTGGCGTTCTTCGAGGAGGAGATGGTGCCGCTCGTCGAGGATGGCACGATCGCCTGGGCGGTGGACCGTAACAAGCCTCTCATCGTCTCCGCAGGGGCCTTTCCGGCGATTCCCGGAGAGCGAAGGCCCGAGAGAAGGATACTACTGCACTCGATAATGGCGCCGAGCGGAAGCCTTGGGATCTTCATGGGGCTCCTCGGCGAGGACGAGTCGGGCATACTAGATGTCTCCTTCGCGTTCGCCACGGTCATACTGAGCTCCGCCGCCGGCATACTCCAAAACGCCCGCTTCAACAGCACCGTCCAGGAGCTGAATCTTGAGCTGCAGAGCAAGATCGAGCGCCTCGAGGAGTCCGAGCGGAGCCTCGCAGAGGCGATAAAGGCCAAGGAGCTCTTCCTGGCTAGCGTTAGCCACGAGGTGCGCACTCCCCTTAACGGGGTTATGGGAATCGCCTCAATACTCGAGAACACGCAGCTCGACTCCCGCCAGAGGGAGCTCGTGGGAGTGTTGAAGGACGAATCCCAGGCCCTGTTGGGCATGATTAACGACCTGCTCGACTTCTCGAAGATGGAGGCGGGGAGACTGGTCTTCGAGAATGCTCCCTTCGACCTCCGAAGCCTGTGGACGAGCGTGTCTGACAGCTTCGCCGCGAGGGCGTCCGCCAAAGGGCTGGTCTTCACGATGTCGCTGGACCGGGGCGTTCCGGGGCCGGTTTCAGGGGACTCGCTCAGGCTGCGGCAGTTGCTGGCCAATCTCGTCGGGAACGCGGTGAAGTTCACTTCATCCGGCTCCGTGACAGTTACGGGCGACGTCGGAGACGGCGATGAAACGAGATTCGTGTTAAGGGTGCGAGTGCAGGACACGGGGATCGGCATCCCGCAGAAGGAGCAGGAGCGCCTGTTTCAGCCATTCGTCCAATGTGACGCCTCCCTGGCTCGGAGGTTCGGGGGGACGGGACTCGGCCTCGCGATTGCCAGGAGGATCGTGGAGGGCATGGGAGGCGGGATCTCCTTCACCAGCAGGGAGGGGAAGGGCTCGGCATTCTCCTTCGAGGTGCCGCTATCAAGATCGAATGAGGTGGAGCAGGGCAGGAACTCGGACTTCGCCGGGGCGACGGGGGCGCCGGACTACGGGCGGGCATCGGCGCTGGTGGTGGAGGACAACCCCACCAGCAGGATGGTGGCGGTCTCCCTGCTGCAACAGGCGGGCATAGGCACGGTGGAGGCCTCGGTGGACGGGGAGGCCGCGCTTGAACTCCTCTCGCGTTCACGATACAATCTCATCTTCATGGATATCCAGATGCCGGGCATCAACGGCCTCGAGGCGCTCTCCATCATCCGCGACCCCGGGTCAAGCGTTCTTGACCACGATACGCCGGTGGTCGCAATGACGGCCAATGTCCTCCCGGGTGACAGGGAGCGCTTTCTCGCCGCCGGGATGTCCGATTACATCGCAAAGCCGGTCCAGTCCTCCGAACTGGCGAGGGTCGCGCGCAAGTTTTTGGCCGCGGGTTCGGAGATGCCGAGAGATTTCCCCCGACCCGCAATCCCGGCTGCCCCCGGTCCTCATCGCCACGAGGCCCTGCTCGAGAGGCTCGGCGGGGACCCGGAGTTATGCGACCGAACCTTGAGGCTTTTCTTGGAGGACTCGTCGGAGCTGCTGCGGAAAGTCGCGCTCGCCCTGAAGGCCGGCGATGCCGAAAAGACGAACAGGCTGTTTCACACCCTTCGCGGTGCGTCGGTCAACGTGGATGCCTTGAGGATGGCGGAATTGGCCGGGAGGGCGGAGATCGCAGCGGAGGCGAGCGACCTCGCCGAGGCGGAGGGCCTCCTCCCTCTGCTGCTGGAGGCCAGGGAGGAGTTCGCGGCGGAGACGGACACGGCCCGTGATCAAGGGGCGTGCCCGCGCGGAGCGGATTGTATCATCGATGCGCAAGAGACAGGAGGGGGAGGGGTCCTATGAAGATACTTGTGGCGGAGGATGATTCGACGTCGCTCTTCATGCTCCAGTCGCTGCTGGCGAAATGGGGATTCGACGTCGTAGCCACCTCGGACGGCACGGAGGCCCTAAGGATCCTCCAGGAGGACGATTCGCCCCTGCTGGCCATCCTGGACTGGATGCTCCCCGGCGTGAGCGGTCCTGAGATATGCATGCGCCTTTCGTCCAGGGAGCGTCCAGACGGCTGGAGAAACGGCGAGATGGGAAGGCCCTACCAGTACATACTGATCCTTACGGTCAAGGGGGAGAAGGAGAACGTAATCGCGGGGCTGGAGGCGGGCGCCGACGACTATATCACGAAGCCCTTCGACTCCCACGAGCTCCGCATGAGGGTGATGGCCGGCAAGAGGATCCTGGAACTGCAGGAGCAGCTTCGCAACGCAGCCACCTACGACTCGCTCACGGGCCTGCTGAACCGTCGGGCCGTGATAAGCCGCCTGGAGAACGAGATAGCTCGCGCGACCAGGTCCGGCACGCCGCTGGGGGTCGCCCTGCTCGACATAGATCACTTCAAAAGGATAAACGACACCCACGGTCACATGTCTGGAGATGCGGCTCTCGTGGAGAGCGCCGCCAGGATCAGGAGCGTCCTCCGTTCGTACGACATCTCCGGCAGGTACGGAGGGGAGGAGTTTCTGCTGATCTTCCCCGGCCTTGAGCGGCGGGAGATAAATTCGGTCTGCGAAAGGGTCAGGCTCTCCTTTCACTCGGCCCCGTTTCGCCCGGTCGAGTGCACCAAGGGCGTTGAAGAGATTCTAATAACGGTCAGCATAGGGGTGTGCGATCTGTCGCCCGAGTTCAACGACGCGGACTCGATCCTGGCCGAGGCGGACCGGGCCCTCTACAGGGCGAAGAACATGGGCAGGAACGCCGTTAGCCGCTGACTTTTCCCCTGCCGACCCATTCACGACCGGCCGAATAGCCAGGCTGCCGTCGGACGACCACCTGCTGCCGCACGTCGGCTGGGCCTTGACGTAAAAATATAGGATTGATCAGAAAGGAGTGTCGCCGGTGAGGGTTAGAAAGGTCCGTCTTCTGGCGTTGGTCGCACTGTTCGTGCTGCTCCCTGTCTTCGAAATCGAGGGGAATGCCCCGACCATGCAGGAACTCTTCTCGCGGTGGGACCTCAAGAACATAGATGTGCTGCTTGGATCAGGCGCCGCGATCTCCCCGATGGACCAGTCCCTCGCGGCCAACGCCCTGTGGCGGGCCGATCGCTTCGAGGAGGCCCTTGCCCTGCTGCGGAGCAGCTCGAAATCATGGCCCGACGAAGTGCGCCCCTACGGGGAGTTCATGATGGTGCTCGCCCTCGAACGCTTGAACAGGGGGCAGGAGGCCAGGACCATAGCCGGGGCTCTGGTAGGCAGGGCGCCGGCCGACCTGGTCTACTACGTGCATTACTCCCTGTACAGGCTCTCCGACGAGAAGGACCACGAAGACAGGCGAAAGCACCTCCAGGGCATGTACAAGGCGGCACAGAACGACTCCCAGCGGACCACCGCCCTGACGGAGCTTCTTAAGCTTCCCGGCGACAATACCGTCTACGCGCTGAGACTGACCGACATCCTGCCGCGTAGCAGCGCCGCCCTCAAGGTGCTGGAGTCCCTGCCCAAGCCCTGGAGCCCGGATGTCAATATGGCGGTCGGCTACGCGGCGTATCTGTCGGGCAACTACGACAAGGCGATACCCCTCTTCCGCGCCATCCCGATGGATTCCAGGCACGGGCGCAAGTCGAAGTACTACCGGGCCTTCTCGCTTTACAACCAGAAGAAGTACGCGCCCGCGCTGGAGGCGTGGGCCTACTTGGCGAAGACGGGCGAATCCTACGCCGAGTCCTCCCTTAAGCGGATATCCATACTGGCGGGACGGGCGGAGAGGGAGAGCTCCCTGCGCGTGCTGCGTGAGGTCGCGTCGTCGCGGGAGGGGGATATACAGGCGAGGGCTTATTACTCCCTGTCCACCCACCTCTCTGGCAAGGAGAGGCGGTCCGCCGAGGACAGCGTGATAAAGTTCGCCCCCGGCTCGCTGTTCACGACGCAGATACTGTGGGGGAGGGGCTGGGACAGGTGGGATACCGGGGATGTCGCGGGCGCGGTGGCCGAGTGGGAGAAGAGCCTCGCGCCAGGCATGAGCCAGAACTGGCGCCCTCGGGTGATCTACTGGATCGCCAAGGGGTACGAGCGGCTAGGAAAGGATGACAAGCGGCACCCCTTGATCGAGGCACTGAAGGCGGATCACCCCCTGTCCATATACGCCTTCCTGGCGGGCGGCAAGCTCGTGCCGGTCCCGGGCGATCCTCCGGGGCTCGTCTCCGAGGCCGGAGCGCTCGAGCAGTGGGGTTTCGTAACCCATGCCCGTAGGGTGCTGCTTGCCAAGGGAGACCCGAAGTCCGCCTACCGGGCCGCGCTGCTGGCGGACTGGTCCGGCGACCAGCAGGCCGCCTACCTTGCCGTTCTCAAGGCTGCCGACCAGATCAGGAAGGGGCCGGCCCTCTACGCGAAGGGCCTGTCCATGCTCTACCCCCGCCCATTCGCCAAAGAGGTCGCCAAGGCGGCC
>CAYWKH010000136.1:0-5178 GCA_964458805.1 uncultured Synergistaceae bacterium
AGGACATCCCGGACGACATCGAGCTCATCTACTTCGAGGAGCACCGCGAGGACGGTCCGCACGGCGCGGCCGGGATCGGCGAGCTGCCGCTCACCAGCCCGCACGCCTCCATCGTCAACGCGATCTACAACGCCTGCGGCGCCCGGATAACCAGACTGCCCGCCCTCCCGGAGAAGGTGCTGGCCGCACTCGGGAAGTAATCGTATCCACAGTTGGGGGGGCGCGCTGCGCGCCTCCCCTTTTCATCTGAAGGACGAGGTGGCGAATGGAAAAGGCAAGACTTGTCGAGTTCGAATCCAGGTGCGTCCAGGAAGAACCTCCCTTCTGCCAGGCCGCCTGCCCGCTCCATCTGGACGGACGGGCGCTGTGCGGATTCGTCCGCGCCGGGCGCTTCGAGGACGCGAGGAAGCTCATCGAGAGGGCGCTTCCCCTGCCGGAGGTGCTGGCTCGAATCTGCGACGCCCCATGCAGGGAGGCCTGCATCCGCGCCGGGCTGGGCGGGGCGCTGGAACTTGGGCTGATCGAGAGATCGTGCGTCGAACAGGGGGCGCTCAAGAGGACCCCGCTGCTTATACCGAAAAGCGGGAAGAAGGTCGCCGTGCTCGGCTGCGGATTAAGCTCGCTGTGCGCAGCCTCAGACGGCACCAGGAAAGGTTACTCGGTCACGGTCTACTGCGACGAGGACCCCGCCTCCCTGCTGACCGGCCTCTCCCCAGCCGTTACCGGCGAGGTCGCGTCAAGAGAGATCGCCTGGCTTCGCAAGGGAGGGGTCGCCTTCCTGCCGTGGAGCGAGCTTCCCCCCCTGGCGGAGCTGCTCGATTCCTTCGACGGGGCCTACGCGGGGCTCGACGACCCGAAGGCGGCGGTCGCTTTGGACAGGCTGACCTCCGCGGATCAGGTCAGCCTCGCCACTCAGGTGGAGGGGCTGTTCGCAGGAGGTTCGTCGCCGTCGTTCATAATGCGGGCGGCGGACGGAAGGCGCGGCATGAAGTCGGTGGAGCGCCATATGCAGGGGGCGTCCCTTCACTCGGCCAGGGAGAAGGAGGGGCCCTACCCCACCAGGCTGTTCACCTCGACCGAGGGCGTGGCCCCCGTCCCGCCGGTCGAGGCGGCAGACGGCACCTACGCGCCGGACGAGGCTGCGGTCGAGGCGAAACGCTGCCTGATGTGCGAGTGCATGGAGTGCGTCAAGCACTGCGCCTTCATGCAGCACTACAAGGGCTACCCGAAGAAGTTCGCGCGAGAGATCTACAACAACCTGTCCGTGATACAGGGGACCAGGCTGGCCAACACCATGATAAACTCCTGTTCACTGTGCGGCAGGTGCGAGAGGATCTGCCCGGAGGGCTTCTCGATGGCGGACCTCGTGTCGGAGGCCAGGCGCGAGATGTTGAAGCAGGAGAAGATGCCTCCGTCCGCGCACGACTTCGCGATGGAGGAGATGCGCTTCTACAACTCCCCGAAGGCTGCGCTGCTGCGGGGCGACCCGAATGTGGCCCTGCCGGCCTACCTGCTCTACCCCGGATGCAGGCTTTCCGGATCATCTCCGGAGGGGACCAGGCGGCTGTACGAATTCCTGCGCGGCAGTCTGGAGGGCGGAGTCGGTATGTGGCTGCGCTGCTGCGGGGCCCCCGCGGAGTGGGCGGGGCGGGACGACCAGGCCTACGCGGGCCTCGGGCTGATGCTGGACGAGTGGAGGTCTATGGGCTCCCCCCTGGTCATAGTCGCCTGCACGAGCTGCCTGTCGCTCTTCAGGAGGAAACTGCCTGAGATGAAGACCGCCTCGCTGTGGGAGGTTATTGACGGCATGGATCTGCCGGAATCGGCGAGCGCGCCGAGGCGAGTCCTGGCGGTGGCGGACCCGTGCACTGCGGCCGAGATGCCGGATGTGCGCGCGGCCATCCGCAGCATCCTGGCCAAGTCTTCCGTGCGCTTCGAGGAGCCGTCGCTGTCGGAAGAACTCACGTTCTGCTGCGGATACGGCGGCCTGCAGGAGTGCGCGAACCCAGACCTCGCGCGAGCGTCCGCGAAGGCGAGGGGAGCGGAGAGCGAGCACGACTTCCTGGTATACTGCGCGATGTGCCGCAACAGCTTCGTGCAGTCGGGCAAGCGCGCTGCCTACCTGCTCGACCTGCTCTTCCCGCAGGGCCCGGACGACCCCGCCGACGGGGAGGCGGCGAGCTACTCCGACCAGAGGGAGAACCGAGTAGCGCTTGTCCGCAGCCTGAAGAAAGACCTGTGGAAGGAGGACGACCGGATGGAGGATCACGAGTCCGTCCGAGTGTCTCTCTCCCCCGAGATGGAGGCACTGCTGGCCGAGCGCCGCATTCTGCTGGACACGGTGAGGAGGACTATCTGGGCAGCCGAGCAAGGCGGCAGGAGGGTGAGATCCGCCGACGGGTCGTTCCTGGCGTCCCTGCGCCCCGCATCCGTCACATACTGGGTGAGATACTCGCGGCGAGACGACGGTGCCTTCGACGTGCTTGGCGGCTGGAGCCACAGGATGTCCGTGGTCGGCGCGGAGGAAGAGGCATGAAGGAGCTGACGAAGTCATTCGAGAAGTACCTGGACGCTGTGTGCGACTCGTGCGGGCGAAGGCTGGAGATGAAGATCGCCGAGGTGACCTACCTCGGCAGCGTGTTCAGGCTGGAGCTGCCGACCTGCCCCTCCTGCGGCATGGTCCTGGTTCCGGAGGAGCTGGCGACCGGCAAGATGCTCGAAGTCGAGAAGATCCTGGAGGACAAGTGATGAACGACCACTACCTAGACGAGCTGCAGATGGAGCTGCTCTCCTTCGAGGGCAGGGGGTACCACTGCAGCCAGATACTGCTGCTGATGGCCCTTCGTCAGACCGCGGGGGAGCGCAACGACGACCTCGTCCGGGCGATGGGCGGCCTGTCGCTCGGGCTGGGGCACAGCAACGGAACCTGCGGCGCGCTGCTGGGAGGCGCATGCCTGCTGGGCTACTACGCGGGGAAGGGCGCCGACGAGGAGACGGAGCACCCGGCGTTTCGCCTGATGGTTAGGCGCCTAGCCGAGTGGTTCCGCGACTACGCGTGCGCGGGCGAGAGCACTATGTGCGGCGATATCCTGGACAAGCACGGGCGGGGACGCTGCGGCGCGCTGGTCCGCTCCGTCTGGGTCAAGTCGATGGAGCTTCTGATGGAGAACGGGATAGACCCGGCCGAGACCCCTCCCGTGGAGTTCTGCCACTCGCCGATATGAGGCCGCCCCTTGACGAATGGGTCGCGGGCAGGACAGGGGAGCCGTTTGACAGGGCGGGGATGGAACGATACCAGTTGGAGCGCCTCCGCGCCGTCGTCGGGAGTGCGCGGCGCGGCGGTCCCTTCTACGCGAGGATGCTGTCCGGACGCCCGGAGGGATTCCCGGCGACCCTGGAAGATTTCTTCGATCTCGCGCCGACACTGCCAGGAGACCTGGCGAGCAGCCCGACGAGCTTCATGGCCGTCCCGCAGGACGAGATCGCCCGGGTCGTCACCCTTCGCACGTCCGGCACCGCGGGCGAGGGCAAGCGACTCTTCTTCGCCGAGGAGGACATAGCCGCCACCATGGAGATCTTCCGGGTCGGCATGGCGACATTCCTGCCCCCCGGAGGACGGGCGCTTGTGCTGCTGCCGGGGGAGCGCCCCGGCAGCATAGGCGATCTGCTGGCTCGCGCGGTCGCCCCGGAGAGGGAGTGCGTGCTGCACTCCCCACTTGATGGCATATCGCCGCTCGAGCACGTCGCGGAGATCGGCGCACAGTGCCTTGTAGGTATGCCCGCCCAGGTGCTGTCGCTGGCGCGAGGGCCGGATTCCAGACTCGGAAGAGGGCTGTCGCAGGTGCTGCTTTGCGCCGACTACGCCGCGCCAAGCCTGGTATCCGCGATAGAGAGAGCCTGGGGGTGCGCGGCCCGGCGCCACTACGGCATGACGGAGACACTCTACGGCGGGGCGCTCGAGTGCGAGGAGAGGGCCGGGCTTCACGTCATGGAGGGTAACTACCTGTTCGAGGTCCTAGACCCTCGGACGCTGGCCCCCATGCCGGAGGGGGAGTTCGGCGAGGTCGTGCTGACCACCCTGTGCGCGACGGGCACGCCTCTACTTCGCTACCGCACCGGCGACAGGGGGCGCTTCATCCCCGGCGCATGCCGGTGCGGCTCCATCCTCAAGCGATTGGAGATCGTAGGCAGGATGAGCAACGGCATACAGGCGGGCAGCGTGTTCATACCGATGCACGAACTCGACGAGGCGCTGTTCGGCGTGCCGTGGCTGGGCGACTACGCAGTCGCCTCCGACGGAGGTCGACCGGTTTTAACGTTGCACGCCCCAGCCCGAGCAGTTGGATCGCCCGATCCCGCCGCAAGGGAGCTCTCCGACCTGGCGGCCGCCCTGGACCGACTGCCTCAAGGCGCGAAGGCCGCCCTCGAGGCGGCCCCTCACTCATTCCGCTTTCGGACAAAAGAGCACGACGGTGTCACGAGCGTCAAGAGAGTGGCGCGCTGAGCCGATCATTGCACAAGGAGTCAAGACAGTGGAGATTGTCCCGCAGTATTGACCCTCCTCCGCTTATTCCACTGATTCGATCAGTCGCGATCCTGCACGAATAGCTTCACTCGTCCGCCGGTAGGAACTTCAGCGACGCGGAGTTGATACAGTAGCGAAGTCCAGTTGGCGGCGGGCCGTCGTTGAACAGGTGACCAAGGTGGGCGTCGCAGCGCGCGCAGTGCACCTCTGTGCGGATCATGCCGAAAGAAGTGTCGCGCTCCTCCGCTATCGGAGCCCCCTCCAGAGCTGTCCAAAAGCTTGGCCACCCGGAGCCGGAGTCGAACTTGGCGTCCGACGAGAACAGCTCGGCGCCGCAGCAGACGCAGGCGTATACCCCCCTCTCGTGATGATCCCAGTAAGCACCGGTGAACGCGCGCTCGGTCCCCCTCTCGCGCGTCACGTGGAACTGCTCCTGTGTCAGAAGTGCGCGCCACTCCTCCTCGCTCCTCTCCACCCTCTCGAACGCAATCCCGGCCTTCGCGGAAAACAAAAGCGCAGCGCAGATGCAAACCACCATTAGAAACAATCTCACATTGCTCCCCTCCTATCAACTTGTGCTCATTTCTTGTTTCGTCATCCCGAGCGAAGGCGAGGGATCTCGGCTCCGGGATGGCTCCGCACCCAGGTCCCTC
>CAYWKH010000137.1:0-5173 GCA_964458805.1 uncultured Synergistaceae bacterium
GTCGGTCCCGCTGCCCATGACTAGCAGCATCGCTCCCGCGAGTATGCCGATTATGATGATGACTATCAGCAGCTCGACCAGGGTGAATCCCTTATTACGCATCGCTCGAACTTGATTGGACCTCATCGGAACACACCTCCCGTGTGCGTATGGTGCGGATAGTGGTGCTAAAGGCCGGAGCGCAAGCCCCGGCCTGTGTGACTAGAGGCTAACGTGCGCGCATCCAGGCGTTTTCGCCTGTCGTATATTCAGTCCCTGGAGTCGGGGCGGAATCGTTACCGGCATATAATCCGACTTCCTTCGCCCTGGCTCCGAGTTTACCTTGGACGCCTGCAGAAGAAATGGTTTTCCTTCCGACCCACCATTGAGTATCTGCGGATGCCGTTACTTCAGCAACCATAAAATCAGCTGCAGGCAGCGCCCTGTCCATGTAGGTCTCAAGAGCGTCAAGATCGGGAGTTGCAGGGTTACTCGGATGGTCCGCATAGTACAGCAGCGTCGCGCTCTTCAGGCTCCTCAGGTCGCTGATGATCTTCGTCGCCTCGGCGGAGTCGGTGCCGCTGCCCGCAACCAGCAGCATCGCGCCGGCCAGGATGCCGATGATGATGATCACGATCAGCAGCTCGACCAGGGTGAATCCGGAGCGTTTCTTAAGGTTTGCCAGTCTTTTCATAGTAAATCTACCTCCTTGGGATTTTGTATGCAGTTCCTTCTCCGCGGCGGCGATAAATTATCCGTCCATCGGAGCATCCACGGGCGAATTTTCGCCCTCCGCGGGTACGGGCCAATCATTGACTTTCCTTACTGACTGGAAGGCGGACGTATCCCTCCCTTCGTTGAAGGAGCAAGAATCTTCCGTTGGTGGCATGATAGCATTTTCCGTTGGATTTAACAAGACGCTCGGGTAAATGTCTACATCATCTCCTGTATCGCTGTGACGATGGGGGTGAATATCGCGAGGGCCACCAGCGCCACTATGCCGCCCACGAAGATAATAAGGAGGGGCTCCAGGATCGACGTCAGCCTCTTGATCTTCTCCTCCAGCTCGGTCTCGAACCAGTCGGCCACCTTCGACAGCATCTCCTCGAGCCGCCCTGTCTCCTCCCCCACCTTCATCATGTGGGCTATCATCACGGGGAACGCCTTCAGGTTCTTCGCCGTGTCCCCCAGGGAGGCTCCCTTCTTGGCGGCGTCCCTCAACTGGATGTAGCCGTCGCTCACTACTACATTGTCGGACACTTCGGCGGTCATCTCAAGTGCCCTCAGGATCGGGACTCCCGCCTCCACCAGGGAGGACAGGGTCCTGTTGGCGCGCGCCATTATACCCTTGAAAATGATATCGCCGACAAGCGGGAGGTGGATCTTCGCCCTGTCGATCATGGGCCTGGTGGTGGCGTTGCGCCCCATCCAGGCAAGGAGCAGCAGTATGCCCAGGACCACCAGGGCGGGGATGTACCAGTAGGTCGCCATCCAGTTGGAGAAGTCGAACACGAGCAGGGTCAGGCGGGGAAGCTGCACGTTGAGCCCCTGGAACACCTTGGAGAAGCGAGGCATGACGACCGTGACCAGAAGGTAGAGTATCACGAACGCGAAGAGTATGACGACTGTGGGGTAGGTCACCGCCGACACGACCTTGCGTCGGAGTTCGTCCTGCTTGTCGAGGAAGGTCGCGAGGCGCTCGATGCTCTTGTCGAGGACTCCGCCCTCCTCGCCGGCGCCGACCATCGCGACCATCAGAGGGGTGAACTCGCCCCTGGTCTTCATCGACTCGCTGAAGGTCAGGCCGGAGTCTATGCCGGCCTTCGACTTGCGAATGGCATCGGCCAGGCGGGGGCTCTTGGTCTGTCCGGACAGGATATCCAGGGAGTTTCCCAGGGTCACGCCGGCGTTGATCATGGCGGAGAGCTGGCGGAAGAAGATGACCTTCTCGCGCAGGGGGACGCTCCCCACCTTCCTGAGCTGATCGAGCAGGGACTCCTCGGATTTTTTGGTGGAGGCGCCGCTTCTCTCCACCTTTATGGGGAACAGGCCCCTCTGCCTGATGGCGCTCACTGCCCCCTCCTGGCTTGGCGCGGACAGCACTCCCTCGACTATCTTGCCCTCAGAGGAACGGGCCTTGTACTTGAAATTCATGATGTCCTCCACATATCCCGGTTGGGCTTTTTATGAATGGATTATATCGCAAATAATCAAAACCCGGCGACCTAGCCGTACAATAATCTCTGCAGGTCCTTGGGGTCGTATGCGTAGTTCAGCGCGGTCTCCAGCGGCAGGACCCCGGCGGAGACCTTGTCCGCGAGCGACTGCTCCATCGTGTGCATGCCTATGTTGGATCCTGTCTGGATGAGGGTCTTTATCTGGTTGGTCTTCCCCTCCTTGATGCAGTTCCTGACCGCGGGATTGGCCAGCAGTAGTTCGGTCACGACCGTCCTGCCCCCGACTGGAAGCGGTATGAGCTGCTGGGAGCAGATCCCCACTAGTACGGAGGATAGCTGGATCCGCACCTGCTGCTGCTGGTGGGGGGGAAAGACGTCGATTATCCTGTCGACGGACTGGGCCGCGTCCTGGGTGTGCAGGGTAGCGAGCACGAGGTGGCCGGTCTCCGCGGCGGTAATCGCGGCCCCGACGGTCTCCAGGTCGCGCATCTCGCCTATGAGGATCACGTCGGGGTCCTGGCGTAGCACTCTCCTCAGCGCCTCGGCGAAGCTATCGGTGTCTATGCCTACCTGGCGCTGATGGATTATGCACTTGTCCGGGATGTAGATATACTCCACGGGGTCTTCGATCGTGACTATGTGCTCCCTGCGGGTGGTGTTTATCATCTGGATCAGGGCGGCAAGGGTGGAGCTCTTGCCATGTCCGGTGGGGCCCGTCACCAGGAAGAGGCCCCTTCTCTGGGTGGCTATCTGTTTCAACGCGAGGGGGAGGCCAAGCTCGTCGAGGGTGCGTATTCGCATGGGTATCTGCCTCAGGGCTATCCCCATCCTTCCGGACTCGTAGTAGGCGTTTCCGCGGAAGCGCGCCTCCTCTCCCCCCGGGGATCTGAACGAGAAGCTGAAGTCGTGCTCGCGCCTGGCCTTGAAGGACTCGACCTCGCCCGAGGAGATCAACTGCCGCAGCATATCCTCCATGTCCTGCGCGCTCAGGGGCGCGGCCGTACCGTGGGCGGAGATCACTCCGTCCACCCTGAAATTCGGCGGGTGGCCCTCGCTTACGTGAAGGTCGCTTGCGCCAAGGTTTCCTGCCTCGACAAGCAGGTCGTCAATCTTCACCAAAGGGGATCTCTCCTCCCTAGGAGTATGTTATTGTCAGCACGTCCTCCACGCTCGTGATCCCGGTGGCTATCTTCTCAACCCCGGCCTCCCTCAGCGTCTTCATGCCGAGGCGTATCGCCTCTTTACGCAGGACGTCGGAGCTGGCGCCGGTAACTATGAGCTCGCGCAGGGACTCGTTCAGTATCATAATCTCGAATATGGCGCTCCGCCCCTTGTACCCCAGGCCGCGGCATTCGTTGCAGCCTACGGGCTTGAAGCCGCGGGTCCCCTGCGGGAGGCCCAGGGTGGCGCATACGGGGTCCGGGATTATGTACTCCTCCTTGCAGGATGGGCACAGGTTCCGCACGAGGCGTTGCGCTATGGATGCCAGGAGGGAGGATGACACGAGGAAGGGGGCTATTCCCATGTCTATGAGCCTTATAGACGCGCTGGGGGCGTCGTTGGTGTGCAGGGTCGACAGCACAAGGTGTCCGGTGAGGGCGGCGCGTATGGCCAGCTGGGCCGTGGGCTCGTCGCGAATCTCGCCGACCATTATCTTGTCGGGGTCCTGCCTGAGTATGGAGCGCATGGTCGCGTCGAAGGTAAGTCCGGCCCTCTCGTTCACCTGCACCTGGCCTATGCCGTGCATCGTGTACTCGACAGGGTCCTCCACGGTGATTATATTCACCTCGGGCTTGTTGATCTGCTCGAGTATGGAGTACAGGGTCGTCGACTTTCCGCTGCCGGTGGGCCCGGTAACCAGCACTATGCCGTTGGGCGCCTCGCAGATGTAGTCTATCTTCTGCTTGTCGTCGTCGGCGAGGCCGAGCTTCTTAAGGCCGACCATAGCCTTCTCCTGGTCGAGTATCCTGATGACTATCTTTTCCCCGTACACGGTCGGCAGGGACGACACGCGGAGGTCGACCCTGCGCCCTAGTATCTTGATCAGTATGCGTCCGTCCTGGGGCTTGCGCTTCTCCGAGATGTCCATCCCGGACATTATCTTGAGCCTGGATATGAGGGCAGGGTGAAGATTTCGCTGGAAGTCGAGGGCGTTGAACAGCTGACCGTCGATTCGGTAGCGCACGCGCGAGCTTTTCTCGAACGGTTCGATGTGTATGTCCGAGCAGTTCTCGCGCACGGCCTGTTCAATGATGTTGTTGGCGAGCTGTATGACCGGTGCGTCGTCGGGAGAGCTGGTCCCCATGGCCTGCATCAGTCCGAGGTCGCTGTTCGATTCGTCCATGAACTCCAGGCTGGCGCCGGCGAGGGATTCCTGGATGTTGTACAGTCGCTCCAGGTTGCTCTCCAGCTCCGCCGGGGCGACTATGCCTATCCGCAGGTCCATTCCCGTGATCATGCGCAACTCGTCCTGGGCGAGCACGTCAAGAGGGTCCGCCATCGCGACCAGCAGCGTGTTTTCGTTCTCAACCGACAGGGGCACCACATTCAGGCGCTTGGCCACGTTCTGCGAGATCATCCTGAGGGCCTCTGGCATCGGCCTGTACCTGGATAGGGAGTATATCTGGAGTTTTAATTGGGTTGCAAGGGTCTCGATCAGCTTGCCCTCGGTTATAAGCTTGCTCTGTATCAGGACTTCTCCCAGCTTCATTCCTGAGCGTCTTTGTTCAATAAGCGCCTTTTGAAGCTGCTCCTCCGTTATGACTCCAGATGCGACGAGCGTGTCTCCCAGCCTGGGTGTCTTTACCATGCCCATTCCCCTTTGTGAATATGCTTCAGATAGTACCTTGAATAATAGCCTAAAGAGGGGGAATTAACAACAGGCGAGCTTAATCACGACTTCTGCAACATATAATAATATGCCTCGGGCCAGTCCACTAGTGTGAAACGGCCCGAGGCTCGTAAACAGGATTTCCGGCGGCGACCTGCTCTCCCACGGATAGCCTCCGCAGTACCAT
>CAYWKH010000138.1:0-349 GCA_964458805.1 uncultured Synergistaceae bacterium
CAAGGCAGGCGTAATCACGTATGCTATAGGGGCGGTTTCGAGCCCCGCGTTTTTTAATGAGGAGGGACAGTGCGCAATGAGAAAGTACATAAAACGTGCTTCCGGGAAATACGTTCTGCCGCTTCTGATCGTCATGATCTTGGTCTCGGCGGCCTCCGCCGCCCCTATCGGGCTCGACCCGGGCAAATGGGCTCCGGCGACCTATCAGCGCCTGGTATCTTTCATCGAGGCGAATGGATCCACCAGCCCGAACTACAACCCGGAGAAGCCTCCCTACGTGACCTTCGACTGGGACCAGACCTGCATCTTCAACGACACGGAGGAGGCGCTTTTCCGCTACCAGATCGAG
>CAYWKH010000138.1:359-5144 GCA_964458805.1 uncultured Synergistaceae bacterium
CGACCTGAACTACCGCGTGCGCGGCCTGTGGGACTACCAGATCGAGACGCTGAGCTTCAAGATGACCCCCGAGATGTTCGCCCGGGCGATCCGAAGGGATATACCGAATGACGACTTTGCGGACGACTACAAGAACGCCGAGGGGAAGAGCGTGAACATCGAGCTGATAGGCGCCGACCTGGACGCTGCCTACACCTTCCTCTACAATAACTACGAAGGGTTCGGCGCGGGCGGAAAGATGACTCTTGGCGAGGTCAGGGCGACGGAGGAGTTCATCGACTTCCGAGCCAAACTCGCCTGGCTGTACGAGGCGATCGGCGGCACGTTCAGCGCCGACGTGAGCTATCCGTGGGTGCTGTACCTCTTCGCGGGCATGACCGCGGACGAGGTCAAGGCCGTCTCGGAGAAGTCCAACGACGCCGCTCTGGCCGACAGACTTGAGACCTACACCCTCTCAAGCTCCGAGAAGCTCGAGACCAAGGCCGGATACATCAGCATGGGCGGCTACAAGAGGGGGCTGCGAACCCTTCCCGAGATGTCCAACCTGATGAACACTCTCAGATCGCACGGCATACACGTGTACATCTGCTCGGCATCGCTCGACAACGTTGTCCGCGTCTTCGCGGGCCTGCCGAAGTACGGCTACAACGTCCCGGAGGAGAACGTGATAGGCATGCGCGTGGCCATGGAGGACGGAAAGTACGTGCCGCGATACGACGAGACGTGGGTCCAGACGCAGCAGGCTGGCAAGACCGAGGCCATCAAGCGCGAGCTGGTGAGTAAATACGGCTACGGCCCGATAGCCACCTTCGGCGACAGCCAGGGCGACTACAAGATGAGCGTGGACTTCGAGGAGACCCAGGTCGTCCTCGTCATAAACCGCCTTCGCAAGGACGACTTCGGCAAGCTCGGACTCCAGGCGATGGAGACGCACGGGAAGCCGGACGCCAAGTTCCTGCTGCAGGGTCGAGACGAGAACCTGGGTGCCTTCCGTCCCGACGAGAAGACGATCAAGTTTGGCAAGACGGAGCCCGAGCTCTTTCACACAAGCCTGGTTCAGTAGCGCAAGTCCGGGCTAGCACACCCGGAAGCCGAAGGGGTGACCTTGATGAAGCTTGTCACGGAACAGGATCTTAGAGCCGAGATCGGAGGCAAGGACCTCCGCTCCTACCGGGTCGACCGGGGGACCATCGTCACCCCTTCGGCTCGCCAGTACCTGAGCGACAGGAAGATAGAGCTCGTAATCGGGGAGGCGGAGAGGAAGGGGGCCTCGATGCCGTCCGTACCGTCCTCCCGCGAGGCGCCCCCGCCCGCCCCCGAGCCCAGGAAGCCTCGCTTCATAGGCCCGGACGGGGGGTCGTTCACCGACAAACCGGAGCACCTGACACACATCTCCGGCAACCGCCTGGTGACCAAGGGGCACCCCCGAATCGCATTCCGGGGCAGGATGGACAGCCTTCAGTCCAAAATCATAGAGCTCCAGGCGAGGGCGGTGGAGCTTGGAAACCCGGCCCTGGCGGAGGAGCTGGACGAGCTGCTTGACTTCTCCCGCTCCCTGCTGGCATCCGATGTCACGGGCAGGCAGGTGGACGACATTCCGTTGCTGGGACTGGAGCTCGACGAGCTGAGGTCCATGTCCCACAACCCTAAGAAGCACTTCGGTCTGGGGCACATCAAGCCTCACTACACGATGGGGCCCCTGTGCGCCGGGTTGAACGCCCTGCGCTCGGAGGTGCGCGAGGTGGAGCTCGCGGCGTTCAACGCCTACTACGAGGGCGACGGGGTCATCGTCAGGCCGGACGTGCTGCGGGCGCTGAACAGGCTCAG
Organism: uncultured Synergistaceae bacterium; assembly: GCA_964458805.1. Taxonomy (GTDB): domain Bacteria; phylum Synergistota; class Synergistia; order Synergistales; family Aminobacteriaceae; genus JAAYLU01. Next base: position 2,187 of record CAYWKH010000138.1, read on the forward strand.
CAGCGTATGCTACGTGCTTATGTACAGGCACCTTCCCAAGGGGTACGACAGGGAGTTCAAGTAGTCGCCCCGCGCGGGACGCATTGCAGGATAAGAGGTGTTGAAATGGCGGAAACTGTTCTCAGCGTCGGGATAGACATCGGCACATCTACGACCCAGCTGGTCTTCAGCGCTCTCGAGATAGAGAACACGGCGACCGTCGCCTCGGTGCCGCGGATAACGGTCGTCGACAAGAGAATAATCTACCGCAGCGGCATCCACTTCACCCCGCTGCTCTCGGCCACGGTGATCGACGCCGACGGCGTGAGGCGCATTGTCGAGTCCGAGTACCGGGCGGCCGGCATGGACAGGGAAAGAATCTCGGCCGGGGCCATCATAATAACCGGCGAGACGGCAAGAAAGGAGAATGCGGAGACCCTGACCCGGGGAATGGAGGGGCTCGCGGGGGACTTCGTCGTCGCCACCGCGGGCTCGGACCTGGAGGCGATCCTGGCCGGAAAGGGATCGGGCGCGGCGGCCTACTCGAAGCGCGAGCGCACGTCGGTCGCGAACTTCGACATAGGCGGCGGCACTACCAATGTCGCGATCTTCAGAAACGGCGAGGTGACGGACACGAGCTGCCTCGACATCGGCGGCAGGCTCGTCAGGCTCGACCCGGCCTCCAGGAGGGTCGAGTACGTCGCCCCCTGCCTCGCCCCCGTGATCTCGTCGCTGGGGGTGTCCATCTCCGAGGGCAGGGCCGCATCGATGGACGACCTGGAGAAGCTCGCGAGCCGCATGGCGGCGTTCATGGACGAGCTCATCGGGACCGCCCCCAGAAGCCCTCTGTTCGACGCTCTGCTGACCTCCCACGATTTCCGCGGGGCGGACAGGAGCGTTAAGCACGTCTCCTACTCGGGCGGCGTGGCCGACGGCATAGCCGCCGTACCGCCAGGGGGCCCCTTCGCCTACGGCGACATAGGCATCCTGCTCGGACAGGCGGTCAAGTGGACCGAGACCTACCGGACCTTGAAGGTGGTACCGGCCGAGGAGACCATCCGGGCCACTGTGGTGGGCGCGGGCAGCCACTCGCTGGACATCAGCGGAAGCACCATATCCTTCTCCGACGCGTCGGTCTTCCCGCTGAAGAACCTCCCGATCCTCAAGCTCACGGAGGAGGACGAGGAGAACAGCCTGGGGCGCGCCCTCGCGGACAAGCTGAGCTGGTTCAAAGACTCCTCCGGCAGGCAGAGGACCGTGGCCGTCTCGTTCCGCGGGAAGGAGAACCCGTCGTTCGACGCGGTGCAGGCCCTTGCGGCGGAGCTGCGCAACGGCCTCGGCGAGTACCTTGCGCAGAACGACAAGGTCATCCTGGTCATCGAGAACGACATGGCGAAGGCGCTTGGCTACGCCCTTCGCGGCACTCTGGGAGAGGGCAGGAAGATCGTCAGCATAGACGGGATAAAGGTGGAAAACGGCGACTACATCGACATAGGCAAGCCCCTGTCCAAGGGCAGGGTGCTTCCCGTGGTCATAAAAACCCTGGTGTTCGGGGGATAGAAGTGCGTCCGTCAGGGGGAGGGACCAGATGAGCGATCTTCTTGAGCAGATAAAGAGCGCGGGCGTAGTCGGGGCGGGAGGAGCCGGATTCCCGACCCACGTGAAGTTCGCCCGCCCCTGCGAGTACATACTGGTGAACGGGGCGGAGTGCGAGCCCCTGCTGGAGGTCGACCAGCAGCTGGCTGCGTTGTACACCGGGCAGTTGCTCGCGGCCATGGACGCGCTCGTGGACCTGACCGGGGCCAGGGGAGCCGTGTTCGTCCTCAAGAAGAAGTACGCGGACGCGATCCGAAAGATAGAGGCGGCCCTCCCCCGGTACCCGAGGTTGTGCATGCACGCGCTGTCGAACACCTACCCCGCGGGGGACGAGCAGGTGCTCGTCTACGAGACGTTGAAGCGAATAGTCCCCGAGGGGGGCATTCCGCTCGACGTCGGAGTGGTGGTGCTCAACGTCGAAACCCTGCTGAACATAGCCGGCGCGATGGAGGACAGGCCGGTTGCCGACAAGTACCTGACCGTCGCGGGCGAGGTGAGGTCGCCCGCCACCTTCAGGGCGCCCGTTGGCGTCTCGTTCGGCGAGGTGGTGGCGGCCTGCGGCGGCTCGACGGTGGAGGACAGGGTCTTCATCGAGGGGGGCCCGATGATGGGGAGGCTGGTATTCGACCAGGACGAGCCGGTTACAAAGACCACCAAGGGAATACTGGTGCTCCCCCGCGATCATCCTCTGGTGATCTCCAAGGGGCGCGACATGGCGGAGATGATGCGGCTGGCCAAGACCGCCTGCTGCCACTGCATGCTGTGCACGGACATCTGCCCGCGCTACCTGCTCGGGCACAAGCTGCGGCCGGACAAGCTTATGCGCCTGGCCGCGTTCAACAGCACCTGCGAGCGCGACGCCGCGGCCACCGAGGCCTTCCTGTGCTGCGAGTGCGGCCTGTGCGAGACCGCGTGCATAATGGGGCTCCAGCCGTGGAAGCTTAACAAGGAGCTAAAGGCGCGCATGACCGCTGCCGGCATAAAGAACCCGCATCACGAGCGTCCGGAGCGCGCCAACCCGTTCAGGGAGTACCGCCTGTTTCCGGTATGGAAGTTGACCCGCAGGCTCGGCTTGTCCAAGTACGCCGAGCGCCGGGCCCCGCTGTCGGAGTACCCCCTGCCGACGAGCCGGGTCGTGCTCAAGCTGAAGCAGCACATAGGCGCGCCGGCGGCTCCGGTGGTGTCTCGGGGCGACCCGGTGGTGCGCGGACAGCTGGTGGCCGCGGGAGAGGCCCCGGTTTCGGCGAACGTCCACTCGTCGATCTCCGGAGTCGTAGCCGCGGTCGAGCAGGATAGAATAATCGTCGAGGCATCAGGCGGGAGGGAGAACGAATGAGCAAGGCCATAGGACTCGTTGAGTACAAGACGATACCCAAGGGGATA
>CAYWKH010000139.1:0-5056 GCA_964458805.1 uncultured Synergistaceae bacterium
CGGAGCGTAGCGACGGAGGGACCCTAGTTCGAGGTGGCACCGCGCAGGATCCCTCTTCCCTTCGGTCGTCGAGATGACAGGACGGCTGCTCTCGCGAGCGGCTTTTACATCTCCACCCTCACTCCGTCCGCCACCTGCTCCGGCGGGTAGATTATCACCATGTCGCCCTCGTCCAGTCCGGACAGCACCTCGGCGAAGCGGCCGTCGTTCTGCCCTGTCTCCACCCTGGTCGCGGCCGCCCTTTCGCCCTCCACGCGGAAGGCCATCCACTCTCCGCCCCGCCGGAAGAGAGCCCCCAGAGGCACCAGCAGGGCGTCCTCGCTCCTGCGGAGTATCACCCTCACCTGGATGCGGTAGCGGTCCCCGAGCCTGTATCCGGGCGGCACGGGATCGGTGAATTCAATGCGGACCTTGACCCGCTGCTCCTCCACGCCGAGAGCGGATACCTTGGTAAAACCGCTGCGCTCCACCAGCGCCACCCGCCCGAGAAGCGGCCGCTCCCCTCCCCAGCCCTCGACGAGCACCTCCGCGCCGACGGGCACGGAGGCCGCGTCAGTCGAGAAGAGGTCCACCTCGCCCTCCAGGTCCTCCGGGTCGCCCACCTCCATGATAGGCGTGCCGGCGAGGACAGTTCGGGCGCTCTCCTCGTGCACCTGCAGCACATAGCCGTCGACCGGCGAGAGGATGCGGACTCTCTCGCCCCCGCCCTCGTCTCCCTGTATAAGGAGAGAGGCAGCCTGTTGCAACTCGAACTCCGCCATCCTGAGGGAGAACTCCGCGGCCTTGGCCTCGCGGGACGCCAGCTGCATCCGGCTCTCCGCAATGTCCCACTCCTGCTGCGAGACCCCGCCCGAGGGCATGAGCCTGTCCAGCCTGTCGAACTGCTTCTTCGCGAGTTCGAGCGCGACTTTTGCCCGGTCGAGCTCCGTCCTGCGAAGGGAGCGCGCGGCCTCCGCAGCCTTGATCTGCGACTCGGCAGTGGCGCGCAGCCTGGAGGTCAACAGCCCGGAGGACTCGGCATTCATCGTCGCCAGCTCGGTCTCGCCTGCCTTGACCGCGTCCCCCGCCCTCATACTCGTGCGGTTAAGCAGGCCGCTCACCGGGGCCGAGACGGTGTACCTGTGCCTGATCCCTGTCTTTCCCTCCTCGACGACGGATACAACGAGAGAGCCTCGTTCGACCGCGACCGCCTCAACCTTGACCGAGCCGGGCCAGGACAGGTAGACCACAAGAGCGACCGCTGCAAATGCGATCGCGATGCCCGCCAGTCTCTTCAGCGTCTTCCTTCGGCCGGAGCCGTTTTTTTTGCTTTTCAACCTATCACCACTCCGTTTCCCGGTTATTCCGCGGACTTGAGCGCCGACAGCATGTCCAATTTTACTATCTTCGCATGCACCGCGGCGAACGAACAGAGTGTCGAGAACAGCACGTTGAGCACGGTGATGACATAGGTCTTTGCATGAAGAATATAGGGGAGGCGCATGGCCTCCGTGTTCGCCGAGTCGAGTATCAGCTTTGAGAGCCAGGTGCCCAGCAGAAGCCCCGGCCCTGTCGCGAAGAGTGTGAGCAGCCCAAGCTCGGTCAGCAGTATGAGCGTGGCCTCTCGCCTGGTGAAGCCCAACACGCGGAGAGTTGCGAGAGACCTCGCTCGCTCGGAAAGAGCGACCCTCGCGCCGTTGTATATCACCCCGAAGGCCACAACAAGGGAGAAGAAGTAGTAGACCGCCTGCTGAACCCCGACCATCTCCACGGTCGTCCTGATGAAGCTCTCTCTCTCGCTCGCCGCGGCGTACACGCTCGCTATGGCCGGAGCGCCCTTGACACTCCTCCAGAACTCGTCCATGCGAGAGTCGTCCACTCTCAGGTACGCCCCGCTGGAGGTGCCCCGCTCCCCCAGCAGGCGGCGCAGCTCGTCTATCTCCATGTACGCTGCCATCCCCGAGTAGTCCGTCACCAGCCCGGCGACCACGGCTTCCAGATTCGGGCGGCTTCCCTCGCGCACATCGACCAGAACACGGTCGCCCGGGGAGACCCCCAGGGCCTCGGCCAACGCCGCGGACAATAGCAGCCCCGTGCCCGGCAGATGGACGAGCTCCCCCTTCGCGTCGAGGATTCGACTGTACCTCTGTTCGGCGGGCAAGCCTGTCACTGCGACGCTTCGCTCCGCATGGCCGTTGCGCATCAGAACCGGGACGGTTCTAAAGGGCTCGCAGTCCATCACTCCGGGGATGCGCATGAGGGCCGGCAGGGCCTCCGCCCCCAGCGGCTCCACGAACATCACGGTAGCGTCCTGTCGCCGGCTCATGCCCCACTGGAAGTCGACAAGGTAGTCAAGGCCGTCGGCCATCACGCCCGGGAAGACCGGGATGGAGGCCGCGAGGGCGAGCCCGAGCACCGAGAAGAAGGACTGCCACGGCCTTCTCTCCAGGTTCCGCAGCGCAATGCGGCACGACGGCGAGACCAGACCGTGCACCCCCAGCTTTTCAATGAAGGATGGCGCGTAGTCCACCGGCGGCTCCGGTCGCATGGCCTCGGCCGGGGGAAGAGAAGCGGCATGGCGCACCGCGCCGATCACCCCCAGAAAGGCCACCAGCAAGCTCGCGATCATCGCGGGCATCAGGGCGCCCCAGTCGAGCCTCATAGTCAGAGCGGGGAGGTTGAAGACGCCCTGGTAGAACGGGAGCATGGCCGACGCACCCCAGATGCCCATGACGCCCGACAGCAGGGTCGCGAGGGCGAGAGGGACGACCGCGAACTTCATATAGTGAACCGCCGCCGCGAACGACGAGTATCCAAACGCCTTCAGCTGAGCGATCTGCTCCCTCTGAAGCTTCACCAGGCGGGTGAGCGACGCGCTGGTCATGAAGGCCGCCACCCCGAGGAAGATCAACGGAAAGATCACGCCGAAGCTCTTAAGCTGCTCGATCTCGTCGTCCAGCAGGCGCGCGGGCCCGTGCCGCGTTCTGTCGAAGGCGGACAGGCCACCGTAAGGCAGCAGCAGCCGGTCGATCTCCGCCTTTACGTCCTCGACGCTCGCGCCCGGCGACAAGCGCACCGCCAGTGTATTGAACGCCCCTGAAAGCCCCAGCGCACGCGACAGATCCCTCTCGGTCATCCACATGATCGCGAAGCGCATCGGGTCGGGCAGCAGCCCCCCGGGAGGGATCTCGATCACGTGCTCGGGGGAGATGGCGATTCCGCAGATGCGCAGCCGCCGTCTCATGCCGTGGATAGTTGCCTCGAGCAAATCTCCGAGTTGAAACCCGTGAGCCTTCGCGAAGGCCTCGTTGACCACGGCCTCGTCCCTGCCGCCGTCGTCCGGCATTCGCCCCGACTTCAGCACAATTCCGTTGAGCCTTCGGGGCCGTCCCGCGGGGAGAGAGTTCACGAGGCAGCTCACCGGCTCCCTGAAGCCCGGCAGGTCCAGGACCCCCGCCCCCTTGACGCCCGTCTCCACAAGCGCGACACCCTCTACGCCCGCGATCACCGGTTCCATGTAGACGGGCGCGCGCTTGAGCTCGCAGAACACGTCCGCGAAGGAGGTCTCCCTGTAGTGCTTGTCCCTGACCGTCTCAAGCGAGGTGTGCAGCGCCCCGGTAATCACCATCATGGCGAAGCCGCACGCCATTACGAACGCCGTGGCGAGAGTCTGCCCCTTCATGCCGCGCAGGTCGCGCAGCAGTTTGAGATCCAGCATCCGCACCGCGGATCACCATGAGAGAGAGCGAGGGGGCTCTCGGCTCTCGTTCTCAGTTATCGACTGAATGCGCCCCGCCGACAGGGAGATGACTCGCCCCGCCATCCGCGAGATGACGGAGTTGTGCGTGATCAGCAGTACCAGGGTCCCCAGCTCGCGGTTGACCTTCTCCACGGCCTCGAGGACAGTTATTCCTGTGGTGACGTCCAGAGCGCCGGTCGGCTCGTCGCAAAGCAGCACCTCGGGGCGCTTGGCTATGGCCCTCGCAATCGCCACCCTCTGCTGCTGACCTCCGGATAGCTGCGACGGGAAGTGGTCCATCCTGTCCGACAGGCCTACCAGGTCGAGCGCCTCCTCCGGCGTCATCGGGTCATCCGTGATCTCCGTGACCAAAGCCACGTTCTCGCGCGCCGTAAGGCTGGGGATAAGGTTGTACCACTGGAACACGAAACCGGTCACCCTTCTGCGGAACAGGGTCAGATCGCGCTCGTCCGCATACGAGAGCTCCAGGTCCCTGAAGAAAAGCGTGCCGTCGGTCGGCGTGTCAAGGCCGCCGATGATGTTCAGCAGCGTGGACTTTCCGCTCCCCGACGCCCCCAGCAGCACGGCAAGCTCCCCCTCGAACAGGTCCAGGTCCACGCCGTCAAGCGCGCGCACCTCGGCCTCCGTCCCCGGGTTGTACACCTTGGTGATGCCGCGCGCCCGGAAGAGGACCTCCCCGGCGGGGCTCACGGCGGCACGCGCCTTCCCGCTCGGCGCATTCCACGACCGCCGCTTCGAGAATGATTTGCGCCCCTCATCGAGCGGTCCTACGCTTTCGCTCCTCCGTGTAATCCCACCACGGCCTCGGCGCGCCTCCGCTCATGAAGTCAGTCACGGACATGAACACGTCGATGACGCAGGGGTCGTGCCGGACCCCCGTCCTCTCGCACAGGTCCTCGTACATCTCGAACGGGCACAGCCCCCCGAGGTCCTCCGGCCTCTCGATCCCGAGAAGCAGAAGATCCCTCTCCGTGGCCGGCCCCACGTTCGGCAGGTCCGTAAGGCGCCTCACCGCGCCGCGAACGACTCTTTCAGGGTTCATTCCGCATCACCTCGCACAATAAGCAACCGCCCGCATTTTGAAGGGGCAACGACCTTAAACCATTTTACCTCGATTCCAGCCAACCCGAGCCGGGATCCCTCCTCCCTCCGGTCGTCGGGATGACATAAGCAGGCGACCGAACGGACGTTCTTTCCGTTCGAGTCGATCGCTTAGGCGGCATGCTTCTGGCCGCCCGGCAGGCGACCGGCGAAGCGCAGCGAGCCGTCCGGCAGTAGCGTGCCGGAGGCTTCGCACAGTCGTTCGCTATCCCGAGG
>CAYWKH010000140.1:0-5016 GCA_964458805.1 uncultured Synergistaceae bacterium
TGTTTCTTCCGTTCCTGAGATAGTCCGCAATCATATTGCCAACTACCTGTATTAGGGGAAACGACTGCAAACCCCCTCGTTTTGCACGATGAAGATATATCAGCTCTTTATCCCAATCAATATCCTTGAATTTGAGGTTTGCCACTTCACTTGAACGCATCCCGTATATTGCCATCATGGCTATTATTGCGGTATTTCTTTTACCTCTAACATCAGACGTGCCGTAATGCCTGATTAATGCATTCACGGTTTCCCATGATGGTGCTGACGGCAATGTTTCATGTGTGAACTGCTTGGGATGTCGCATCCCGGGTGCTAAATTTTTACACCATCCCTGGACATACGCGTATTTGGTAAAATCTCGTAACGTGGTAACGATTGTAGCTAAAGACCGTCTTCCACACCCACAGTTATGCCTATATCCCACGTATTCATCAATGTGGGATATTTCCAGGTTTGCTACAGGTAGATTCCGTTGGTGTATATAGGTGACAAATGACGAAAGTTCACGCTTTCTTCTATCCAATGTTGAAGCGGCAAGTCCTTTGGATTCTCTGGCCCACTGTATGTATCGCGACACAAGTTCGGCTTCAGGCGGAAGTAATGAAATATCCTCTGACAGTATTTTTGTATATTGTAACCAGCTATGAGTGACAGACTTGAAGTTCCTCACCCATTTAGCTGATATTGGACAGTTATTATTTTCAGATTCTGCCTTTTCTCTTGATATGGCTGCCTTGATCTCCGCTTCTGTAACCGGACGTCTATCCCGTAAGCCTAATCTGTCAATTATAATAAGCTGAGTTTGTGCATGCTCTCTCAATGTGCTGAATGCGGCGCCATTATCCTTGAGATGCTTAAGATATGACAGCCGTTCCTTATACAAAGGATATGTCAGGTACCTCAACCGATAATGACACATTGAGCTAAAACTGTTGAAAATGATATTGTCACTATGATAGCGGGGATCCAGTATCTTGAGACTGTCAAGCCATTTTACAACTGTACTCACATAGAACTTGGACTTATTGTCCTTACGGGATTCTCCACTTGAGACAATCTCCTCAAGTTTTACGATTCCATTATTGCCATCTTTCAATTCAAGAGACTGAACGGCATACAGGAGGTAATCCGCAGCCATTTGCAAGGATCTTAAACAACGACCTTTTTGTTTCATCCCATTCAGAAACGATTCTCTTTCCTGAAGTAGTGGCGATAGAAGATGCTCTTTCGCCTTGTTTGGTTTTTTGAACAGTGTTTCAATCATATCGTAGGGTTGTCCATTAGAGGACGGCTACGATTTAGTCAATCAATATGTTGTTACCAAACAAATATTTGAGTCTGATTAACTGATAGTTGTACCACGATGCCAACATAACGACAATGCCAACATAAGGGAGATTATGTTGTGCTGAACATAATCTCCCGAGCGCCAGAGGTCTTATCGTGTTCTCAGCCAGATTATCCAAAAGTTTTGATAATCTGATTTATCCAAACTTTACAATTATCCCAACTTTTCTCTAAATAGCCAGGTAATCAGCGTATTCCATTAAAATAGTTGGGATAATATTATTGCTTTATTCAACTTCGATTCCGAACATTGCTGCCAATCCTCTGTTTTCGGGCATCTTCCACCTTTTGGTCATGGATTTGGTTACAGTATCTTCCAGGGTTTCAATTGCAGCCCTCTTCTGTTCTTCAGTCACGTCCTGATATATCATAGTGGATTGAAGACTGGAATGACCCATCAACTCCTTGATCTCAACGATATTTATATTGTCTTCTCTCCAATGGCATGCCATGCTGTGCCGCCACAGGTGGCTATGCAGGTTAAGGGGAACCTCCCCGCAGCTTTCATGGGCTTTTTTCGCGTAGATTTTCAACCGTTTGCTAATAGCCGGTTGTGTCAACTTGCCCCGTATACCATGGCATGGAGAGTAGAACAGGAAGTCACCCGGTTTCGGCATCTCTCCATGGAACAACTTCAGATATCGTTTCAGCCACTCGACAAGTCCTTTCTGAAGATATATCGACCTGACCTTTCCTCCTTTGCCATGAAGTACCACAAAAGGATCCTTCGCATCGAGATGGACATCACGAAGCGTTATCGACAGTATTTCGTCAATACGGGCGGCAACCCCATAACTTAGCATCATCAGGACAAGATCTCGCAAACCTATCGGTGTTGTAGTGTCGGGAACAGCAAAAATAGACTGGATGGCGTTCCTGCTCATCCCGGTTATTCTTTTCCCAGTTACTTTAAGGGGGCGTATATACTCCGAAGCTCTAATATATAGATAACTGTATGACATATCCCTACCCCCGATATATTCCAACAAGCTTTTTATAGCAGCCATCCTGCTGTTGCAGGTTCCATTGCACACGCCTCTCTCCCGTTTCAACCACATACGCCAATCATTTAATGTTTCAAAGGAGAAACATTCCCCGTTCAGGTTGAATGGTGTGATGCCCTTTCTGGATTCAAGGAACCTGACGTACAATGCAAGAGATAACCTGTATGAACGCTCCGTATGAGAACTGCTTGTCTTCAGTGTTGGAATGTGGATGTTTATCCAGTCATACGTGTAACGGGCAAGATCCCTGGCTTGCCGGGTTATGATCCCCTTGGGATTATTGTTCGTTCTCATATTCTGGTAATTCAGGAAGAAGGTTGTTGAAACTGTTCGATGTATTTTCCTTCAGCTTGTCAGTCAGCATTGGTGTTATATGGAAGTACCCATATGTACTCTGGATACTTTTATGCCCCATACTTCTGGACAGGAATAGTAGTTTTCCACTCAATTCATATCCATGATTCTCCCATTTTGTAATGTTCGTCACCGCGTAATGACTGCGGAGATCATACGGGCAAGCTGGCTCCGTGCTTATTTTGCTCCAGACATTCCTGAAGTGATAGCCTTCCCATGCGGCAGAGTGTGCATTGTCATTCCTGTCCGGGAAAAAGTGTTCACGACCCGGCATCAGTTTCGACATGGATTCGTCATATTTCCCGAGGATAGACAACATTGATTCGTGAAGTACGACACGATGCTGGCCTGCACCCTTTGATTTTTCAATCTCGATCACACCGGACCGTAAGTCCACATTCCGGCATTTCAGCCACCGGGCTTCACAGGTTCTCATTCCCGAGCTCAAAAGAAGACGGAAGAATACTGGAAGCTCAAGTCGATTCAACAGGGAGTGAAAGCTCCATTGTCGCAAAGACAAACTTATGAAACGGTTGTCACATTCATTAAAGAAGGAACCCAATTCTTCTTGTGTGAAGTAATGTGGAACATATGAACACGGCACATTTGTCGGGTCCCTCCTTGTTTCGGTTCGTGTCCAATTACGCTTAATGGCATAATCGATGAAGTTCCACACCACTGTAGTACGTACCCTGCAGGAGTTCCCGTTTTCTGTCGGTCTCGGCTTACACCATGATGTCATCCCGTCAGTAAGGATGTCTGTATCCGGATAATTCCCCGTTATGTAATTGTCAAAACAATGCAGGTTCTCATCATAGGTTTTGCACCATTGTCCCGCGGCCTGCCGGCTCAGGATAAATTCTTCAAAGAGTGGTGCAAGAAAGGAGCTGAACGGCCTTTTCATATATCGAACAGTTTATTGGCCACCGGGTATTCAGCTACACTTATTGAACATTCACGCAGATGTTCGATATCCGCGTCCACATACGGTTTGAGAGACTCCGGAGAGCTATGGCCGACAATTGAAGAGACGACCTCACATTCAATCCCCCGACTCAGGAGGTATGTGACAAGATGGTGGCGGAGCACTCTCAGTCCCCTGGTACCACCTCCAGTCCGGACTCCTGCCTTATCAAAAAGCTTTCCGACAATTACTCCAAGAGATTTCAGTTCACCATAAGGACGGCCTCTTGTCACCAGGACTGTCTTTGAGTTGCTATCAGGCCTTTCCGTTGTTATATAGTCAAACAGTTCATTCCCTATTGCCGCATTCATGGGCATTGTCAACAGTTCTTCCGTTTTCGATTGCACAAGGCGTATCCGGTCATGTTTCCAATCAATATTCTCCGGTTTGAGTTTCATGATATCGGTTCCCCTCAACCCCAGGAAATACAACATCCACCCGATACTCCGTTCAAAGTGGGTCAGATCTGAATCCTCATTTTCAAGGCATTCCCTAATCTTCACGGATTCTTCCGGTGTCAGATACTGGAAATTCTTGTTGCCGGATTTTATAACAGGCAATGTTTCGAGTATTTTTTGCACCGGCGCCCCGTACAATTTTACTATCGTCTTCAACACAGCTCTGACAAGGTCACAATAAGCCTTACCCCTGATTTGCCGTTTCCCGTCAAAAACAAATGCATATATCATCTTCTCCTCTACCTCCTGGAACGTTTCAGCCCCACAATCCTGTAGGCACTTGAAGAAATTCATCGCCGCACGTGATTCTGTATAAACTGTCTTCTTACGCTTTCCTTGCAATCCGCCTACTTCAAGATGATAATCAATAGCCGATTGAAAAACAGTATTCAGCTGATCATAAAGTAGTGAAGGAGCAAGAAACCCGTTTTGTGCACCCAATTCACTCGGATATATGCCTTTTAGGTCGAACTGTTTGACATTCCCCATGTAAGTTTTGAGTGACTTGTATCTTCCTTCTTCGGGTTTATAACCGCGTTTCTTCACTTCCAGAGAAAAGAGATCCTCATATGAGGTAATTTCCGGTGATGCTCCAACGTTCAAAGCCAACCGGATGCATCTTCTGGTTTGACTAAGGGCATCCTTCTTGTACCCGTTCTTAACAAGGAAATCCATCAAAAGATGATGGTTCTTCTGTAGATTTGATGTGTCCATATAATGCTGTATTTAAGTAACGGACACAATATACGATAATATTATCCCAACTATTTTAATGGGATACGCTGATTACATGGCTATTTCGGGAAAAGTTGGGATAATTGTAAAGTTTGGATAAGCCAGATTGTTATCTATTTTATAACGGCCGTCAAGGTGATATCTTGATAAT
>CAYWKH010000141.1:0-4950 GCA_964458805.1 uncultured Synergistaceae bacterium
CGGAGGGGCAGATGCACGAGCGCACGACCGTCATGGCACCCAGCCGCGAGGTGCTCAACGAGAAGAAGATCTTCCGCTACGGGGACGTAGTGGCGCTTGCCGTTGCCGACACCAAGGACCACGCCCGTGCGGCCGCGGCCAGGGTCAGGGTCGAGATCGAACAGCTTCCGGAGTACCTGAGCTTCCTTGATGCGGTGATGCCCGACGCGATGCGCATCCACGAGGACACGCCGAATACCTTCTGCATGCAGCCGCTCCTGAAGGGAGCGGGGCTCGAGGACGCGTCCAAGGTAGCTGAGATCATCGACTCGTCCGCCTACAGCGCGGAGGGCAGCTTCTACTCAGCCCGCCAGCCGCACCTGACCATAGAGGGCGACTCAGTGCAGGCCTACTTCGACGAGGACGGCTTCCTGACGTTCCAGTGCAAGTCGCAGGGAGTGTACTCCTCCATAGGGCGCATCGGCAACTCGATCGGCGTGCCGAGGGACAAGCTCCGCGTGGTTATGAACCCGACCGGCGCCAGCTTCGGCTGGTCGACCAACGCCGGGGACCTGTGCCTGGCCGGCGCGGCGGCGGTGGTCATGAAGGCCCCCGTATCGCTGTCGATGAGCTACGAGGAGCATCAGCACTTCTCCGGCAAGCGCTGCCCCTGCCACTCCAACGGTCGCGCGGCCTGCGACGAGAACGGCAAGATCACGGCGGTGGAGTTCGACTACGGCATGGACCACGGCGCCTACTCCTGGGGCGGCGACGACATCGTCACCAAGCAGCCGCGGTTCGCCTTCTTCCCCTACTACGTGCCGCACGCCGCCGGTCTGGCCCGCATCGCCAACACCAACCACAACTTCGGCACGGCCTACCGCAGCTACGGCTCCCCGCAGGCGTACACCCTCAGCGAGGCGCTCATGGACATGCTCGCCGAGAAGGCTGGCATCGACCCGTTCGAGTTCCGCTGGAGGAACATAGCCCGCGAGGGCCAGACCAACATCAACAGCTACCCCTTCCGTCAGTACCCGATGGAGGAGATGATGAAGATCATGCGCCCGAAGTACGAGAGGGCGGTCGCCGAGGCGAAGGCGGCCGACACTCCGCAGAAGAGGCGCGGAGTCGGGATCTCCTGGGGAGGCTTCAACGTGACGGAGGGAGGCACGGACAAGTCCAGCGTGGCGCTCGAGATCAACCCGGACGGGACCTTCACCAAGTACGACACCTACCAGGAGCTCGGGCAGGGCGGGGACATAGGCTCCCTTATGCTGACCCTGGAGGCGCTCAAACCCCTCGGAGTGACGCCGGAGCGGATAAAGCTGGTACAGAACGACACCAAGCTCTGCCCCGACTCGGGAATGTCGGGCGCCAGCCGCACCCATTTCATGAGCGGCAACGCCACCATAATCGCGGCGGAGAAGCTGCTCAACGCCATGCGCAAGCCCGACGGCGCCTACAGGACCTACGACGAGATGAAGGCCGAGGGGCTCGAGACCAAGTACTTCGGCACCTACTCAAACACCTCGCTTCCCGGCCTGTGCAGGCTCGACCCGAACACCGGAGTGGGCGACCCGACCCCGGCGTTCACATACTGCCTCAACCTGGCGGAGGTCGAGGTCGACGCGGCCACCGGCAAGACGACCGTGCTCCGCTTCACCTGCGTGAGCGACGTGGGCAAGGTGGGCAACATCGACGCGGTCAACGGACAGGCCTTCGGCGGGATATCTCACGCCATAGGCTTCGCACTGGGCGAGAACTACGACGACGTCAAGAAGCACACCAACATAGCGTCGAGCGGAGTGCCTTACATCGAGACGATCCCCGACGAGATCGAGGCAATCTACTACGAGCGCCCGGACGAGGCTGGCCCGTTCGGCTCGTCGGGCGCGTCCGAGGGCTTCCAGTCCTCCGGGCACATGGCGGTGCTGAACGCCATCTACAACGCCTGCGGCGTGCGCGTGCACGAGATGCCCGCGACCCCGGCGAAGGTGAAGGCGGGCATGGACACGCTGGCCGCCGGTGGTAAGATAGAGCCGCCGAAGAAGTACTTCCTCGGCTCCGATCTGTACGAGGAGCTTGAGAATATAAAGGCCAATCCAGTCAAAGTCGGGCCGGAGGACTACTTTATCCCGCTCGGAAGCGCTGCGGGAGAGAGGTTCTTCTAGAGGGCTCGGAGATCTGGCACCAGGGGCGGACCGGGTCCGCCCCTTTTTTATCGTACTGCACAAAACGGAGGTCGCACATGCGAAGAACAGCCAGACACACCTACAGCGTTTGCCCCGTCTGCCTGGAAAGAATCCCCGCGACTCAGGTCGAGCGCGACGGGGCGATCTACCTGGAGAAGAGCTGCCCCCGGCACGGAGACTTCTCCGCGCTCCTGTGGCGCGGCCTGGTGGAAATCGACTCCTGGAGGGGCGAGGAGCCGACGATCGCGCCCGGGGAGAACGAGAACTGCCCGCACGCCTGCGGTATCTGCCCGGATCACCGTCAGGAGACCTGCTGCACCGTGCTGGAGGTGACCAAGCGCTGCAACCTCCGGTGCAAGTTCTGCTTTGCGGACGGCGGCGAGGGGGAGGACATACCCTTCGAGACGATTCGCGCCCGTCTGAAGGCCCTCGCAAGGCCGGGGAAGACTTTGGTTCAGCTCAGCGGCGGCGAGCCGACCGTGCGCGACGACCTGCCCGAGATCGTCAGAGCGGCCTTCGAGGCCGGATGCGCCCACGTGCAGCTCAACACCAACGGCATTCGAATCGCCGAGGACCCGGCCTACGTTGCGAGACTGGCTGAGGCCGGGCTGTCGTTCACCTTTCTTCAGTTCGACGGCACGGATGACGAGATCCACCGCGCCCTCCGAGGAAGGGAACTGGCCGACATAAAGAGCCGCGCCATCGACAACTGCGCCGCCCAAGGTATCGGCGTCACCCTGGTCCCGACCCTGGTCCCCGGCGTAAACACACACCAAGTCGGAGATATCATCCGATTCGCCGTTTCGCGCTCGCCGTCCGTCCGCGGAGTACACTTTCAGCCCGTGAGCTACTTCGGCCGAATACCTTCGCCTCCCGGGGACGACGATCGCTTCACCCTCGACGAGCTGTTGACCGCGATAGTCGAGCAGACGGACGGGCTGGTGCAGATGGACACCCTTCTTCCCGCCAGGTTCACCCACCCGCTGTGCGGCTTCCACGCCGACTACGTGGTAACTCGCAAGCAGGGGCTCTACCCCCTGCACAGGAGCGGATGCAGCTGCGGCTCCCCCGTGACGGCGGACCAGAACCGCTCCTTCATCACCAGCAAGTGGAAGCGCCCCGAGCAGGACGAGAGCGCGACTGAGGCCGGCTGCTGCGAGGCGGACCTCAAGACGCTCGACGGCTTTCTGAAGTTCGCCCGCACGTTCAGCTTCACACTGACGTCCATGCCGTTCCAGGACGCGTGGAACCTGGACCTGGAGAGGCTTCGCAGGTGCAGCCTGCACGTATTCGACGACGGGAAGTTCGTCCCCTTTTGCTCCTACTATCTGACCGCTCAGGGATAGAGAGATATGCCATGGATGAGATGAAACGGAGGATAATCGAGAACTGCCTTGAGAAGGAGGTCGCGTTCTGCACCTCCGCCTGCCCCTTCGGACTCGACGTGAGGGAGTTCGTGGCACGGATGAAGCGGGGCTCGTTCAACACGGCCTTTCGCCTGTACTCGAACACCGTCGGATTCCCCGCCATCGTGGCCGCCCTGTGCGACGAGCCTTGCAGGGCCGTGTGCCCGAGGGGCAAGGTGGACGCATCGATTTCACTGAGGCTCCTGGAGGACGCGGCCATAGCGCATGCCGCCAACCGCGCCCCGAACAGCTACAACCTGCCCGCCAAGAGGGAGAGGATAGCCGTGGTCGGGGCGGGCATCAGCGGGCTTGCCTGCGCCCTGAGGCTCTCCAACAAGAAATACCAGGTCGACCTGTTCGAGATGAGCGGACGAATAGGAGGGGGGCTGTGGGACGAGCTGGATCCCGATGCCTTCCTCAAGGATATCGAACTCCAGTTCTCCAATGAGAAGTACGGGCTCTTTCTCGACCGCGAGATCACGGACATAGAGGAGCTCAGGCGGGACTACAACGCCGTGTACGTCGCCACCGGCCAGGAGGGGGAGTCGTTCGGCCTGTGGCCGGAATGCCCTGACGGTGTGCCGTTCGCCTCGAATCTCCCCGGAGTCTTCCTGGGGGGCGGGCTGCTCGGGGCGAGGCGCATGGAGGCGCTGAATCAGGGATTGAAGGCGTCCCTGTGCATCGAGGACTTCTTCAAGACCGGGGCGATGAGAAGCCATGTCCCTCCTCCGCCCACCAGAATGAAGCTCGCTCCCGGCACGATAGCGCACGCTCCCGCGGTGCTGTCGTCGGCGGGCGCCTCGTACACGAAGGAGGAGGCTGCAGCCGAGGCCTCTCGATGCATACAGTGCCGCTGCGACGCCTGCGTGCGCCACTGCGGCATGATGAACTACTTCAAGAAGTTCCCGAAGAGGATCGAGGAGGAGGTCAGGATAACAATAACCCCCGGCACCCTTGACGGCGACGGCACGGTGGCCACCAGGCTGATCTCCACCTGCAACCAGTGCGGTCTGTGCGGAGAGGTCTGTCCGGAGGGGATAGACGTCGGCGAGTTCCTCAGGGGCGCGCACCAGGCGATGCACGAGAAGGGCGCCATGCCCCGGGCGTTTCACGAATTCTGGCTTCGCGACATGGAGTTCTCGAACAGCCGCAGGGCCTCGCTCTACGCTCCCCCTCCCACCGGCGCGCCCTGCGTTGCCCTCTTCTTCCCCGGCTGCCAGCTTGGCGCGTCGGACCCGAGGTACGTGACCATGACCTACGGCTTTCTGCTCGATCGGTCTCCCGGTACCGCCCTCGGGCTTGGCTGCTGCGGCGCTCCTGCGGTCTGGGCGGGCGACATGGCTCTGTTCGAGTCCGCCAGGGAGAAGTTTCTT
>CAYWKH010000142.1:0-4772 GCA_964458805.1 uncultured Synergistaceae bacterium
CGCCCTGTGCGAGTCCGAGCGCATAGAGACAGCCTCCTTCCACCGGATGGAGTGACCTTTTCCGGAATTGACAGACATAGGTTTAGGTCCGACAATGAGATCGATGCCAGGGGAGAAGCTCGGTCCGAGATAATCAAGCATATTGAGTTATTCTATAATTATAAACGTCTTCACTCGGGACTTGGTTGGAAATCCCCGGAAACTTACAAAAAGAGCGATTGCGAGCGTAAAACTTTGTCCGGTGTTTCCGGGGAACCTCAATTCCTCCTTCAGCGGTCGTTAGGGATAACGCAATCGAAGTACTCGTCCCGAAACAAGCCTCGCGACTACCGGAGAAAAGGCGGACAGAATCGAGAGTCGACATGAATAATCCCAACGAGAACAATAGCTTTATTTGCTCGGTCGCGGAGATGATGGAATGAGCGGAACGCAGCCCGCCCTCGAGGACTCCCGGATCGTTATTTATCAGACCGAGTCGGGCAACGCCCGTATTGAGGTAAGATTGCAGGACGAGACAGTCTGGTTGACGCAGCAGCTTATGGCGGAGCTTTTCCAGACCAGCAAGCAGAATATAGGACAACACCTGAGCAATATCTTTTCCGAGGGCGAGTTGGATAAAGCTTCAGTTGTAAAGAAATTCTTTACTACTGCGACCGACGGTAAAAATTACAGGACCAGCTTTTACAATCTCGACGCTATCATATCCGTCGGCTACCGAGTCAAATCCGGTGTGGCCACGCGCTTCCGCCAGTGGGCAACGGCCCGCCTGCGCGAGTACATAGTCAAGGGCTTCGTTTTGGACGACGAGCGACTGAAGGGCGGCGGGCCAGCGGACTATTTTGACGAACTGCTCGCTCGAATCCGTGAGATCCGCGCCAGCGAGGCGAGAGTCTATCAGCGCATCCGCGAGATCTTCGCGATGGCTTGCGACTACCGGGAGGGCGAGAAAGAAACTCCACTCTTCTTCGCTACCGTGCAGAACAAGATGCACTACGCCGCCACAGGCATGACGGCTGCCGAGATTATCCGGCGGCGGGCTGACTCGAACAGCCCCAACATGGGGCTGACCTCGTGGAGGGGCGGCCGGGTGATCAAGCAAGACACGGGAACCGCCAAGAACTATCTCGATGCCAATGAAATAGACACTCTCAACCGTATCACGGTCATGTTCCTTGATCAGGCCGAGTTCCGCGCCCTGCGGCGGCAGAACATACACATGGCCGACTGGGAGGCGTTCCTGGACAAATTTCTAAGCGATACCGAGCTTCCGGTGCTGACCAGCGCTGGATCGATCAGCCATGACGAGGCCATTGAATGGGCCGGGGCGCAATACAACGCCTTCACCGAACGACGTCGGCTGGAGGCTGAAGCTGCGGCGGAGAGCAAGTATGTCGAGGACTTGAGGATGACGGCGAGGCTGCTGGAGGTGGGACGCACCGCACCAAACAGGACACGGCCTAGGAAAGGGAGAAAATAATGCTGGGGAACAAAAGTCTTGCGAAGGCAACAAGCCTTGAAGGGTACAGCATATCCCAAGCACAAAGTTCAAGACGGGCGATCAGTTTCCCCTGTAGTACTCGTTAAGGAGCCGGCGCGGAGCAGGATCCCTAGCATGCACCTGGCCGCCCGGCAGGCGACCGGCGCAGCACAGCGAGCCGTCAGGCAGTAGCGTGCCGGAGGCTTCGCGCTGTTGATCGCTATCCCGAGGAGCGAAGCGACGAGGAGAGGGATCTTGCGTCCGTTGGTTTTTCTCTACGCAATGAGCATCGCGACCCGTTGCAGACCAAGAGAAGTGGAGGCTGATCAGACTGCTATTCAACTCCTTCGGGTTTCTGTTCGTCTTTCTGCCCATAATCTGGATTCTCTTCCGACTGGCCTGCAGGGCGCGCGTGATCGACGTCGCTTTGGCTGTCCTGCTGGTAGCTTCATTCGTTTTCTACTCCTACTGGAATCCGCCTTTTTTCTTCCTCATCCTCTTCTCCATCCTGTTCAACTTCTCATGGGGGCGGCTGATAGAGAGGGCAACAGGTAGTCGCAGGGACATATGGCTATACAGCGGAGTGGCGGTGAACCTACTGCTCATCGCCTACTTCAAGTATGCGAACTTCATGATCTCGAACATCGCGTGGCTCATCGGAGGAGAGTGGGTCGCGCGGGACATATTCCTGCCGCTCGGCATCTCCTTCTTCACGTTTCAGCAGATAGCCTACTTGATCGACTGCTCCAAGGGGCTCGCCAAAGAACACGTGTTCACCCAGTACGCACTCTTTGTCACCTTCTTTCCACAACTCATAGCCGGCCCCATAGTCCGCTACGAGGACATAATGCCTCAGTTCGGGCGGCTTCGCACCTTCGGAATGAGCTACCGCAACACTGCCATTGGAATCGCCCTGCTCACCCTCGGACTCTTCAAAAAGGTCGTGATAGCGGACACCCTCTCACCCTGGGTCGCGGCTGTGTTCGACTCCGACAACCCGCTGACCCTCGTCGAGGCGTGGGCTGGCGTGCTATCCTACACCTTCCAGATATACTTCGACTTCTCCGGCTACTCGGACATGGCAGTGGGACTCGGCAGACTCTTCAACATCGAGCTGGCGATCAACTTCAACTCCCCGTACAAGGCGCTGTCGATCAGCGACTTTTGGCGCCGATGGCACATCACCCTCTCGTCCTTCCTGCGCGACTATCTTTATATACCCCTCGGCGGGAACCGCTGCGGCAAAGTGCGCAGAAACGTCAACATCATGATTACCATGCTGCTCGGCGGGCTATGGCACGGGGCGTCCTGGAATTTCGTCGTTTGGGGCGGGCTTCACGGAATATACCTGATGATCAATCATGCCTATAGAAAGGTGACTTCCACTTTGAAGATTACCCCCCCCCCCGTATATTCACTCCGATATACTGGCTGATCACCTTCCTCTCAGTCGTTTTCGCATGGGTCTTCTTTAGGTCCGCGTCATTCCCCCGGTCGTGGGAGATACTCTCCGGCATGATCGGCCTGAACGGAACTACCCTTTCGCCCAACTGGGCGCCGTTTCCGTGGCTTCGCGACGCCCTCCTCTCAATGGGCGTTAGAATCGAATGGCCGGTCACGTGGGCGCTGGTCGCGGGCAAGTGGCAGGTGCTCATGCTGGTCGTCTGTACCTTTATGGTGATCTCTTTGCCCAACAGCTTCGAGTGGGCACAGAGCCGCTTCAGACGAAACAAGCTCACGCTCGCACACGCCATGTTTTTAGGATTGATTCTGGCGATGAGCGTCTGCTCGCTGGACCGGATTTCAGAGTTCCTGTACTTTCAGTTCTGACGGGGGCCGGAGGGATGAAAAACTTCTACATGAAGAGAGTTTTGCAGATATTCATGGTTGCGGCAATTCTCATAGTGCCGATTCCTCTGCTGAACTATCTGGTGGACCCTTACTGGTGCTTTGATCATGAGATTCCGATTGGGCGCTACCAGACCGGGTTCGATGAACGCCAGCAGAAGACAAACTTTCTGACGTTCAACAAAGGGGCCTTCGATACGTTGATCTTGGGAAGCAGCCGAGTGACTTATACCGACACTAGAGATGTCCCCGGGAGGGCCTTCAACTTCGCGACCAGCAGCATGAGGTCGACGGAGTTCCTTCCGTATTTGAGGTTCGCCTCCGAGAGGAATGCACAGCCATTCTCAACGGTTATCCTGGGCGTCAGTTTTTATGAGACGAACGAGGCAAATTCCGAGACTTTTTCTCCGCCCAAGGAGTATATGGAAAAGGCAGCCTCTCCCGGCTATCGCTACAGGAAGCTTTTCAGCATGTCGCTTCTTCGTCGCACTCTTTCCAATATCATGCTGGATCTACTAGCGAAGGACAGAAATGACTCGTACAAACGAGAGGGGCGAGAGGTTTTTGTAAAACAATTGCACCTTCCTTTACCTGAAGAGACACTGCTTAGCGCCATTGCCGCAAACATCGTAACATATCGGAAACAAGTCTACGGAGAGTTCTATGTCTACCTGGACCTAATGCCAACTTGGGGCGAGCTTAAAGAAGCCTTCCCGGACATGCGGTTCATTGTGTTCACGACACCGGTCAGCTCTCACCTGCTTCGGCTTTTAGTCGAGGAAGGGAGGCTGGATGATTACATAAGATGGATCTCCGGGCTGGTGGAGGTCTTCGGGGAGGTTTGGAACTTCATGTATTTCAACGATGTCACCGAGAACGATTTTAACTACAAAGACGCTCATCACTACTCACCGCATGTCTGCCGGGCGATAATCCGCAGGGCCTGCGGCCTTCCCCGCGACGACGAGTTCGAGGAGTTCGGCGTGAAAGTGACGCCAGAGAACCTGGAGAAACACCTGACCTTCCTCCGTGCCAACCTGACGGGACGGGGCAGCAACTAACCAACTTTTGACGCGGCACTGGATCTGGCAAAGGCGGAGAAGATGCTCGTTGAAAGACAGCCCTAATGGAGCAAACAGCGTGACAAACTGCTTGGCGTGGAGCTCGCCAAGGGCGACAACGCGCTCAGGATGCTTGGCAAGGGCTTTAGTATTCAGGACGTCGCCGAGTGCTTCGACCTCCCGGAGGATGAGGTCCGCCGCTTGGCGGATTCGCCGTGCAACTAGCCCCACGTACGCCCGAAAGGGAAACTGCCGAGGACGTGCCGCATAAACGTACGGAAAAACGCCCGTTCGGACGAGTTTAAGAGCGGCCGAGGCCTCGAAACGACTTCGGTCGCTCTGTGTTTTTATGCCTGTTGTCCCGAAAAGGGAGCCTGCGCAGTCCT
>CAYWKH010000143.1:0-4683 GCA_964458805.1 uncultured Synergistaceae bacterium
CGCGTCCACTCGCCCCGTCGCCTCGCTTATCGCCGCGACCAGGTTCAGAATTTCGGTGGTTATCGTGCAAGGCGGCTGGTATTTCATGCTGTCTCCCCGTTGCTGGCCGCTACCGGCTCTGTTTTGGTATTATAATAATGACGACATCGGAAGATACCGAAATACCATTATATTCGATCGAGGCGTTCCGCGAACACGCCGCGCCAGTGCGCGCGAGAAAACGCGAAGCGAGGTGTGCCATGCCTAGGCTGACGGAACAGGAAAAGCAGGAGATAGTCCGCTTCATCGAGGCGGGGAAACCTCTCCCGGACAAGTACCGCTTTCTGTTGTTCGAGGACAGGCGAGAAGTGGAGCTGGTCTGGAACGGCAAGACAAACGAGGTGTGCAGCCTCGTCCTCCCCTTCCAGACCATCGAGCAGGTAGACGAGCCGCGCGCTGAGAAGCCCTCTGAGGCGCAGAAGCAGGGGCTCCTCTTCAGCCTGGACGCCAGAGGTCGCCAGCTAAAAGGCTGGACGAACAAGCTTATCTGGGGGGACAACAAACTGATCCTGTCCTCGCTCAAGAACGGCCCGCTTCGATCGGAGATAGAGGCGCAGGGTGGTCTGAAGCTGATCTACATAGATCCGCCCTTCGACGTGGGCGCGGACTTCTCCATGGACATAGAGATTGGCGGCGACACATTCACCAAGAAGCCGAACATCCTCGAGGAGATAGCCTACAGAGACACCTGGGGGAGGGGCGCGGACTCCTTCATCGCGATGATCTACGAGCGGCTGATCCTTATGCGCGACCTGCTCGCCGAAGACGGAAGCATCTATGTGCACTGCGATACGCGACTCAACGGCTACCTTCGTTTAGTGCTTGACGATGTGTTCGGCACTGATCATTTCCATAATGAAATTATATGGCAGAGAAGTTCCAGCGGTAAGACAGTATCTAGGAATTATCCGCGAGACACCGACTCAATTTTCTGGTTTACCAAATCAAATCAATATACATTGAATCCTGTTTACAAACCATTAGCCATATCAACGTTAGCAATGTATAACATGGACGATAACGATGGCCGTGGCCGTTATCGTTTTTTCCCCATGCAAAAAACAGGCAACCCCGGGCCAGAAACAACCTATGATTACATCGATAATAACGGAAAGATTTGGCCATGCCCAAAAAAGGGTTGGCGAATGAAATTTGAAAAACTGAAAGCCTTAGAAAATGATAACCGGATTTTCCTTGGCGGCGGAACTCTTCAAGAAAAGGCTTATTGGAATGAAAGAGAATCTGAAGGGAAAATAGCGAACGATCTTTGGGATGACATTCATAATCTACAGGGCAATTCAGATGAAATGCTTGATTATCCCACCCAAAAACCCGAAGCCCTCCTCGAGCGCATCATCAGGGCCTCCTCCAACGAGGGCGATCTCGTCGCGGACTTCTTCTGCGGCTCCGGCACCACTGCGGCGGTCGCCGAGAAGCTCGGCCGCAGGTGGATCTGCTCGGACCTCGGCAAGTTCGCAATACACACCACCCGCAAGCGTATGATCGGAGTGCAGCGGCAGATTAAGAAAGAGGGCGGCAACTACAGGGCCTTTGAGATTCTCAACCTTGGAAGGTACGAGAGGCAACACTTCATCGGCGTCAACCCGAACCTTCGCGAGGAGGAGCAGCGAGCGCAGATGGCGGAGAAGGAGTCCGCCTTCCTGGATCTCATCCTGCGGGCCTACGGCGCCGAGCCGGTATCTCAGTTCGAATGCTTCCACGGCAAGCGCGCCGGGCGACTGGTGGCGATAGGCCCGGTGAACCTTCCGGTGACACGGCTTTTCGTCGAGGAGATCATCCTCGAATGCCGCAAGCAGCGCATCACAAGGGTGGACATCCTCGGGTTCGAGTTCGAGATGGGTCTCTTCCCCAACGCGCTGGACGAGGCACGGAGCAAGGGGATTGACATCTCCCCCAAGTTCATTCCGGCGGAGGTTTTCGACAAGCGCGCCGTGGAGAAGAATCAGGTGGTCTTCCACGACGTGGCCTACATAGAGGCGAAGCCTCACATCATACAGGGGAAAAAGTGCAAGCCGACGGCAGTGGCCGTGGAGCTGACCGACTTCTCGGTTTTCTACTCGCAGGAGAGCGTCGCCCTGGCCGAGGAAGCTCTCGGCAGGAGCGCAAAAGCGGGATCCAGGATCGTCGTCGAAAAGGGGCAGATAGTGAAGCTGACGAAGGACAGGTCCGGTGTCTTCCACCGCGAGCAGTTGACTAGGAACTGGACGGACTGGATTGACTACTGGAGCGTGGACTTCGACTTCGAGGGCAAGCGCGAGATCATCCGCTTGCAGGATCCGGCGACGGGCGAAATCCGCGAGGAGTGGACGGGAGACTACATCTTCGAGAACGAGTGGCAGAGCTTCCGCACCAGAAAGGACCGGTCGCTTGAGCTGAAGAGCGTGGCGCACGAGGTGTCTCCCGGACGCCGAAGGATCGCCGTCAAGGTGGTGGACATCTTCGGCAACGACACCATGACGATACTCGACATCTCAACGGGGGGCGATTTCTAATGGCTCTGCATCCCGACTTCCCCACGTCCCCTTTCGAGGTGATCGACCCCGAGGTGCGCTGGTTCCCCGCCGACGAGTCGCTGCGCGAAAACACGATGGAAAAGCTGATGCCTCCGCTGGTGGCGCAGCTCCGCCGCAGAGTCAGGGAGTTCCGCGACGGCGGCTACAGGGGCGCGAGCGATACGAGCCGATCTCTGCTCCGGTGGTGGTTCGAGGAGTATCATCTTCTACCGGGAAAGGACACGATCCTGGGAGACTTCCGTTACTACTTCGCCCAGCGAGAGGCTCTAGAGACTCTGATATACCTGTACGACGTCGTCGGCGCAAAGGACAAGTTCGATCTGATGCGCTTCGATACCAGCGGCGTCGTTACGGCCGGCATGTTCGACGAGAGCTGGCGGCGCTACGTTATCAAGATGGCGACAGGGAGCGGAAAGACGAAGGTGATGAGCCTGGCTCTGGCGTGGAGCTTCTTTCACAGGCTGTACGAGCCAGGCTCCGAGCTGGCGCGCAATTTCCTGGTGATCACGCCCAACATCATAGTGCTCGACAGAATTTACCACGATTTTGCAGGGCTGCGAATCTTCTTCGAGGACCCGGTTCTGCCCGACAACGGCTACTGCGGGCGAAACTGGCGGAACGACTTTCAACTGACGCTGCACAGGCAGGACGAGGTGCGGGTCACGCGGACGACTGGCAACATCTTCCTGACGAACATCCACAGAGTCTACTCGGGAGAGGAGACAATGCCCTCTCCCGACGACGAGAACACGATGGACTACTTCCTGGGAAGGCGGCCGACGGGAAAGACCACCGACTCGCAGATAGACCTTGGGATGATCGTGCGCGACATTGACGAATTGATGGTCATCAACGACGAGGCGCACCATATTCACGACTCCGGGCTCGCGTGGTTCAAGTCTATCGAGGACATCCACAACCGTCTGCTACAGAAGGGTGGTGCCTTGAGCCTGCAGGTGGACGTGACCGCCACTCCTAAGCACAACAACGGGGCGATCTTCGTGCAAACGATCTCCGACTACCCTCTGGTGGAGGCTATCTGCCAGAACGTGGTGAAGCATCCGGTCCTGCCCGACGCTCCAAGCCGTGCGAAGTTGTCCGAGAAGCAGAGCGCGAAGTTCACGGAGAAGTACGCCGACTACCTGGAACTCGGCGTGGTCGAGTGGCGGAAGGCGTACGAGGAGCACCAAAAGATGGGGAAGAAGGCCATTCTCTTCGTCATGACCGACGACACGCGGAACTGCGACGAGGTGGCGGAATATCTGGAGAATCGCTACCCGGACCTGGCCGGAGCGGTCCTCGTCATCCACACCAAGAACAACGGCGAGATCTCCGAGGCATCCACCGGAAAGGGCAGGGAGGAGCTGGAGCTGCTTCGCCGGCAGTCCAATGAGATCGACTCCGCGGAAAGCCCGTACAAGGCCATCGTATCGGTGCTCATGCTGAAGGAGGGGTGGGACGTGCGCAACGTGACCACCATCGTCGGCCTGCGGGCCTACTCCGCCAAGAGCAACATCCTGCCGGAGCAGACACTCGGGCGGGGGCTGCGCAAGATGTATCCCGGAGACGCGGAGGAGTACCTCAGCGTCGTGGGAACGGACGCCTTCATGGACTTCGTCGAGTCGATACAGGCCGAGGGAGTGGAGCTTGAGAGAGGCGCCATGGGAAGCGGGACCAAGCCGAAGACGCCGCTCGTCATAGAAGTCGACGGCGGAAGCAAGGACATCGAGGCGCTGGACATTGAAATTCCGCTGCTCTCTCCGAGGGTGTACAGGGAGTACAAGAACCTGGAAGAACTGGACGAGACGCGCCTTGAATTTCAACCTGTAGAGTACCGGCAGTTCAGCGAGGAGGAGCAGCGCGAGATCGTCTTTAAGGATGTCGCTACCGGAGAGGTGGCTCACACGACGGTACTGGACGGCGCGGCGGTCGCCGATTATCGCAGCGCCATGGGATTCTTCGCGCGGTCGATCATGAGGGAGCTTCGACTTGTCAGCGGATACGACACGCTCTACGGCAAGGTGAAGCGATTCGTTCGGGATTCGCTTTTCGGGAAGTCCGTCGAACTCGACTCGGCGAACGCTCCGGGGAGGCTCTCCGCAGAGCCAAT
>CAYWKH010000144.1:0-4613 GCA_964458805.1 uncultured Synergistaceae bacterium
TGAAAACATTATCAAGCCTGGTAGGGATTGGATGGATATTGCACAACTCGGCATAAGCGGACTCGCTACTTTGTCTTAAACAAGGAGACATAATATGGCTACATATATACAAAACAACAGTATTGACAGGATGCAAAGAGCATTGGAACGGAGGATGAGGACTATGAAGAACGAACTGAAAAGAACCCTCGCGGAGGGCGGGACGGCCCTCGGCCTGTTCATCAACACCGACAGTCCGGACCTGGTGGAGATAGCGGCCCTCGCCGGGTTCGAGTTCTGCATAATCGACACTGAGCACGGTCCGGGCGACGCGGGATCCGTCCAGCACATGATCAGGGCGGCGGAGCTTCGCGGGATGACACCGATAGTGCGGGTGACCAACCCGGAGGCCACCACGATACTGCGCATACTGGACGTCGGCGCGGCCGGAATCCAGGCGCCTCAGGTCAACTCGCGCCAGACGGCCGAGGATATTGTCCGCTTCGCGAAGTATCACCCGGTAGGGGAGAGGGGGGCTGCCTTCACGAGATCGTCGCGCTACGGCTTCGCCGGGAGCGTGGCCGACTACTTCAGGGAGGCCAACCGCGAGACCATGGTAATACTGCACTGCGAGAACCGGCTCGGCCTGGACTGCCTGGACGAGATAGCTTCGGTCGATGGCGCTGACGTCATCTTCATCGGCCCCTACGATCTGTCGCAGTCGCTCGGCGTGCCGGGGGAGATCTACCACCCGACGATGGTGGAGGCGGTGGCCAGGGCGCTGGCGTCGGCGAAAAAGGCCGGCAAGCCCGCCGGCATCTTCGTCTCCACTGTGGAGGAGGCCCGCGCGCGCATAGAGCAGGGCTTCACCTACATAGCCTACAGCACCGACACCCTGATCTTCGCCGCCGCCTGCAGAAGCATCGTTGCGGGGGTGAGGGGGTAGGGGGGAGGCTTAAGTCAATGAAAACCGGCCTAATAGGTTTAGCTATCGGAACGATCAAGGGGGTGTTCTTCGTTATCGACTCCCTTGTCGACATCGGCTTATCGCTTTACTTTGCCGCATTGACTGTATTACTCTTCGTCCTCATAGCGGGATCAATCATCGGTGCTCTGTTTTAGACGCCGTTGACAGTACAGTGGGTATGTCCAGGACAAGTCCGTCGAAAAAGCGGCGCGACGTTGTCGAATAGCTTAAAACGTTGCGCCTTTCTGCTTTCGGGAGGGAGCGAAGAATGTCAGACCTGTTTTTTAAACGCCCGGTTTTGAACTCCCCTTACGACTATCCGCTCAGGCACTGGGAGCTGGACGACGACGGACAACCCACGCAGAGGATCGTCGAAGCCCGTCGCTCGGCCAAATTCGTCACCCCCATCCCCAAGCCGAAAAAACGCAAGGGGAAGGTCGAACAAATGGCCCTTCGCTTCGAAGAGGGGCTCGGCCTCTCGACCGAAGACCAGCAGTACGACCTGACATCGATCATCAACTCCGTGAGGGGGCAAGTCGACGAGTGGCGATCAATCCCCGACTCCGGCCGCTGGAACGTCACCCCCGAGACAGCACGGCTGCTGAAGCACTGGCGGCTTCACCCCTTTTCCGGCATTCGCCCCTTCTTCTGCCAGATCGAGGCCGTCGAGACCCTCGTCTGGCTGACCGAGGTCGCGCCCTGCTCCAGGGCAGGAGGGAAGACCTTAAGACCCTGGAGACCGAGGGGCAGATGCTTCAGCGAGTCATGCCCGAGCTGATGGGCATGAAGAACATCATGGTGCTGAACGACGAGGCGCACCACTGCTACCGCGAAAGGGCGGCGGACGACGTCCTCAAGGGCGACGAAAAACAAGAGGCCGAGCGCAACAACGAGGCCGCTCGCCTATGGATCTCCGGGCTGGAGACGGTCAAGCGCAGACTGGGAGCGAAGAGGATAATCGACCTCTCCGCCACCCCCTTCTTCCTTCGCGGCTCCGGGTACGCCGAGGGCACCCTCTTCCCGTGGACGATGAGCGACTTCTCGCTGATGGACGCGATAGAGTGCGGCATCGTCAAGCTCCCCCGCGTCCCGGTCGCCGAGAACATACCCGGAAAGGAGATGCCCACATACCGCAACCTGTGGGAGAACATCCGCAAGGCCATGCCGAAAAAGGGGTACGGAAAGGCCCGCAGCCTCGACCCGCTCAAACTGCCGACCAAACTCCAGAGCGCGCTGCACGCCCTTTACGGGCACTATGCGAAGACGTTCGAGGCCTGGAGGAAGAAGGGCATCGAAGTCCCGCCCTGCTTCATAATCGTCTGTCAGAACACGTCGATCTCCAAACTGGTCTACGACTACATCTCCGGCTTCCACAGGGAGAACGCGGACGGCACCACCACCTTCGAGAACGGACGATTGGAGCTCTTCCGCAACTACGAGGACACGACCGGCAATCCCCTCCCCGTACCGAAGACCATACTGGTGGACAGCATACAGCTTGAAGCCGGCGGAACGCTCGACAAGGACTTCCGAAAGATGGCGTCCCACGAGATCGAGCGCTTCAGGAGGGAGATCGTCGAGCGCACCGGCGACCTCCGCGCCGGGGAGGACATCTCCGACCAGGATCTGCTGCGCGAGGTCATGAACACAGTCGGCAAGCCGGGGCAGCTCGGCGGCAAGATCCGCTGCGTGGTCTCCGTCTCCATGCTCACGGAGGGGTGGGACGCGAACACGGTCACCCACATACTCGGCATCCGCGCCTTCGAGACACAGCTTCTATGCGAGCAGGTAGTCGGCAGGGCGCTCCGACGGCAGTCCTACGACCTCAACGACGCCGGCCTGTTCAACGTCGAGTACGCGGACATATTCGGAATCCCGTTCGACTTCACCGCCCAGCCCGTCGTCGCGCCACCTCAGCCCCCGAAGGAGACGGTGCAGGTGATGGCCGTTCGCCCGGAGAGGGACGCCTGCGAGATAGTCTTCCCGAGGGTCGAGGGCTACAGAGTCGATCCGCCCGAGGAGCGCCTCGTCGCGCACTTCACCGATGACTCCATCCTGGAGCTCACGCCGGACATTGTCGGTCCGACAAAAATACAGAACCAAGGAATAATTGGCAAGGACGTGAACATCAACCTTGATCATCTCAAGGAAACTCGCACATCCACACTCATCTGCCATCTGGCCATCCGCCTGATAAACACCAAGTGGCGTGACCCGGACGAGCAGCCGAAGTATCATCTGTTCATGCAGACGAAGCGCATAGTGAAAGAGTGGTTGGACGGCTACCTTCGATGCAAAGGGGGTACCTCCCCGGCACAGCTCGATTACCCTGAGCTTGCCGAAATGGCCTGCGAAAAGATCAACGCAGCCATCACCAGCGCATCGGAGGGCAGCCGTCCAATCAAGGCCATAGTGGACCCCTACAACCCGTCCGGCTCCACGCGCCATGTGCGCTTCAACACCTCGAAGCAGCTCCGGTGGCAATCCAGCCCCGACCGCTGCCATATCAACTGGGTGGTCCTCGACAGCGATTGGGAGGGGGAGTTCTGCAGAGTTGCGGAGTCCCACCCCAAGGTGCTGGCCTACGTCAAAAACCAGAACCTCGGCTTCGAGGTCCCCTACCGCTGGGGATCCGAGGCACGGACCTACCTCCCGGACTTCATAGTCCTGGTGGACGACGGAAAGGGGCGATCGGATCCGCTGAGACTCGTGGTGGAGATCAAGGGCTACCGCAGGGAGGACGCCAGGATCAAGAAGGAGACGATGGATAAATACTGGGTGCCCGGCGTCAACAACCTGGGGCGCTATGGACGGTGGGCCTTCGCCGAGTTCCGCGACGTGTTCGGCATGGAGGAGGACTTCAAGAAAAAACTGGAAGAGGAATTCGATCGGATGATCAGGTCCGCGACCAAGGGGGCGTAGTCATGGCGAACAGAGTTGCGAGCTTCACACACGACGAGGAGAGGCGAAAGAACATACCCACCGCCGAGTACCAGTCGATGGTCGAGGAGGAGACCCGCTCCCCGTTGAGGACCGCCTACGAGCGGAGGAACCGGGACCTGGACCCCCAGCTCGTCTGGCGCGGCAAGGACGACCAGGACTGGAGCGACCTCGTGGTCAACGCGCCGCCTCTGTACATACAGGAGAAGATACACCCCAAGGCGCTCATCGATGACCTGATCAACGAGAGCAGGAGGAGCGAGCCGGAGGCGGAGCGACAGCTAGACCTCTTCGGCGACTTCAACGGCATCCCGGAGAGCGTCGACAGGACGGAGTTCTACAGGCACGATCAGAACTGGTCCAACAGGATGATACTGGGCGACTCCCTGCAGGTCATGGCCAGCCTCGTCGAGCGAGAGGGCCTGCGCGGCAAGGTGCAGTGCATATACATAGACCCGCCCTACGGCATCAAGTTCAACAGCAACTTCCAGTGGTCCACGACCAGCCGCGACGTGAAGGACGGAAAGGTCGAGCACATAACGAGGGAGCCGGAGCAGGTGAAGGCCTTCCGAGACACCTGGCGCGACGGCATCCACAGCTACCTTACCTACCTGCGGGACCGCCTGACAGCGGCCAGGGAGCTGCTGACCGACTCAGGCTCCATATTCGTGCAGATCGGCGACGAGAACGTGCACCGGGTGAGGGCGCTGATGGACGAGGTATTCGG
>CAYWKH010000145.1:0-3737 GCA_964458805.1 uncultured Synergistaceae bacterium
CCCCGGCGCCTGCACCCACTGCCCCATCGCCGGCGCGGCTGCCAGGAGCACTGCCAGGGTCAACAACAACGCATAAAGTCGACTTCTTTTCAAATCCAACACCTCCATCTTGAATTTTCCGCCGGTCTCCCGGCGCCGATGCTTGAGAACACTTCTGTCGGCATCAAGTCCAGGACATCACTCCCCGCCTGAATGGTATTATCGTCACTCTTCAGCCCGGTCGTTAGCGGCGGGCGTACTTCCATGCCCGCGGGCTCTCGCCCGCCGGAACATTCTATCACGATCTGCGCGCCGACGCGAGCAGCAGCGGCAGGGCCAGCAGCAGGGCCGCGGGGGCGAAGTGCGCCGCGCCGCAGCTGTTGTTGCCGTCGTCGTCGGGACCTTGCGCCCTGGGCGCGCCTGCCAGGCAGGGGTCTGCTATCGAAAGCAGCTCGTCGTCGCCGTCGTAGGCGCGGTTGTCGGCTATCGCGAGCAGCAGGTAGTAGGAGTGCCCGCGCTTCAGCTCGTCGTCGTACTGCAGGAACGGGGGGCGGCCCTCCTGGCTCTCGGTTATCGCGAACTTGCCGTCGGTCAGGCCGGCCACGGTGGTCGCGAGGTCGAAGAAGAGGGCGTCGGCGCCCTTTGCGGTGACGGCCTTGGCGATGCGTATGTCGCGCGCCCTCTTTCCGTACAGGGAGCGGACTCCCGGCAGGGTGGAGGGGTCGATCATGAACAGGCCTGTGCGGCGGCTGTAGGTCACCTCGCCCCTTATCACGGGCAGGGGGACGACGGAGTTGATGTCCAGCTTGCCGGGGTTGGCGGCCACGATGTTCTCCACCACTATGTCGCTCAGGGCGAGGTAGGCACCGGGCATGGGTTCGACTATGCGCTCGAGCTCCCTGCGCAGGCCGGTCTCCTCCGGGTGCGCGGGGAAGGCGACGCTCCGGGCGACTCCGGTGCCCTGCGGCAGCTCGGTGTCGTAGTAGCGCGGGTAGACGGGCACGGGGCCGGGGACGGGCTCCGGGGTGGGGCTGATGGTCGGCTCGGGGGCGGGGCCGCCCGCGGTGTAGATGAAGGCGGGGTCGACGACTCCGTCCTCCGCGAGGTTGAAGAAGGGGTCGGAGGCGGATACGCACAGGGCTATGGAGCAGCCGTCGGCTATCTCGTCGATTGGGCCCATGACGGTCGCCGCGTCGTCGCTGATCACGGCGAATCTTCTGCCGGTCATCTGGCCGGGGGCGTAGGCGAGCGTGTACTGCATGAAGACGTCGCCGCCGAGGGCCTTGACCACGTACAGCTCGGCGGGGATGGCGCCGTTGAAGCCCTCGAGGGGGTGGACGACCACTACGTCGGGGGAGGTCCAAAGGGGGGCGGCGTCCACGGGGACTTTGAACAGGGGGAGCCTCTGCAGCTTGCTGTAGGTGGTCTGCCGGGCGTCGAAGTAGTCGGCGACGGCGCGCGAGGTGACGACTAGCTCGCCGCCGGAGCTCTCGAGTATCTTGGGGATGCTCTCCTGGTAGGAGTGCTTGAGTTCGAACGGCTCTATCGCGCCGGGGGTGAGCGCGCCGGGCTGGCAGGCCCGGGCGGGGAGGCCGTCGATGTGCGTGGGCTCGTCCACCCAGGCTGCAGGGGCGGGGATCGCGGCGATGGTCAGAAGGGCGATCACCGGCAGCGCGGCCTTCAGCGCGCGCAGGACAAGGGCCGTGGCCGGGCGGGCCGGGGTCGGTCCGTCGGCCGGTCTCGCGGCGCCCGCGGCGGTCCTCATTCTCGTCGTGTCATCCGCGCCCGTCGTGCTCCGTGCGTGCGTCATGGGGTGTACCTCCGTCGTCGGGGGCGGGTCTTCCTGGCCCGGGCCTCCATATCATTGGCCCGGTTATATAACGAGACGGGCGGTTCTGTCAATGAGGGGCGACTCTCCCGGTCGCGCGCTTGTTCGCCCGGTCGTTCCCGCGGTCGCGCGGGGGCGCTCTTCACGACCGCTCTGTGATATTCTTTAGGAAGGTCTGATCAAGTCCGTTTCGTCTGGCGCAGGGCCGGCAGGCCGGCGGCAGATGCTCGGCGGATGAAAAGGAGAGTTTTATTCATGCCCCCAAGAGGAAAACGCGCTTCAAAGACGCCGGCGCGGCGGCCGAAGCAGGCTGTCCCTCCGGTTCCCGCGGTCGTGCCGCTCGTGCCGCTCGTGCCGCGATGGCTGGCGGTCGCGTGCTTCATGGTCTCGTTCACGCTGCCGAACCTGGTGTTCTCGGGGTTCTTCTTCTACGACATGCTGCACATCCTCAAGTGGGCGGTCACGCTCGCGCCGATGGCTCTGCTGGGGTGCGTCGCGGGCTTTCGGCTGGCGCGGCGCGGGGCGGGGGAGACGGGCTTCGAGCTGGACGGGTTCGCCCTGGCCTGGCTGGCTCTGCTGATCTACGTGACGGTGCAGCCGCTGTGGGCGCCTCCGCGCTCGTGGACGGGGTTCGTCCGGGAGTGGATGGCCTTCGCATCTCTGTGGACGACCTACGTGCTGGCCCGGGGCGAGGCGGACGGGAGGCTGGTGCGGGCGATGCTGTGGGGGGCGCTGCTGAACGCGGCGGTCAACGTTGTCTTCGCGGAGATGCAGGTGCGCGGGCTGAACACGCCCTACTTCTTCATGGCGCCGGTGCCGGGTCACTACATCGGGAACACGGGGCAGCAGAACATGTTCGCCCTGTGGATGGCGATAGCGGGGACGGGGGGGCTGTCGCTGCTTCTGTCGCGCGAGAGGCGCGGGCTCGCGGCCTGGGCGGCGCTTGCAGGGCTGCTGGCGGTGGTCTTCTGGGGGCTGGTTGGCTCGACGAGCCGGTCGGGGATTCTGTCGCTGGTGGCGGGGGCGGCGGTGCTGGGGGCGTTCCATCTGCGGCTGCACGGGAGGCGGGCGGCGGGGCCGATCCTGCTGGGGGCGGCGCTGTTCGCGGCGGCCCTGGCGGGGAACGTGTCGCTGAACGACAACACGGCGGCGGCGCTGCTGAGCAAGATGGAGGACGTGGTGCAGAGGCCGCTGTCTTTCGCGAACAGGGACAGCATCTGGGCTACGAGCTGGACGATGTTCGTCCGCAGTCCGGTGCGCGGGGTGGGGCTTGGGCAGTACAAGTGGAACTACATCGACGCGCAGAACGAGATGCTGAAGCGGTGGCCGCAGTTCAAGTGGCAGTTCACGAACTGGGCGCACAACGAGTTCCTGCAGTGGATGGCGGAGGGCGGGGTCGTCGGGGCGGCAATCATGTTCTTCATGTGGGGGTGGTGGCTGCTGGGGGCGGCGCGGGCCTTCCGGCGAAGGGCGGCGCTGTCGGACGAGGCGGCCTGGGGAAGCGCACTGGCGGCGCTGTTCATGGTGAACGCGCTGTGGACGAGGCCGTTCCACAGGGTGGAGGACGTGATCTGGCTGGCGCTGGCGTTCGCGGTGACGAACAGAGAGCTGAACCCTGTCGTCCCGAACGAGCGAAGCGACGGAGGTAAGCAGGCGACCGAACGGGCGTCGTTTCCCGTTCGTGTCGATCGCTTATCCCGAGGAGATTGCGACGAGGGACATTACTCGAACGAGCGCAGCGAGGAGGGGGGCCACCCTGTCGTCCCGAACGAGCAAAGCGAGGAGGGACCTGGGTGCGAGGCGGCGCAAAGTAAGATCCCTCGCTTCGCTCGGGATGACAGGGCGGGCTTCGCTCGGGATGACAGAAGCAGCGACGAGGGGGGCCACCCTGTCGTCCCGAACGAGCAAAGCGAGGAGGGACCTGGGTGCG
>CAYWKH010000145.1:3837-4592 GCA_964458805.1 uncultured Synergistaceae bacterium
AGTAAGATCCCTCGCTTCGCTCGGGATGACAGGGCGGGCTTCGCTCGGGATGACAAGCGAGGCTTCGCACATGCGACCAGGAACGCCCTGCGGCTGCTCGGCGCGACGATGTGCTCGGCCTGCCTTGCCGGGCTGATCTACCTCGGAAACGGGCTGTACGCGAACAGGCTGATGAGGTTGACCACCTTCGACGGCGTCGATGCGGACGAGGTGTTCTCCCTGCTGGAGCGGGCGCGACGGTCGCCGATGATGCGCGATGAGGCCCAGGAGCGGATTGCCTACTTCAAGGTCGGTCTGGGGGAAGCCCTGGAGGACGCGAACATGCTCACGGACGGGTTGAACGAGCTGGTGAACTGTTTCATGAGGCAGCCTGACACGAAGGAGCTGAGCTTTCTGCAGGACTGGGCGTGGAAACTGGGCGACCCTGAGTTCATCAACTTCATCCAGTCCTTCGTCTACAGGCCGTCAGCAGACGAATCGAGCGCAAGCGGGGAGTGAGGACACAATCCGGCGGAAGGCAGCCAGAGGAACACGCCGCCTTCCGCCACCGTCATCCCGAGCGTTACATGTCGTCCCGAACGAGCGCAGCGAGGAGGGACCTTACTCCGTACCAGCTCCCCACCCAGATCCCTTCGTCGCTACCCTCCTCAGGGTAAGCGATCGACACGAACGGGAAAAACGCCCGTTCGGTCGCCTGCTTATGTCGTCCCGAACGAGCGCAGCGAGGAGGGACCTTACTCCGTACCAGCTCCCCA
>CAYWKH010000146.1:0-4585 GCA_964458805.1 uncultured Synergistaceae bacterium
ATCGACGACGAGGACAGCATGCAGCTCATCCGCCTGTGCAACGAGCCCGAGGGGCACGAGTACCTCAGGCGGATCGGCGTGAAGGACGAGTTTATCGAGCAGCTTCCGCTGATGGGCATCTCCGGCGCGGCCAACCTGCTGATGGCCGTCAAGATGGCGAAGTACTACGAGCTCACGTCGAGGGATGTCGTCCTGACCGTGCTGACCGACTCGATGGAGATGTACGGGTCGCGCGTCAAGGAGATGCAGGACGAGGAGGGGCCGTACAGCGTCTGCAAGGCCGCCGCGAACCACGCTCGCCACGTGCTCGGCGTCAGAACCGACGGGGTGCTCGAGCTCACCTACCCGGAGAGAAGGCGAGTGCACAACCTGAAGTACTACACCTGGATAGAGCAGCAGGGCAAGACCTCCGAGGAGCTGAACGCCCAGTGGTACGACGCCGAGGAGTACTGGGGCGCGGTCCAGTCCATGGCTGGCGCGATCGACGAGAGGATAGACGAGTTCAACAGGCTGACCGGCCTGCTGTAGCGCGGAACACCCGCAGTCCGGGCGAGGCGGAGCCATTCCAACGAGCGCGGAACGCCTGTCCTTCCGACGAGCGAAGACAGCCTGTCCTTCTGACGAACGAATGCAGCCTGTCAATCCGACGAGCGAAGCGAGGTAAGCAGGCGACAGGCGAGGCGAAGCGAGCCTAGTCGTTCGCTATCCCGAGAAGCGTAGCGACGAGGGGAGGAATCTCCTCCTCTACCCAACACGACGAAAGAAGGTGTCCCATGATTCCCTTTGATAACGTACTTGCCAAGGCGGAGGGGTATAAATCCCAGATCTCCCGCTTCCTGCGGGACATGATCGCCATCCCCGGCGAGAGTTGCGAGGAGGGCGACGTCATCAGACGCATCAAGGCCGAGATGGAGGCCTGCGGGTTCGACCGGGTGGAGATAGACCCGATGGGCAACGTGCTCGGATTCATCGGCAACGGCAAACATCTGATCGCGATGGACGCGCACATAGACACGGTCGGCATCGGAGACCGCTCCCTGTGGGAGTTCGACCCCTACCAGGGCAAGGAGGACGACGAGCTGATCTTCGGCAGGGGAGCGAGCGACCAGGAGGGCGGCATGGCCTCCATGGTCTACGCCGGGAGGATAATCAAGGAGCTGGGCCTGCCGGGCGACTTCACCCTGATGGTGACCGGGACCGTCCAGGAGGAGGACTGCGACGGCCTCTGCTGGCAGTACATCATCGAGGAGGACGGCCACAGGCCGGAGTTCGTGGTCATCACCGAGCCCACCTCCTGCAATATCTACCGCGGGCAGCGCGGGAGAATGGAGATAAGAGTCGAGGTCAAGGGGGTCTCTTGCCACGGCTCCGCCCCGGAGAGGGGCGACAACGCCATCTACAAGATGGCCCCGATCCTGCAGGAGCTTCGCGCGTTGCACGAGAACCTGCACTACGATCCGTTCCTCGGAAAGGGGAGCCTCACGGTGTCGGAGATCTTCTTCACGTCGCCGTCGCGCTGCGCTGTGGCCGACAGCTGCGCCATCTCCGTCGACCGCAGGTTGACCAACGGGGAGACCTGGGAGATGGCCCTGCAGCAGATCAGGAACCTGCCGGCCGTCAAGGCCGCCGGCGGCGAGGTTTCCATGTACAAGTACGATCGCCCGTCCTGGACCGGCCTGGTCTACCCGACCGACTGCTACTTCCCCACCTGGGTGCTCGACGAGGACCACGCCGCCTGCAAGACCCTCGTGGACGGGTACAGGGATCTGTTCAAGAGCGAGCCGCTGGTCGACAAGTGGACCTTCTCGACCAACGGGGTCTCCATCATGGGGCGCTAC
This sequence comes from uncultured Synergistaceae bacterium, assembly GCA_964458805.1. Taxonomy (GTDB): domain Bacteria; phylum Synergistota; class Synergistia; order Synergistales; family Aminobacteriaceae; genus JAAYLU01. The sequence continues at coordinate 1,839 of CAYWKH010000146.1, forward strand.
GGAATCCCGTGCATCGGCTTCGGGCCGGGGCACGAGGACCAGGCCCACGCCCCCAACGAGCGCACGTGGAAGAGCGAGCTGGTGAAGGCGGCGGCGCTCTATTCGGTCATTCCTTCGATCTACGCCGGCAAGTACGCCGGTTGATGCGCGGCCAGGGGCCCACAACAGACAACAGGAGGAGAGAGCAATGCAGACGCTTTTCAGAGGGAAGCACTTTATAACCCTTCAGGAATGGACCAGGGAGGAGATCGACACCCTTCTCGACGTCTCCTACGACCTCAAGAAGGACTTCGCAATGGACAGGCCGACCAACTACCTGCCCAACAAGACAGTGTTCCTTATGTTCTTCGAGCAGTCCACCCGCACGCGCAACTCAATGGAGGCCGGCATCACGCAGCTCGGTGGGCATGCTCACTTCCTGGACACGAGCAACATGCAGATAGCCCACGGCGAGGTCCCCAAGGACACGGCCGTGATTCTGTCCAGGATGGGTCACGCCATCGCATGCCGCAACTGCTTCTGGAAGGAGGGCAACGCCTACCTGCGCGAGATGGCCAAGTGGTCCCCCGTGCCGATCATCAGCATGCAGGACGACATCTACCACCCGCTGCAGGGCATAGCCGACCTGATGACGATCCAGGAGAAGAGGGGACGCAACAGCAGGGGGCTGAAGGTCTCAGTGATATGGGCCTATGCCACCACCCACAAGAAGCCGATCTCCGTGCCCCTCACCCAGGCCCTGCTCTTCCCTCGCTACGGCATGGATGTGACCCTCGCCTACCCGAAGGGGTACGAGATGCCCGACTGGGTCATAGAGCAGGCGAAGAAGAACGCGCTTGAAAACGGCGGCTCCTTCCGCATCACTAACGACCAGGAGGAGGCCTACCGCGACGCCGACGTGGTAATCCCCAAGAACTGGGGCAACTGGGTGACCAACGAGAGCAAGGAGGTCATAGACAGCACGCTCGAGGCCAACAGGCACTGGAAGTGCACCGAGCAGCGAATGGCCCTGACCGACAAGTACTCGCTCTACATGCACGCCCTGCCCGCGGACAGGGTGAACGAGGTCGAGGACTCGGTCATAGACGGACCGCACTCGGCGATCTACGACGAGGCGGAGAACAGGCTGCACACCGCCAAGGCCGTCATGGCCCTGACGATGGGCGGCAGGTAAAAAATTCACGAGCCGCGCCCGGTCGTTCCAGGCGCGGCTTTTCCTGTGCTATACTCGTTACGCTGCGTTCCGGGCGGGGCATCCAGGCGCGTCCGCTCCGCCCGCGACGTCTATAAACGAGGGGAGCAGATGACGGGAGGATCGAACATATGTACGATCTTGTGATACGAGGAGGCGCGGTCGCCACCGCCGGTGGTGTTTTGTACACGGACATCGCCGTCCTCGGCGAGAAGATAGCCGCACTGGGCATCGGAATAGACGGACACGAGGTGATCGACGCGACGGGAAAGATTGTATTGCCAGGGGTTATAGATCCCCACGTGCACTTCGCCCTGCCGGTGGGTGACTACGTGTCCAGCGACGACTTCTACTCCGGTAGCGTAGCGGCCGCCTGCGGCGGGGTGACCACCGTCATCGACTTCACGGTAGGGGCGTCGGACAGGAGCATCCCCGAGGATATCGAAAGACGCCTCGAGGACGCGAAGCCATCGGTAGTCGACTATGCCCTGCACGGAGAGGTGGTAGGCTGGCGCCCCGGCAGAGTGGACGAGATAGCCGAGGCTGTGTCCATGGGGGTCGGCAGTTTCAAGTTCTTCACCGCCTACGGCGCGTCTGGCAGGAGGACGGACAACGGCCCCCTGTTGCAGGCGTTCAGGGCCCTTGCCGGTATGAACGCGGTCGCCGTTGTCCACGCTGAGGACGACAGTATTATAGAGAGCATGTCCGCCCTTCTGACCAACGACGAGTGGAGTCGCATGGAGAGCCTCGCCAGGGTGCGCCCTGACGTCTGCGAGGCGTCGGCGGTGAACACGGTCGGCTGGCTTTCGGCTCTGACGGGCGCAAAGTGTCACATAGTGCACTTGAGCTCTGAGTTGGGGCTGGAGGAGGTCATATACGCGCGCGACAGGGGGGCCGACCTCACCGCGGAGACCTGCCCCCAGTACTTGCTGCTCACATCCGACGCGTACAGCGGTCCAGAGGGGCACCTGTACTCGGCGGCGCCGGCGCTTCGCGGCACGGAGGACAACGCCGCGCTATGGATGGGGCTCTCCACGGGAGATGTGGACTTTGCCGCCACGGACCACTGCCCCTTCACCAGGACGCAGAAGGAGTGGAAAGGGGCTTTCGACCGCCTTCCCGGCGGATTGCCAGGGGTGGAGCTGCTGCTTCCCCTGCTTTACTCGGAGGGGGTGGTGAAGGGAAGGCTATCGCTGAGCGAGCTCGTCGCGATAACCTCCGAGAGAGCGGCCAGGCGCTACGGCCTGTATCCGCGGAAGGGGAGCCTTATGCCCGGCTCCGACGCCGACATAGTTGTCTTCGACCCGGACGAGGTATGGGGTGTCCAGGCCGGGGCCCTCAGGATGAACGTGGACTTCTCCCCGTACGAGAATATGAAGTTGACCGGCAGGATCGGTCTCACGATCTCCCGAGGGGAGATCGTCTTCTCCGAGGACCGGTTTCTCGGGAAGAAGGGCAGGGGAGTTTTTCTGAGGCGATAGCAGTAATTATAGGGCGAGAAGAGTGAAGCAACCCAGTTTTCGAGGAGGAGAGTAAGTTAATGCACGTACCGAGC
>CAYWKH010000147.1:0-4578 GCA_964458805.1 uncultured Synergistaceae bacterium
TCCTCGGCGTCCGCCGAGACCGCCTACAGGGCGGCCTTTTCCATCGGGCTGACATGTACATTTGTCTCCTTTGTGGTCGCCTTCTTCATTCCCGAACTGGGTGATAAGGATGGACGGTAGGGGCGTCTGTCTAAACAATTTACGCCCGGGCGGCGGAGTACCCCCCTCGTTAACGAGGTCTCTTGGGAGAAGCTGGAGAAACATGGGGATAAGTTTTAGAAAAAGCTTGACATAAGAGCAAAATTCCTATATCGTTTTAGTGCGGTTCGGTTTCGTGGAGCTGGCTGCAGAAATTCACAAGTTTTAGGAGGCTGTCTTTGGATGAGTCACGGAACGGTTAAGTGGTTTAACGATAGCAAGGGGTATGGTTTCATAACGACGGACGAAGGCAAGGATGTTTTCGTCCATTTCAGCGCGATCACAGGCGAAGGCTTTAAGTCGCTCGCCGAGGGGCAGAAGGTAAGTTTTGACGTAGTGGACGGGGAGAAGGGCCCTCAGGCTGCCAACGTCCAGAAGGCGTAATCATCCCTCCATTATATTATTCTTAAAGAGGGCCGGCTTATTTTAGCTGGCCCTCTGTGTATGTCTCTACCTGCGATCGCGTCGGCCCGGTTTCCCCTGCCTGTCGTGAGAATAGCCTTTGTCGCGCCCCTTGGGAGGCTTGGCAGGAAACGACGGGGTCAGTACCTCCTTGCCCTTCCCCGCCTCGATAAGACCGCATCGCTCAAGAGCCCTCGAGTTCGCCTCGAAACGGGACAGGGCGAACGGCAACAGCTCAACGAGCACGTGGTCGTCCTTCATCCTGATCGCGCCGACCTCGGAACGATCAACTTCGAGACAGGAGCATACGGAATGCAGCACCTTGCCCACGTCCCAGCCATCCGACAGCCCCTTGGAAAACCTGAGCATAGTGCCCTTCTGGCGTCCGCCCTTCAGTCCGCGGCCTGTCGAGGTGCGCTCCTTCTCCGCCGGAATGCGGCTCTTCCTCCTCAGCTCCCTCTCCAGTTCGCCCGAGAGGTTGTAGCCGGCGGAGCGGTTGGAAGTTAGCGCGTACAGCAGTCGCGCCACCAGGTCCTTGGGAGCCGCCCTTGTAAGCAGATCCTCCGCCCAGCGAAGATACTCCTCGTTCTCGCCGGCCTCCTTCATCGTCAGGAGCTTCTCCTCGGCGGTCTCCCTCTGCGCGCGGTTTATCGCCTGCACGTCCGGGACGTTGTTCCATTCAATGTCCACCTTGGCCGACCCGAACATGTACTTGAACTTGCCGGCCTCCTGGGGCGACAGCAGAAGTATGTTCAGCCCCTCGTGTCCGGCCCTCCCGGTTCTGCCGCTCCTGTGGACGAAAGTATCCCTGTCGTCGGGGAGGCCGATCTGGATGACGTGCGACACTCCCTCGACGTCGAGACCCCTCGCCGCCACGTTGGTGGCTACCAGGAGAGGAATGGCGCCGTTCTTAAAGGAGGTCAGCACTGCGTTGCGCTCCCTCTGGGTCATCTCCCCGTGCAGGGCCCCCGCGTTGAAGCCCTCCTCCGCGAGGCGGCCCGCCACGCTCATCGTCTCGAGGCGCGTGTGACAGAAGATCAGCCCCCTCTTCGGGCGCTCCCACAGCAGAACGTTGACCAACCCCTCCATCTTGCGCCGGAACGGGACCAGGTAGGCCTTGTGCGAAATGTCGCCGTGCTGCTCCCCCTCCTCGACGAGCGAGAGAAATGTGGGGTGCGCGAGGTACTTCCTGGACAGGGCCTTGACCTCCTCGGGCATGGTCGCGGAGAAGAGCCAGGTGCGGCTCCTGTTGGGCAGAGAGTCGAGTATGCCCTCCAGTTCCTCGCGAAAGCCCATGTCGAGCATGTGGTCTCCCTCGTCCAGTATGACGGAGGTAATGCCATCCGTCCGCAACGAGGAGCGGTTTATATGGTCCAGCGTCCTGCCAGGCGTGCCCACGACGATCGCCGCACCGGCCCTGAGCGAGCGCACCTGGGCGGACATGTCAAGCCCCCCTACCAGAGTGGCCACTGATATATCAAGGTGCCGCGAGATCCACTCGGCCTCCTTGGCCGTCTGTTGCGCTAGTTCCCTCGTAGGCGACAGCACCAGGATTCTTGGCCAGGAGGCGGACGGCTCTATCTCCTGGAGCAGCGGAAGCAGGAAGGCCAATGTCTTGCCCGATCCGGTCCTGGCCCGGACTATGAGGTCCTGGTCGAAGCGATCGAGTGAAAGCACCTGCTCCTGCACCGGGGTGGGCGTGGTGAAACCCCTCTGGTCCAGCGCGAGAAGCAACTCCTCACGCAGGTCGTATTGCGCGAAACTTGTTTCATTCATGGTGTAGACGTTACCCCCTCTGATTTAGGAGGGCAAATCAGGGCGAGCGGGCTGCTCTCCCGAAAAAAAGTGGGCCCCCGGTCCGGGGGCCCACTATAGATCTTCCCTCCATTAACGACCCATAATTATCCATATAACCGGCCGCTTGTCAATACGTAATATCCGCCAATCCACTTATTAATTCCACAGGGCATTTTCCTCGAGGGTATTATATAATCCTTTTATACGGATATGGAGGTACTCGGATGGACTGCTCGCACGACCCCGACCGAGGCTGGTCGCCGGCCGAGTAGCACGGCGGTGTTTGTCATGAAGGGAGAAATGCTGGGTAATGGAAAAAAGGGTGTTACCACGGGTTTTGCTGTTTGTCTGCTGCTTGTGCTGGACCTCGACCTCGTTCGGGTCCGAGATGAGCCTCGACGCATTCTTATTTGCCGTGAGGGAGAATAACCCCGGGCTACAGGCCTCGCAGAAGCGCGTTGAAGCCGCATACCATGCTGTACGCGCATCCGTCGCCTCGCAGCGTCCGTCCGTCGGTCTTCGCGGGTCGTCGTCCTACAACACCGACGACTCGCTCAATCGCCAGGGTGCCTACTCCCTGTCCGCGGCCGTGTCCCACCGTTTCGACGCGACAGGCGTCTACTCTGACCAGGAGAGACAGCTCCTGCTGCAGTACAACGCGCTCCAGGCCGACCATCTCGCGCTTGTAAACAACACCGTCGCATCGGCCGAGAGCCTGTACTGGCGCTCTTTCATAGCGCGCGAGAACAGTGTCCTCCAGAAGGAGATCCTCGCCCAGAGGCGCGAAGACCTGCGCATAACGGAGGAAAAGTACAAGCAGCAGCTCATCCCCAGGCTCGACGTGGTGAGGGCGCAGGCCAGGGTCGAGGAGGCCGAGAGCATAGTGGTGCAGGCCGACTCCGCCTTCCAGGACTCCCTGACCCAACTGGCCACACTGGCCGGTGGACAGGCCGTCACGCCGAGGGAGGAGGCCCTTCTTGTGCCCTCGCTGTCGGTCAAGGCCAGCGTGGATACAGCCCTTAAGACGCGTAACGACATGCTTTCCGCGGAGCTGGCTCTCGAGCGCGCCCGCGTTCTAAAGTCGCTGGCCTCGAAGGGCATGTCCCCCACAGTGGACGCGTCCGTGGGCTACACGATACTCACCGACTCTCCCGCATCTCAGCCTGCCCAGGACGAGCTGCTACTCTCTCTTAGCGTCTCCATACCCCTGTACGACGGCGGGAGGACGAAGCAGGACACAGAGGACAAGGCCAGGGGGATCGAGGCGGCGGAGAGAAGCCTGGAGTCGCGGCGGCTTTCGGTCCGCGAGGACGTGCTGAAGGCCAGGACACAGTGGGAGAAGGCGGTGGCCCTGGAGGCCGCGAAGCGCAAGCAGGTGGCCCGCTCCGACGAGGAGCTCAAGATCACCCAGCTCATGTACCTCGAGGGGATGGGTGCCCAGATCGACCTCCTCAACGCGCAGGTGGACAACCAGAGGGTGCGAACCGAGCATCTTGACGCGATCAAGGAGATGTACCTGGCACTGGTGAGCCTGAGGCAGGCCATGAGCGAGTACGAGCCCGCTACCACCGAGCAGGGCGCGCGCTGATACGATCTCGAATGCGTTGAGGAGGGCATATATGCAGCAAGAAAGACACTTCTTCCAGGCCGAGACAAAGCGGCTCCTGGACCTGATGATCAACTCCGTCTACTCCAACAGGGACATCTTCCTTCGCGAGCTTGTGTCGAACGCATCGGACGCGCTCGACAAGCGCAGGCTCGAGCTGGCATCGGAGCCCGAACTGGCGGGAGGCTTGGAGGAGCCTCTCATACTGCTGTCGACAGGGGAGTCCGAAGGCATGAGGACCCTTGCTGTGTCGGACAACGGCATCGGCATGAGCAGGGAGGAGCTCAAGGACTATATCGGGACCATCGCCAGGTCCGGCGCACACGAGTTTCTCGACTCGATGAGCGCCGGGGGCGAGCAGCCCCTGGCAGAATCCCTCATCGGGCAGTTCGGCGTCGGCTTCTACTCTGCCTTCATGGTGGCGAACCGAGTGGAGGTGCTCACAAGGCGGCTTGGCCGGGAGGAGGCATGGCTCTTCTCGTCGGTGGGCGACGGGGAGTACACGATCGAGCCCTCTGAGAGGTCGGCGCCGGGCACGACCGTGACCCTGCGCCTAAAGGCCCCGGACGCGTCGCGCGGCGAGAAGGACTACTCCGACGAGCGGACGATACGCGAGATTGTCAAGAAGTACTCCG
>CAYWKH010000148.1:0-887 GCA_964458805.1 uncultured Synergistaceae bacterium
CGCGCTCTTCTCCGTGGCGATCCTTCCAGCCCGCCTGTCGGTTATGATGTCGCCGTCGCGAGTGCAGAAGTTTCCCCTCGCGCATATATCGCCCGGGCCGACTAGCGCCCCCACCCCCATTGCCTCCAGGATTCCCCGCCCTATCGAGTGCTCAAGAGGGTCGTAGCCGAAGAGTGACAGGTGGCCGGGTCCGCTGCCCGGGGTGATCCCGACGTCTACCATGTCCAGAAGTCCGAGCTCGCTCTCCCGCGCCAGGGCGTCCATATTGGGCTTGAGAGCCGCCTCGAGCTCCGTCCTTCCCTCCGGGCCCGGCAAGCCGCCAAGCCCGTCCATTACGAGAAGGATCATCTTCCTGCCATTATCGGTCGCAATGCTCTTCAACACATCCATCCGCTTCACGATACAGTCACCTCCGGAGAGAGTCTTTTAAATTTGACGTAGCTGCTGGTTTTTTTCTGTATAAATCTCTGCATTTTATGTTATCATTTTATCAAGAGGTCCATCCATTTAATACCAAATCAAGGGGGTCATCAAGGTGAAGTTTTCCGAAAGAGTCCAGGCGATGCAATCATCTCCCGTGCGCAGACTGCTGCCGTACGCGGAGGCGGCGCGGGCCAAGGGTAAGAAGATCTATCCCCTGAACATAGGTCAGCCGGACATCAAAACACCCGAATCTTTCCTGAAGGCGATCAGGGAGTTTTCGCAGGAGGTCATAGAGTACGCCACCTCCCAGGGCAACAACGACCTGCGGGATGCCATGAGCCGCTACTACAAGGAGTTCGAAATCCCCTTCGAGAGAGAGGACATCATCGTAACCGCCGGCGGCAGCGAGGCCCTGCTGTTCGCCTTCATGACCATGTGCGACCCGAATGACGAGGTGCTGATCC
>CAYWKH010000148.1:897-4549 GCA_964458805.1 uncultured Synergistaceae bacterium
GTGTGAACGTCAAAGTCGCTCCAATCACCACAAAGGCCGAGGAGGGCTTCCACCTCCCGCCGAAGGAGCAGGTCGAGGCCCTTATCAACCCGCGCACCCGGGCCATACTCGTGGCCAACCCGGGCAACCCCACCGGCACGATCTACACCCGCGACGAGATGAACATGCTCGCGGAGCTCGCGCTCAAGCACAACCTCTACATTGTCGCCGACGAGGTCTACCGCGAGTTCGTCTACGACGGGCTCAAGTACACCAGCTTCGGGCACCTGCCGGAGATCAAGGACAGGGTCATCATAGTCGACTCCGTTTCAAAGCGCTACAGCGCGTGCGGCGCCCGCATCGGCTGCATCGCCACCAAGAACAGAGACTTCATGGCGCAGGTCCTCAAGATCGCCCAGGGACGCCTGTGCGTGCCGACCCTCGAACAGGTCGGCGCCACCGCGCTCTACAACACCCCCAAGTCCTATCTCGAGGAGGTCAACAGGGAGTACCAGGCGCGCCGCAACACCCTGTACGCCGCCCTGAACAAGATGCCGGGGGTGATCTGCTCGGAGCCAAAGGGCGCCTTCTACGTGATGGTCAAGCTTCCCGTCGACGACGCGGAGAAGTTCATCATCTGGATGCTCGAGAACTTCGACGTGAACGGCGAGACCCTCATGGCCGCTGCCGGCGAGGGCTTCTACGCCACTCCGGGGCTCGGCAGGCAGGAATTCCGACTGGCATACGTGCTCAAGAACGAGGAGCTGGTCAAGGCCATGGACATCCTCAAGCTGGCTCTCGAGGCCTACCCCGGAAGAGTGGAGCCGGTGGCCGCCCGCTAGGGGCACGACACGCGCACTGATCCCATGCCCTGCGGCTCGCACGGAAGGACCGCAGGGCATGGTTTTTTGGATGGGACACACTACGAAGAGAGGTAGTATCGCATGTTAAAAGTCAAGGAGGCCATGCCGAAGGACGTCGGGCACGCAATCGCCCGCGTGTCGCCGGAGGATATGGCGGAGCTGGCCATCTCGGAGGGCCAGATAGTGGAGATCGAGGGGAGGCGCCGCACTCCGGTCCGGATTCTGTCGTGCGACTCGGAGCTGGTCGCCTCCGGGGCGGCGAAGGGCGTGATCCAGGTCGACGGCGTAACCAGGGACAACGCCCAGGTCAGCCTGGACGACAGGGTCAAGATCCACAAGACGGCGCACCATTTCGCCGGAAGCGTGACGCTTCGCCCCCTCACGTCGACCGCCCTGCTGGAGAAGGAGCGCGACGCTGTCTATATCCGGTCTCTTCTCGAGGGACTGCCGGTGATAAAGGACGACAGGGTGCGCACCAACCTCTTCGGCAGCCGGATATGCGATTTCCGTATCGTGGACACTACGCCCTCGGGCACCGTGATAATCAGCAAGTCGACCTACGTGAACGTGGAGAAGCAGGCCGAGGGCGAGAAGAAGGCCAAGATTACCTACGAGGACATAGGAGGCCTGGGGCCGCAGATACAGAGGATACGGGAGATGATCGAGCTGCCGCTCCGCTTTCCGCAGGTGTTCGACCGGCTCGGAGTGCAGCCGCCCAAGGGCGTGCTCCTGTACGGCCCCCCCGGGACCGGCAAGACAGTCATAGCCAGGGCCGTGGCCGCGGAGACCGACGTCTACTTCACCCACATCTCCGGCCCGGAGGTCATCGGCAAGTTCTACGGGGAGAGCGAGGAGAGGCTGAGGAACGTCTTCGAGGACGCGCAGGCCCACGCCCCTTCGATAATCTTCATAGACGAGATCGACGCCATCGCCCCCAAGCGCGAGGAGATGGGAGGGGAGAAGCAGGTCGAGAGACGTGTCGTCGCACAGCTGCTGGCCCTGATGGACGGGCTCGAGTCCAGGGGGCAGATAGTCGTGATAGGCGCGACGAACATCCCCAACACCCTCGACCCGGCCCTTCGCCGCCCCGGCCGCTTCGACAGGGAGATCGCTATTCCCATACCCGATAAAAAGGGGCGCCACGAGATACTAACCATACACACCCGCGGAATGCCGCTGGCCTCCGACGTGGATCTTCGCCGCCTGGCCGACATGACGCACGGCTACGTGGGCGCGGACATCGAGGCACTGGCCAAGGAGGCGGCAATGGCCAGCCTCAGGGAGCTCCTTCCCGAGATAGACATGGAGATGGAGGAGATACCCTACGAGCGGCTGCTGGCTATGGACGTGCGCATGGATCACTTCCTCGACGCGTTCAGGGAGGTTGATCCCTCGGCCATCAGGGAGGTGTTCGTGGAGATCCCCGACGTCTCGTGGCGCGACATCGGCGGCCTCGACGACATCAAGGAAGAGCTTCACGACGCGGTGCAGTGGCCCCTGCAGCACGCGGACATATTCGAGAGGTTCGCGATCTCCCCGCCCAAGGGCATCATGCTACACGGGTCCTCGGGGACGGGCAAGACCCTGCTGGCGAAGGCGCTCGCCCACGAGAGCGGCGTGAACTTCATTTCGGTCAAGGGGCCGTCGCTCATGTCAAAGTACGTCGGCGAGAGCGAGCGGGCGATACGCGAGGTCTTCCGCACCGCCAAGCAGGCCGCCCCCTCCATCCTCTACTTCGACGAGATAGAGTCGCTGGTGCCGGTGAGGGGTAAGGAGACCGGCAGCGGGGCCGGCTTCACGGAGCGCGTCATCAGCCAGTTCCTGGCCGAGATGAGCGGCATAGAGGATTTAAAGGGCGTGGTGGTGCTGGCGACGACGAACAGGCTGGACCTGGTGGACCCGTCCCTTCTGTCCAGCGGCAGGTTCGACATGCTTCTGGAGCTCCCGAAGCCGGACTCCGCCGCGAGGGAGAAGATCTTCGAGATACACCTGCGAAAGAAGCCACTGTCGGCGGAGGTCCGCATCCCGACCCTGTCGAGACTCACGGACGGGCGCACTGGCGGGGACATAGCGTTCGTCTGCAGGAAGGCTTCCATGATGGCCATCAGGGAGCATATAAAGAGCGAGGGCGAGGTCGACCCGCTGCTTGAGTGGAGGCACTTCGAGGCCGCGCTGAAGGAGCTCAAGGGCGCGAGCGCCTGACCTCCGCGCTCATACCATTCACGACCGCGGCGCGCCTGCCTCAAGTGCGGGGCCCCGGCCACCAACGACATTCGGGCGGACCCGGAAAAGGTCCGCCCGATTCCTGTCAATCCTTCTCGCCGCCCTCGTCCGGGGCCTTTTTATCCGGGTACAATGCCCTGTATATCTCCAGGTTGGCGGCCACCTTCTGCACGTAGTCGTTCGTCTCCTCGAAACGCACGTCCTCGATCCACTCGTCCAGCGGCACGCTCTTCCTGCCGCCAAGCCACTTGTTGGCGTTGCCCGGGCCGGCGTTGTAGGCGGCAAGCGCAAGCCATACATCCTTGTAGGAGCGCATGAGCCTCGCTATGTGGGCGGTCCCCAGTGTGATGTTCTGCTCTGCGTTGTAGACGTTGTGGCTCTTCATGCCGAGGGCCTTCGCCTCGCTGCGCGCGGTGCCGGGCATGAGCTGCATCAGGCCTCCTGCTCCCGCCCAGCTTGTCGCGGCGGGGTTGAAGGCGCTCTCCTGGCGCATTATTGCCCAGACCAGGCTGTCCTCGACCTCGAAACGCTCGGCCGCCTTGGCGACCTCTTTGGCGAATGGGCGGGGGTAGAGCATGGACAGGCCC
>CAYWKH010000149.1:0-4453 GCA_964458805.1 uncultured Synergistaceae bacterium
TGGTGTTCCGGCAACGCGATGGATAGTATATAAGGCGCGGGTGGTTCTGTCAACACCTTTTAGCTGAAAAACCCCTGGCGGCGCTTGATGAAATTTTGTTGCATATCTCGCGAGGGAAACTGGGCCACAGGACGCCGCCTCTTATGACAAATGCCTCGCGGTGAACGGCGCTTCGCAGTGCCGAAGGTCTTCAACCCGGCATAAGGGATTTCGCGTTGCCGTGGAGTACCCTCGCTCTGTCCTCTTCGCCCAGGCCAGAGGCGGTCAGCATCTTCTCATACTTGGGAAAGGAGAGGATCGGGAAGTCCGAGCCGTACAGGATCTTGTGCGACACTCCCGCCGAGGCTATCGCCGTCATCAGCTTCGGGTCGTAAAGCCAGGGCCAGGCGGCCGTGTCGTAGTATGCATTGGCGAGGGTCTTCCTCATCTCCGGCATAAGCTCGTACATCCACAGGCCGCCTCCAAAGTGGGCGAACACTACTTTTAATTCCGGGTGGTGGGCGCAGAACTCGGCGGCCTCCCTCGGGCCGGTGCGCCCCTTGCCGGGGTAGTCGTGGCCGACCGGCTCGGCCGTGTGGATCAGCAGGATCATGCCGGCCTCGGAAGCGGCTCCCGCGAGGTTCCGTGTCTGGCTTTCATCCGAAATGTCGAAGCCCTGTCCGCCGGGGAAGAGCTCCCCCACCCCAACGAGACCGTCCTCGCGGCATCTGAATACTTCCTTCTCGACGCCCTGCGAGAGCGGAGAGACGACCGCGAACCCCTTCAGGCGGCCCGGGTACTTGCGGACGGAGTCGATAACGTAGTCGTTGCAGCGTGCGCACAGCCCAGGGTCGTTGAATGCGAAGCCGAATATCCACGATGTCTCTACGCCGTCCCTGTCCATCGCCGACACGACATCCTCCGTCGTGGCCCACCTGTGGACCTTGCCTCCGGAGAGGAGGGCGAAGTAGGGCTCCCTCTCGCCTATGGACGCGGCGTTCTCTGTCACGTCCGGCGGATACACGTGCACGTGGCAGTCTATCACAGGTCTCACCCCCATATGCGAAGGACGGCGCAAGTGCGCCGTCCCCGGAATGCAAGCTACTGAACCTTGCTACTTCACCTCGACGTCGGCGCCGGCCTCGGCGAGCTTGTTCTTGATCTCCTCGGCCTCTTCCTTGGTGATGCCCTCCTTGATAGCCTTGGGGGGGTTGTCGACGAGCTCCTTGGCCTCCTTGAGTCCAAGGCCGGTGAGCTCGCGGACCACCTTGATCACGTTGATCTTGTTGGCGCCGGGGCCCTTGTACAGGACGTCGAACTCGGTCTTCTCCTCCTCGGCCGCCGCCGCGGGCGCGCCGGTCATGGCCATCATCGGCATGGCCATTGCGGGGGCGGAGGCGGACACTCCGAACTTGTCCTCAAGTGCCTTCACGAGCTCGGAGAGCTCCAGCACGGTCATGTTCTCTATAGCCTGTATCATCTCATCGCGGGTCATTGTACTTCCTCCTTGGTTTTCTTATTTAACTAGCGTACCGCAGGTCGCGGCGCACTGGATCGCGCCTGGCTAGGCGACATTTTCCTTCTTTTCCCTGATCTGGTCGAGGCACGTGACCAGTCCCCTTGCGGGGCCGGAAAGCACCGTAAGCAGGCCCGCGATCGGTGCCGCGATCGTGCGGACGACCAGCCCTACGAGGGCCTCCTTCGGCGGGAGGTCGGCGAGGGCTTGAACCTGGGCATCGTTCAGGTGGGTGCTCCCGAGGACACCTCCCTTTATGACGAAGAACTTGTTGGTGCGTTCCTTCGCGAGGTCCCGTACTACCTTGGCCACCGAGACCGGGTCGTCGTAGGCGATTGCGAATACGTTAGGCCCGTACGCGATGTCGTCCGGGAAGGCGGGCAACCCCTCCTCCTGCATGGCGATTCTCATCAGGGTGTTCTTTGCCACCTTCATCTCCCCTCCAGCCGCCCGAACCTGTGCGCGGAGGGCGGTGATCTGCTTGACGCTCATCCCCCTGTACTCGCACACAAACACGGCCTTCGAACGGGAGAGACGCTCCCTTAGGTCCTCTACCATTGTGTACTTTTCTATTGCCGGCATATACTCACCTCCTTTATGGAGAAAATGAAAAACCCGGGCGCTCTTTCCCGGGTTTATGTGACAATACGACGCAAAGGTCGGTATTGCAGCTTAAACCTCGGCGGGCGTCGGCGCCATTCTTCCCTTCCGGGAACCCGCTGTCTTGAGTTCAAGGCGTGCTGTATTCCATTGTAAATATGGGTTCTGCTACTCTGCGCCCGAGATCTCCTTCTGCGCGGCAGCCACGTCGATTCTAATTCCAGGGCCCATGGACGAGGCGATGTAGATGCTCTTGACGTAGGTGCCCTTCACCGAGGAGGGCCTTGCCTTCAACACCGCCTGGACAAGGGTCTTCGCGTTGTCGAAAAGCTGGGCGTCGGTGAAGCTCTTCTTGCCTATCGCGTTGTGCACGATGGCGAACTTGTCGACACGGAACTCGACCTTGCCGGCCTTCACTTCCTTGACCGCGTCGGCGATCTCGAAGGTCACGCTGCCGGTCTTGGCGCTCGGCATCAGCCCGCGGGGCCCGAGCAGCTTTCCAAGGCGACCGACGGACTTCATCATGTCCGGGGTGGCCAGCACCGCGTCGAAATCCAGCCATCCGCCGGAGATCTTCGCGACGAGGTCCTCTCCACCTACGAAGTCGGCGCCAGCCTCCTCCGCCTCCTTGATCTTCTCTCCCAGGGCCAGGACCAGGACCCTCTTGGTCTTACCCGTCCCGTGCGGGAGGACAACAGTGCTGCGGACCTGCTGGTCCGCATGTCTCGGGTCGACCCCGAGCCTGATGTGCATCTCCATCGTCTCGTCGAATTTCGCGGTGGCGGTCTCCTTGAACAGGGCTATCCCCTCTTTAAGGGTGTACTGCCTGTCCTTTTCGACCTTCTTGCTCGCCTCGGACATCCTCTTGCACAGTTTTGTCATTGCTTTCCCTCCCTGTGGTCAAACGGCCCTCGGGCCTCCCACTTTCTCTTACGGGCCGTCAGTCGACGATGTCGATCCCCATCGACCGGGCGGTTCCCTCGATCATGCGCATCGCGGCCTCTACGTCGTAGGAGTTCAGGTCGACCTTCTTCAACTCGGCTATCTCCCTGACCTTGGCCCTGCCCACGGTTGCCACCTTTTTCTTGTTGGGTTCGCCGGACCCTGACTCGAGGCCCGCCGCCTTCTTGAGCAGGACGCTCGCGGGCGGGGTCTTGAGCACGAATGTAAAGCTGCGGTCGGCATAGACCGTGATGACCGCGGGTATGACAAGCCCGGCCTGGTCGGCGGTCTTAGCGTTGAACTGCTTTACAAACTCCATGATGTTCACTCCGTGCTGTCCAAGCGCAGGTCCTACCGGCGGCGCCGGCGTCGCTTTCCCGGCGGGGAGCTGCAGCTTGATCTCAGCAATTACTTTCTTAGCCATTACTTAAAGTCTCCTCTCGTTACCGAAAAACTACTCCGCACAAGAATACTGTGCACGAGACATACTGCCCCTCCTGCTCAGTGCCATGCCGAAGCGCTTTTCATGTTCGTTTATGGATCAGAGCTTCTCAAGCTCCGTATAGTCCGTCTCCACGGCTGTCTCCCGGCCGAAGACCGTGACCGTGAACTTGACCTTGCCCTTCTCGGGGAAGATCTCGACGACCGGCCCGGCCTGGCCCTCAAACGGCCCTGCCTTCACCCTGACCACATCGCCCGGCCGAAGGTTTATCTCCATCTTCGGCTTCGCCTGGTCCTTGCCTACTTTGCCCAGGATGTCCTTCACTTCTTTTTCCGTGAGGGGGATAGGGTGGTTGCCGGAGCCGACGAAGCCAGTCACTCCGGGGGTGTGACGCACCACGTACCATGACTGGTCGTTGAGGCGCATCTCCACAAGCACATAACTTGGGAAGAGCTTTCTCGTCACTTTCTTGCTCTTCCCGTCCTTCACGGAGACCCGAGTCTCGACCGGCACCAGGACGCTGAAGATGCTCTCCTCCATGCCCATGGTGGCGATCCTCTGTTCAATATTAGCCTTAACTCGGTTCTCGTATCCCGTGTATGTCTGGACTATGTACCAGCGGCGCGTCTCGTTGCTCTCCATGCCTGAAAGGGGGATAGCGGCCCCCTCACCTCCCTGCCGATCTCTTTTCAATCCCGGTGAAAACTGCCTGGATCGGCAGCGGATTCTCTACCTGAATACCCTTGAAAACACTCCGGTCAACAGCATGTCCACGATGCCAAGGTAGGCCGATACGAGCAGGGTAAAGGCTATCACGACTATTGTAGAATACCAGACCTGTTTTTTGCCCGGCCATGTCACTTTTCTCAGCTCGGCGCGGGCCTCTCTAACGAAGGTGAGGATACTTCCCACAACCTCTGCCTCCCATCCTGATTTTGACAATAAAAAATGGCAGGCCCGGCAGGACTCGAACC
>CAYWKH010000150.1:0-4208 GCA_964458805.1 uncultured Synergistaceae bacterium
TCAGACTTGCAACTTACCACTACTACGTTGAGTAGTTGACAATACGAGGAGTCTGATTTATATTTTAGACGATTTGGAGAAGGATCAGATACGACATTTTGAATTAGGGAGGTCATAACATGAACAGAAGGTTGTTCCTTGCAATCGCGCTATTGTCCGCACTATGCTTCGCGCTTCCAGCCGTAGCCGCCGACAAGGTAATCGAGCTCAAGTTGAGTACTGCGGTTCCGGCCACGAGTCACTGGCACATCGGCGCCGAGGCGTTCGTCAAGATGGTGGAGGAGCGCACGGGCGGAAGATACAAGATCAGGATATTCAGCAACGACGAGCTTTCGGGCGGCAACCAGGTAGTCGGCATTCAAATGTTGCAGCAGGGCGTCATAGACTTGCACATGCACGATGCGCTCCTCTGGTCGAACTTCAACGCCCAGTTGGCCATACCAGCGTTTCCCTTCCTTCTGGCCAGCTTCGCCGAAGTAGACGCAGTTATGGAGGGACAGGGTGGTGAAGCCCTGCGCGATCTCGTGTCCAAGTCGGGGGCGGTCTGTCTTGGGATCGGAGAGTCTGGACACAGGCAGATAGTGAATAAGAAGCATCCAATCGAAAAGCCGGAGGATCTCAAGGGGCTGAAGCTTCGCGTCCCCGGTATAGCCATGTACGTGGACCTGTTCAAGGTATTGGGCGCCGACCCTATAGCCATGAACCAGTCAGAGGTCTACACCTCCCTGCAGCAGGGTGCCATCGATGGATCAGAGAACACGCTGGACCTCCTTATCACGCAGAACACACTCGAGGTAGTAAAATATATCACCCTGTGGAACTACTCGTACGACCCGGTCATCTTCACGGCCAGCGATAAATTGTGGAGTACCCTTTCAGACGAGGACAAGGAAATCTTTCTCGCTGCCGGGAAGGAAGCCATGGCCATCCAGAAAGCTGCCAAAAGAGACTTGGACGTTCAGTTCATCGAAAAGGTAAAAAGGGATTACGGGCTTGAGGTAACAGAGCTGACGGATGAACAGATAAAAGCTTTCAAGGATGCGGCCGCCCCGATTTACGAACAGTACAGGGAGGCCATTGGCACGGAACTTTTCGAAATATACGGACATTCGTTTAAATAAACGACTTTTATAAGAGGGCTGCGCGTTTGCGCGGCCCTCGACCTGTCTTTAACAGACCCCAAGGTGGAGGAATCAAATGAGAATCCTGAGGCTCGTAGGCGATAAATTCGAAGAATTCATAATGATGCTTGGTATGGTCGCAATGGTCACATTGAACTTTACCAACGTCGTCTTCCGCTATCTATTCCCTCAGACGCCTTTTTCCTATACTGAAGAACTGACGCTGCTAATTTTTATTTGGGTAACCATGCTTGGAATCGCCTGCGGGTACAAGTGGATCTCCCATACCGGGCTAAGCATTGTAACGGATATTCTGCCGCGCGTTCCAAAAAGGTTCGTACTGGTTTTCGCCACCGTCTGCTCCGTGGGTTTGTTCGTTATGATATTCTACCAGGGGATTCTCATGGTCCAAAACCAGCTCAAATTCGGCCAGATACTGCCCGGAATGAAAATCTCCGCTGCGACAGCCGGAGCAGCGATTCCCGCATGCTCGGTAATCGTAATACTCCGAGCCGTCCAGGCAGGCATCAGAGAGATTAAAGCTACTTACTCCGAGAGAGGGGCGGAATAGGCATGACGCTGGTGTTATTGGGCTCGTTCTTCAGTCTGTTGCTGTTCAATATTCCGGTCGCTGCGTCGATGGGCATTTCCGCAGCCCTTGGCATGCTTTATGGCGGATACCCTCTGTCCGTCTTTCCCAGCATTATGTATGCCGCAATAGCCAGGTACACGCTTCTGGCCATCCCCTTCTTCGTGCTGGCGGGAGTCATAATGGACTATGCCGGCATATCCAGGCGCTTGATGCTTTTCGCCCAGGCGTGCGTGGGGCACAGACGAGGGGGGTTGGCGATAGTCACAGTAGTTGTAGCCTGCTTTTTCGCCGCGATATCCGGCTCCGGCCCCGCAACCGTGGCGGCGCTTGGAGGGGTCCTGATTCCAGCGATGACGAACGCCGGCTACAAGAAGAACTTTTCCTCGGCACTACTGGCCTCGGCAGGAGGAATAGGCATGGTAATCCCCCCTTCCATACCCTTCGTGGTCTACGCCATGCTCGCAGAGGTATCAGTGGGCACGATGTTCATCGCCGGCATTCTGCCGGGCCTGCTGATGGGCCTCGCCTACCTGCTCGCCGCCCTGCTTATGTTGCGGGACGACAAGGATATCAAGATTCTGCCCAAGGCTTCATGGCGCGAGCGGTGGACTACCTTCAAGGATGCCTTTTGGGGGCTGATGACGCCGGTAATAATCCTCGGAGGAATATACGGAGGTGTCTTTACACCTACCGAGGCTGCCGGAGTGGCCGTCGTCTATGGACTGTTCGTCGGAGTGTTCATTTACAAGGAGATAAAGCTGAGAAAACTGCTCGAGCTGTTCGTATCATCCGCTGTTACCTCCTCGATAGTTATGTTCATCATGGGTTGCGCGGGAGCTTTCACATGGGTGCTGTCATCCTCCGGTACGGCGGCCGAGCTCTCCGCAGCGCTACTGTCGTTGTCGAGCAACAAGTACATACTGTTGCTCGTCATGAATATCATTTTCTTGATCGCAGGTTGCTTCGTAGATTCCGTGTCGGGCTTTTACATCTTCCTGCCGATTCTTCTTCCCATCGTGAGGAACATGGACTTCAGCGTGTACGCCTTCGGAGTGCTAATGACGGCGAACTTCGCAGTAGGCCAGGTAACCCCGCCAGTAGGATCGAACCTGTTTGTCGCCGTAAGCATCGCCAAGATCACCATGAAAGAAATTCTTCAGAAGATGGGGCCGTTCATCGTAGCCGGCATTGTAAGCCTGCTTTTACTCACCTACGTACCACAAATTATAACAATATTACCAACTCTAATGGGGCTGAAATGACGACTCCACGGATGCGTATTTCAAGAGACGAGATCCTGCGAAGGCACGCCTCCATACGCAAGGCGATGGAAGAAACAGAGGTAGACGCCCTGGTCATCGGATGTGCAGCCCGCGGTGATCGACGGGGAGCTCTGCGATACGTCGTGGACTCATATCTGCAACTGTTCGAGGAGTTCGCCGTCATTCCTCTGGACGGACCGATCGGCTACTTCGCACACGACAAGGCAAGGGTCGAATATATCGAGGATCTCCACCTGGCGGGACACACCGACATTCTCGACCCCGAAGAGCCTGGAGGCAAGGTCGCCGCCTTCGCGAAGCGGGCCGGCCCCGGTAGAATCGGGCTGTGCGGTAGAGATTCCCTGTCGGCGAAATACTACCTGTCACTGATCAACAGCCTGGACGGATACGTATTGACTGACTTCACCAAAATTATGGATGGCGTGCGAATGGTGAAAAGCGACGAGGAGATAAACATCTCGAATAATGCCGTCAAGCTGAACGAAGAGACCTTCAAGGCATGGCTGGCTTCGGTCAGGGAGGGGGAAGAAAAAGCGAAATCGTTCGCCCTTGCTTCCTCCTTCGCCGCCGAGGCAGGGTGTGAAGACCAGTACTGGCTAGCCTCCTTCGGTACGAGCTCGCCCCTTTGCCTGCCTCAGGCTCTTGACGCGGGTGGAACGTGGAGGAAGGGTGACAGCGGCATCGTAGTGCTGGAGCATACAGCGGCCGGAGGCTACTTCGGCGAGGTGATGCGCACCTGCTTCCTGGGCTCTGCCAGCCGAGAGGCCGAAGAGGCCTTCATAACCATCTCGCGAATACTGAAACTGGCAGGATCAGCAATAAAGGCGGGCGTCACGGCGGGCGAGATCGCGGACCTGATCGATGGATATCTTGTAGAGTACGGTTTCCTAAAAATCGACGATACCGGGAAACCCCACGGGCACGGACAGGGGCTGGACATCACGGAGCCGCCGTTGCTGGTCAGCGGCGACTCAACCGTTATAAAGCCGGGCACGAGGCTTAACATACATCCACGGATCAAGCTGGCATCCGGACTTGAAATAACCTCCACCGACTGCTACGTAGCCACCGAATCCGGCTCGATCAGGCTATCCACCCTACCTCACGAGCCTATGGCGATAAGGTAGGGTGGCAATATCTCGCGCTTGCGAAGCAAATCGTTTTCGTGATCTCCCTTCCGAACTACGCGAAGCGACGATAAGCAGGCGACCG
>CAYWKH010000151.1:0-4182 GCA_964458805.1 uncultured Synergistaceae bacterium
AGTAGACCGGGTGTCCGAAGGCCTTCAGGTCGCGCCAGGTTTTGCCCCCGTCGGAGGAGTACATTATCTTCCCGTTCGCGTCTTTTACGTCCAGCCGGTCGTCGCCCAGGCGAGTGCTCTGGTAGATGTCGTGCACGTCGGAGCAGGCCAGGAAGAGGGTCTCGTTTTTTGGGTGCTGCGCGATCCTGTAGCTCGTGTTCGCCTGGAGTCCCGAGTAGCCGAAGCTCCAGCTCCTGCCGCCGTCCGTGCTCCTGATTCCCCTGATATCCGAGAAGCACCCCCACACGATCTGCCTGTCGATCCAGTGCACCTGCCAGCAGGAGGTGACCTCGAGCCCCGCGCTTGAGTAGGACCTCCCCCTGGGCGTGCCCCTTCCGGCCGGGTTGTCCCCCTTCGAGTAGGCCTGGCGCCAGCTCGCGCCCCCGTCCCTGGAGGTGTGAACGAAACCGAGGTCGCTGAAGCACAGGACGCTAGGGTCGCTGGGATCGACCGCCAGGGATAGGGCGCACTCGCCGTAGGTCCAGTCTCTGTCGCCCCCCGCGCCGCTCCATGCGGTCACCACGTTCCTGTTGCCGTCCGTCTGGAGGACGCTCCTCCAGTTGCCGCCGGCGTCCGTGCTCTTGAGCACGATCGGCTCGCCTCGGTCGTTCGACCCGGCCAGGTAGACGGTCTCGGTGTCGTTCCGGGCCAAGCCGAGGAAGACGGGGAAGTCCCTCCCTCTGCGTATCCCGTTGCTTTTGGAGACCCACTTGCCGGAGCCTCCGTCCAGGGTGTAGACCCCCCTGAAGAAGTCCCAGTAGTCGGTCCCCGGCATCCCGGGATAGACTGAATCCGCGCCTGCGGCGAGGCAGAACAGGCGGACTGCGCCGCCCTTCCCGGCCCCGGCGAACGACCATATTGCCTCGCCTGCTGGAATCCCTTGAAATCCAGCCGGCGCGAAAGTCTCGCCGCCGTCCGCGGAGCGGAGCACCCCGTCGCTGGTGCCGACGAGGATCGTGTTCCCGTCGAAGAAGGCTCCTGCGAGCAGCACGCCGTTCTTCCCCTTAGCCCTGTGGATCCTCCTGAAGGAGCCGCCGCCGTCGGTGGAGAAGAAAATCTCCTCGTAGTGGGAGATGACGACTCGCCTCGGGTCCTCGTAGTCCGCGAAGATCGCGTACAGCTCCTCATGATCGTCAGGGTTGCCGGGCAGCCTGCTCCAGGTCCTGCCGCCGTCCGCGCTCTTCACGGGCAGCGTCGTGTCGTTGGAGTAGTCGATGCAGTAGAGCAGGTCCTTCGTCCTGGTGAAGCAGACCTTCGACGCGGGCCCCGCAACGAGACCGGTAAAATGGGCCTGCGAGTACGAGGCGCCGAAGTCCGTCGTGCGGAACAGGCCCCCCATGTCGCAGGCCGTGAAAAACTCCCTGTTGTCGGCCGGGTTTATCGACAGGCCGAACAGGGCCCCGCCCCCGCCGGGTCCCCTGGGCTGAAAGACCTCTCTCTCCGCCGCTCGGCCCGGCGAGGCCAGGAGCAGAAAGAGAAGCGCCGCCAGCATCGCCGAGATGCCGCGCCCGCCAGTACGCCGGAATCCACCGCTATTATCGACGCTTGTGCTTCGCATCTGCATGACCTCCGTATCTGCAAATAGCCGCCTCGAAGGTGCAAAAGCCGGGAGGAGGTGTCTATCTCCCGGCCGGCAGGGCTTTTCGACCTCCCGTTCCGCTACCTCCTCGGCAGATGTCCGCGATCCTTAGCAGGGCGACAGAGAGGTTCTCGCTGAGGGATTCGGTCTGCCTCAGCAGCCCCCTTGCCCTGTCCATCTCCCCGCGCTCCACCAGCTTTCTAACCTCTTCTCCCTGGTGGTGAAACCTGTCGTGCATCGACAGCACTTCTCTCCACAGGTCCTCGGGCGCCTCCTTAGGGCGCTCGATGAAGGACAAGAATACGCCGAAGCGACACCTGCGAGGGTCGGTCTCCAGGTCCCAGCGCCCTCCCTCGGTGAACTTCCTGAGGTTGGCGACCCAGTCCCGGTGCGCATGAACCGCTCCCTCGGCTATATCGGCGAAGTCCGAAGCCTTCATCGCCTTGAGCGAGGTTATCTGCATTACCAGCACGGAGGCGTTGTCCGCCCCCTCCTCCGCGGTTCTGTCCAGGCTCCTGGCGATTTGCGACAGGGACGACACGCGCTCCTCTATGGAGGAGAACAGGGAGCTCATGGTCTCCGTCTCGTTAGTGACGGTCTCCGCCGAGGCGGCCAGCTCCTCCGACGACGCCCCGAGCTGCTGGGCGCTCGCGGCCACCCTCTCCGAGGAGTCGGAGATGCCGGTTATGCCGTCGAGGACCGCCGCTATCTCCGACAGGACCCCCTGCACGTTCTCGTTCGCCTCTCCCATGCGCCCGGACATCCTTGCGACCCCGTCCGACGTGTCGTGCACCCCTGCGACCAGCTCCTGCAGGTTCTTTGCTATGGTGGACGCCGCGGTCTTGCTCTCCTCGGCCAGCTTGCGAACCTCGTCGGCGACCACCGCGAAGCCGCGCCCGGCCTCGCCGGCGCGAGCGGCCTCTATCGAGGCGTTGAGGGCCAGCAGGTTTGTCTGCTCGGCAATGCCGGTGATCGTGCGCACAACGCCCTGGATCAGGTCCACCTTGCCCGACAGCACCCTGGCCTCCTCGGTCAGAGCCTCTGTCTCGGCCACGACGGAGGCGAAGATTCGCTCCATCTCCCCGAGCCTCTTGTTCCCCTCGCCCGCCCTCTCGCCGACCGTCGCAACGGTCTCGTTCAGCTCCGAGGCCAGGTGGGCCAGACCCTGGGCCGTGGCCGATATCTCCTCGGAAGAGGCGTACTGCGACTCGGTCGCGTGCGATACCCTCTGCCCCGATGATATTCCTTTCTTGACGTTGTCCGCCATCTCGGAGAAGGCCTCCGTGAAGCTGTCCAGCTGCCGCTCCAGGCGGTAGAAGCTGAATGTGAAGTCGTGCAGCCCCTGAATTATTCGCAGGAAGTGCGACCGCATACTGCGCACGAAGGCGTTCAGGGCCATGGCCACCGAGGCCAGCCTGGAACCGGCGGGTACATCGACCTCCTCGCGAAGGTCGACCGTCTCATCCCTTGACAGCCGTCCGATCCATCCGGAGATGATCGCGGCCGGCGCGTTGCAGCTTAGTGCGCTTCGTACGAGCAGCAGGAGGGCGAAGAGGGCCAGCAGACCCACGCACCAGGACGCGCTCAGCAGGTCGGTGAGGAAGTATGTTCCCGTTATGAGCGCCGTCAGTATGAAAAAGGCTATATCAGGCGCATGGTTCCTGAAAAGGTCTGTTGTTTTCTCCATGTAACCACCTCCATGATAAAAATCTCTGCCCGCAGTACAGTACTCTCCGTCACTTCACCCTCATGGAGTTCAGGATCACCGAGATCGAGCTGAAGGCCATCGACGTCTCGGCTATAACCGGGTGGAGCAGCGCAGCCATCGCGAGTGGTATTGCAATTATATTATACGCGAATGCCCAGAAAAGATTCTGTCTTATTACGCGGAAAGTCTTTCGCGAGATGGACACGGCGTCGGCGAGCCGGGAGATGCCGCCCTTGACTATCACGATGTCCGCGCTGTCGATGGCCAGGTCCGTGCCGGAGCCTATCGCAACTCCGATGTCGGCCCCCTTCAGAGCTGCGGCGTCGTTCATCCCGTCTCCTGTCATCAGGACCTTGCCGCCCCTCGACTGGAGGTCGCGGACCAGGTCCAGCTTGCCGTCCGGGCGCACTCCTGCGCGAACCTCGCTAATTCCGACTCGCGCCGCCACGGCCAGGGCGGTCTTCTCGTTGTCTCCCGTGGCCATGACACAGGTTATCCCCATCTCCGACAGCCGTCTTACGCCCTCGACTGCGTCCTCGCGCAGCCTGTCCTCGACCGCTATGTACCCCGCTGTCGCACCGTCTTTCACCACCTCGACCACGGTGCGGCCGAGTTTGAGATGCTCGTCGTACTTCGCCGGATCCGCGGGTCTGCCCACGAACCACGACGCGCCCGCGACCACCCCTTTTACGCCCTCTCCCGTGATCTCCTCGAGCCCCGAGACCTCGAGGCGCGCGTCGGAAGCGGAGGCTATGGCCTTCGCAAGAGGGTGGTTCGAGAAGGACTCGACCGAGGCGACGGCGGCCAGCGATTCCGGGTCGAGGTCAGTCTCCACGACGGAGGGAGCGCCCTCGGT
>CAYWKH010000152.1:0-4145 GCA_964458805.1 uncultured Synergistaceae bacterium
GCGCCTCACGCCTTC
The DNA here is from genome assembly GCA_964458805.1 of uncultured Synergistaceae bacterium. Classification (GTDB taxonomy): domain Bacteria; phylum Synergistota; class Synergistia; order Synergistales; family Aminobacteriaceae; genus JAAYLU01. Next base: position 16 of record CAYWKH010000152.1, read on the forward strand.
CGCGACACTGGGAACAGGGCGGCTAAGCGCCTGTTCCACTCGGCTATGTTGAAGACCGCGCACCCCGCTATTATCGGGCGTTTCCACTCGATATAGGGGGGAACCGCGCAGGGTAGTTTTCTCTTCAACTCATCGGTGCGCACAAGCATATCGGCGGCCCCGAGGTTTTCGACGGCAATCAGTACAAGGTAGTAGACGGGTTTCTCGGCCCGCCCTGAAGCCCATTCGTACAGGAACGAGTCGCGGTATTTGTACTTCAATTCTTCGTCGATACTCCCCGCCAGGAATCCCTTCAAATATTTTTCGGCTTCCGAATGACCGAGTTCGCCTCTGCAAGGATCCTTGAATTCTATGAAGTAGTACCGGTCGTCCAGTTCGGCAACAAAGTCCACGGCCTTCATGCAGTGCGACAGTCCATGCGACTGGTCGTCAAACTTGCGAACCTTGGCGGTCGCGGGGAAGGCGATCTGAAGCGACCCTTCCGTGAAGACGCTCATCGCGGAATGCCTCCGAGGGAGCGCTTCACTTCGCGGTCGTAGAGGTCGGAAAACGTCTGGGAAATTGCGTTTGGATCGATTGTTGCGAAGCTTCCCGCCCCTCTGCAGCGGACTGTCCCGTCATCGTCCTGAAACAGCGAATGGTAAGCGATATTATCGTCCGCGCTGCGCCTCAGGTCGAGTTCTTTCAGGATCACGTAGTCGTGAGTGGCCATGAATACTTGCACGCCCTCCCGCTGCAGATCCAAGATAATCTGCATCAGCACGCCGAACAGGCTAGGGTTGAGGTTGGCCTCGGGCTCGTCCCAGAAGAGGGCCGAGCCGTTCAGCAGCGTTCCGTTTTGAATCAGAACCCAAAGCAGGCCGAGTTTGCGAATGCCCTCCGCGAGCAGGGTGAACTCAAGATTCCCTTTTTTATTTTTCAAAAAGAACTCTTCTTTGTCCACGATCACCCTGCCGTCAATGGCCTTCTGCAGCTGTTCCAGAAGCGCTTTTCTCGGGGCTTCGATCGGGCCTCGGAGGGCCGGCCGATAGGCGCGGTCGAGGATGTCGGCGTAGATCTCCTCGAAATGGATCTCGCGCTGTGCGTACATGGAACGAAAGCCGGGGCCGTTTGAGAGCATCTCCTTAACCGGAATGAACACGCTTTCCATGGGCCGTGAAACCCATTCGGCATGCCCCGAGACGGCGACCGACTCTGATTTTTTCGTGTGATTGGAGAAGGACGCCCGCAGCGAGAGATCTCCCCTCCGGACTTCGACCGTGGCCCTGCTGCTCGACTTTTGACGCTTTACAAGCCGTCCTATGGACCTTCGCGAGGGCAGAAAGACGCGGTTCAGCTTCTCGGCGAAGTTCATGCCGGACTTGGTGATATCGCACGCGGCGTAGGCCAGTTTCATCAGGTGGGTCTTGCCCGTCCCGTTCTTGCCGATGAAGACGTTGATTCCCGGCGACAATTCAAGCGAGAGCAGGTCAAATAGGGTGAAACGTTCACAGTGGATTCTTGTCAGACTCATCGCGCTCCTCCTTCGCTTCAGGAAAGCTCTGGCCGCGGTCGAACGTCATGGTGCGTGAAATACGCCCCTCGTTGATTTCCAACGTAGTATAACACGTTGTTCAATGCGGCGTATATTGTCGTCCCGAGGAGCGAAGCGACGAGGGACCTAGGTAGGGTGCTACCTCGGAGTAAGATCCCTCGCATTCGCTCGGGATGACAATTACCGTCGTCCCGAACGAGCAACGCGACGAGGGACCTTGGCGGGGAGCCGGCGCGGAGTAAGATCCCTCCTCGCTTTGCTCGTTCGGGATGACGGAGAGAGCGCTCGTTCGGGATGACAAATAGGGTAGCCGCCTCGGGATGACTAACTGCTTTCATCGATCGCCCCCCCGCAGATGATATAATCACCTCTAGCATCCACAATCCTCAACCGAAACGGAGCTATCATGTTCAAGGACAAGACTGTGCTTATCACCGGCGGGACGGGGTCGTTCGGGCGGGCGGTGTTGGAGCGGCTGCGCGGCGCGGATGTGCGCGAGATCCGCGTGTTCTCCCGCGACGAGAAGAAGCAGGACGACATGCGCAAGAGCCTGAGGGACGACCGGGTCTCCTTCTTCATCGGGGACGTGCGCGACCCGGCGGGCCTCGACGACGCTACCTCGGGCGCGGACTTCGTCTTCCACGCGGCGGCGCTGAAGCAGGTGCCGTCGTGCGAGTTCTTCCCGCTGGAGGCTGTCAAGACCAACGTCCTCGGCGCGGAGAACGTGCTGAACGCCGCGGTGCGCGCGGGGGCGAGCCGGATCGTCTGCCTGTCCACGGACAAGGCGGTCTACCCGATCAACGCGATGGGGCTGTCCAAGGCCCTGATGGAGAAGGTCTTCGTGGCGAAGTCGCGCTCCGTGCCGCCGGAGCGGACGCTGGTCTGCGGCACTCGGTACGGCAACGTGATGGCGTCGCGCGGCTCGGTGATCCCGCTTTTCCTGTCTCAGATCGCGAACGGGGAGCCGCTGACGGTGACGGACCCTGAGATGACGCGCTTCATGATGACGCTCGACGACGCGGTGGACCTGGTCTTCCACGCATTCGAGCACGCCGCGCAGGGGGACATCTTCGTCCGCAAGGCGCCTGCCTGCACGGTGGGCGCGCTGGCCGGGGCGCTGAGGCGCATGCTCGGCTCGGACTGCCCGGTCCGCGTCATCGGCACCAGGCACGGCGAGAAGCTTTACGAGACTCTGCTGACCCGAGAGGAGATGGCGCGGTCGGAGGAGCGCGGCGGATACTACCGCATTCCCGCCGACAACCGCGGGCTGAACTACGAGAAGTACTTCGAGCGGGGGAGCGAGTCCGTCTCGCGCGGGTGGGAGTACACGTCGCACAATACGCACCGACTGACGGACGACGAGCTGGAGGAGCTGCTGATGCGGCTTCCCGAGGTGAGGGCGGCGCTGGCCGCGAGAGGGAGGCTGCGGGAATGAAAGTCCTGGTCACCGGGGCGAAGGGCTTCATGGGGCGCAACCTGTGCGCGGCGCTGAGGGCGTCGCGCGAGTTCGAGGCGCTGGAGCACGACCTGCCGCCGGCCACTCCGAACGCGGACGGGCCGCGGGGGGGCGCGGCCTCCTGCGCTCTGTCGGGCGACCTGCGGGATCTGCTTCGCGAGGCGGACTTCGTCGTCCACCTGGCGGGCGTGAACCGCCCCGTCGACGAGGCCGAGTTCGACCTCGGCAACCGCAAGCTGACCGAGGACATCCTGGACGAGCTGGAGCGGACCGGCAGGACGCCGGGATTTCTGCTGTCGTCGTCCATACACGCGGCGGGCGACACTCCCTACGGAGTCAGCAAGCGCCGCTCGGAGGAGCTGGTCCGCGCGTGGGGAGAGCGAACCGGAGCGCACGCGACTGTCTACCGCCTGCCGAACACCTTCGGCAAGTGGAGCCGCCCGAACTACAACTCCGTGGTCGCCACCTGGTGCCACGCCATAGCTCGCGGTCTGCCGGTGCGAGTGGACGACCGCGAAAAAGTTATTCCGCTTGTATATATCGACGACGTGGTGGAGGAGTTCATCGCGTGCATGAGGGGCGCGCCCTTCATCGGGCCGGACGGATATGCCACCGCGCAGCCCTGCCACCCGGTGAAGCTCGGCGACCTGCTGGACATGCTGACGGGCTTCCGCGAGGGCAGGAACACCCTGCGCGTCCCGGACTTCTCCGACCGCTTCGTCAAGGCGCTGTACGCCACGTATCTCTCCTACCTGCCGGAGGGGGAGTTCGCCTACGACCTTGTTCAGCGCTCCGACGACCGCGGCTGGCTGGCCGAGTTCCTGAAGTCGCCCTCGGGCGGGCAGGTGTTCGTCTCCGTCACCAGGCCGGGGATCACGCGGGGGAACCACTGGCATCACACCAAGACGGAGAAGTTCCTGGTGGTCAGCGGCACTGCCGTGGTGCGATTCCGCCGCGTCGGCGGGGGCGAGACGACCGAGTACCAGGTCTCCGGCGACCGCCCGCAGCCGATAGACATACCCCCCGGCTACACCCACAACATCGTCAACACCGGCCCGGACGACCTGGTCACGCTGTTCTGGTCCTGCGAGCCCTTCGACCCCGCCCGCCCGGACACGTTTTTCGAGGAGGTGTGAGGGG
>CAYWKH010000153.1:0-1984 GCA_964458805.1 uncultured Synergistaceae bacterium
CGCACCGAGAACTCTCACCCAAGATCCGACGGACCTGGCGTGGGCGCTAGAGGATTCTGCAGAAACGCAATCAAGTCTTGTTTCGCTATGAGTTCTTTGGCAGCAGGATGGTCAAGAGCGAACACCCTTACTGTGTCCTGTATCCCAGGGATTGGTTGAACGCCCAGGTCTTCAAACTGCCACTTTGTGCTGGCACGCTTCGTGACTGCCTCCGTAACGCAGATCGGCCTGCCAACCTTCCGGCTGATTTTCTCTATACGGGCTGCGAGATTCACCGAATCGCCAAGTATGGTGTAATCGGTCTTCGTTTTCGAGCCGAAGTTTCCCTCGATGACTTCGCCGAGTGAAAGTCCAAATCCCACGTGTGTCACCTTTCGTACCGAGCCCGATGGCGCTTCCTCTCTGATGCGCCTTACCGCCTCACAGCTGGCTACAGTGCCCTCCAAAGCCAGATCCATCTCTTTGGCATTCCAGTATGCGAGAAGGCCATCGCCCAAAAACTTGGTCACTTCGCCGCCGTATGCGGAAACCGCTCCCGCGCACCTGTCCAGCACATCATTTACCAGTGCACACATTTCGTCTATGGGCCTCAGGGCCATCATGAGTGAGAACCCCACGATATCCATGAACACGACCACCCGCTCACATTTCTTTGTGAGGACATCCAAGGGATTCCGTCCGCCTTGGAGGAAGGCGGAGACCGCGGGCTGGGTGTAACGCTCAACAATGTAGTGAGCAAGGGAAAGGTTGCGCACCAATGTTCTCAGGGCTGCAACAATTTCCCCCGGTTCCTTATCAAGATTGACGGTCTTCATCGACCAACTGGCAAACAGCCTTTCAGAGATTGCCATCTCTGTACTGAAACGCACAATGTCTGTGTGGCGGGAATCTCTGGAAATCGTTGTAAACAGGGCATCGATTGCGGCGTCTTCGCCCTCGATGATTTGAAAGAAGGTCTCACCAATGGTGATCAGAATTCCAGTAATCCCATGTTCCGCGTTGTTGGCCGCTGCCTTCTCGCCTAAGAGGCGGAGACCCTCGTCGCTTAGCGGGCGGCTGAATCTACTCATGTACGTTATTCTCTTCATTTGCAGCTCCCGGTGGCTGTGCCAAGAACGGCCACTGCACCCACGCTTTAAGCGCACACCCTCCCGCGCATCGCTTCGCTGTTCATCCAGGGCTTCGGTGTCTTGGATGCTTCTGGCCACCTTCTTTATCAGGCAAGGCGGCTACAGCGCCCAGCCTGATCGACCCGCGGCGTGACGATTGAGATGCCAGAGAAGGGCTGAAGCACGTTCCCACCCCCTGCCATTGCTTAGTTATCATCCGGAAGCGGCTGGGGCATCTTCTCGAGACGTTCGGTGGGAAAGCCCCGCTCTCTCAAACGCTGTACGATTTCCTCGTATTGGGCTTCTTCCATGGAGGCCGTGCGGCTCAGGATCCAGAGGACATTCCGCGATGGATTGGAGATGACCGCATACTCGTAGTCCTCGCCTAAGTCAACAATCCAGTAGTCTGCGGCAAACAGCTTTGCCGGGTAAGGGCTGAAGCGAACCCGGAGCTTCCCGGGGTTTTCCGGGTCGGGAATCTTGGCATAGCCCTCGATGCTGGAGATCTTTCCATCAAAAGACTTCTTGAACCCTTTGTTCGTCACATGAATTCGGCCGTCTTTCTCCAGTCTGTACTCCGCCGTGACGCCCACGAGACCACGTTCGAAGAAGACCGGGAACTTCGCAATCTCATACCATGTGCCCATGTATCGTTCCACGTCCACCTGGTCTACGGTGTCCGGTGGATTCTTCGCAGGACAACCCAGCAGAAGAATCGCGCAGCCTGCAGCCAACCAGGCGTGTATCGGCTTCTCTGCTTGTGGGCGCAATCTACGCACGGCATTTCTCCCGCGCTGCCTCTCCTTGGCCGGTCGTTTAACAGCGCACATGCTTTCCTGGCAATCCCTTAAAAGCGTATTATTGCCTGTGTAGCG
>CAYWKH010000153.1:1994-3832 GCA_964458805.1 uncultured Synergistaceae bacterium
ACCTATTCCCTGACGATAGTATAGAATGAATCGCCAAGGCGTTAAAGGAGGCCGGAGACGATGAGAAAGAACGCTGCGCGGAGCGCCGACCCAGCGGACCCTCTCAACGTGGTACGGCAACTTCTTAGCTCCCAGCAGGTGGCCGTACTCGCAACGCATAATCAGGGACAGCCATACGGCACCCTGGTTGGCTTCAGCATCTCACCGGACCTGAAGTTCATCTTCTTCGCGACATCCCGTTCAACGCGCAAATTTGCCAACATCATGGCCGATGACCGCACAGCCATGACGTTTGATGACAGGACTCATGCCGCGGCGGACTTCTACGACGCCGTGGGAGTGACGGCCTGCGGACGGTCCACTGAGGTCTCCAAGTCCCGTCGAAGCGCAGACCTGAGGCGATTCCTGGCCAAACACCCGCATCTCCATGAGTTCGTTATGTCCCCCAACTGCGCTTTCTTGCGGTTGCGGGTCGAGAAGTATGTGATGGTCCGGCGGTTTCAGGATGTGGTTGAACTATGGGTGTCGTGAGCATGCTGGTTGTGCCCTTCGAGAAAATCCGTCCGGAGCATGCGCCCTTGGTGGGCGGGAAGGCCTTATCTCTGGCCGCCCTCGCCCAGGGGGGCGCCATGGTGCCAGACGGTCTCGCGGTGACGACAGAAGCCTATCATCGGTTTCTTACAGAGAGCGGAATTGCGACGCGGATTCGCCGCGAGTTGTCACGGCGCCCCATCGAGCAGATGCGTTGGGAGGAGATGTGGGACACCTCTCTGCGTATTCGCAACGCCTTTATCAAGACGCCCGTACCATCTCAAGTTCGCCGGTCACTCCTGAAAGCTGTCCTGAAGCGCTTTGAAGGCAGGCCTGTTGCCGTGCGGTCATCTGCTCCGGGGGAGGATGCGTCCGGTCAGTCTTTTGCGGGACTTCATGAATCGTATCTGAACGTGCGCGAAGCCCCGGCGATTCTCCGACATATCCAGCTGGTGTGGGCCTCCTTGTGGTCGGACGCCGCACTGCTTTACCGAAAAGAGCTTGGATTGGATATTGAGAAGAGCGCGATGGCGGTCGTGGTACAGGAGCTGGTTCCGGGCAACCGCTCCGGTGTGGTCTTCGGGCGACATCCAGTGAAATCAAACTGCGTGGTCGTGGAGGCGGTACACGGCCTCAACCAGGGCCTCGTAGATGGTACGGTGGCGCCGGACCGCTGGACCCTGGATCGCCGCACCGGCGATCTGATGGAGTTTTACCCGGCGGATCGGGAGATGCATGTGGTCTTGTCTAGGGAGGGCGTGGAGGTGCGGCGTCTCCCGAAGGCCCGGGCCAGTCGATCACCTTTGTCAGACGCGGACCTCCGGCGCGTCTATGCTTTGGCAATGCATTTGGGCCAGAAGTTCCGTGCTCCTCAGGATGTGGAATGGACGTATCGGCAGTCACGGCTTTATGTCCTTCAATCCCGGGCCATCACCACAGGGAACCATGGGGAAGGGGACAAGCGGGCCTGGTATCTCAGCTTGCGGCGCAGCTTCGGCAACCTGCTTGAACTCCGTGCCCGCATTGAGAACGACCTGATACCCAAAATGGACGAAGAAGCGCGCCGGTGGAAGGAGGACAGGCTCCACGATCTTGCAGATGGTGCATTGCTTGCGGAAGTGGCCCGTAGATATGACCGGTATCAAGAATGGCTGAGCCGGTACTGGGAGGAGTGCATTCCTTTTGCCCACGGCGTCCGGTTGTTTGGGCAGTTTTACAACGATGCCATGCAGCCGGAAGACCCCTACGAGTTTGTGGAGCTGCTTTCCGGGGGCGGCTTGGAGAGTGTCAAACGGAACGAGGCGCTC